>NZ_JBEPQT010000007.1:0-293875 GCF_040547985.1 Bradyrhizobium sp. LB14.3
CAGCGGTCGGGACGAAAAGCTGGCAGCAATCAAACAAAAAGCGGAACATCCGCCTTGACACACCAAATCCCCATGTGAGCAATCCAGACTGTCTCCGCGGAAAGATTTCTGGATTGCTTCGCTTCGCTCGCAATGACGAACAAACAAAAACGCCGGAGCGGTTTTCCACTCCGGCGTCATGTTGGTTCAAACGATAGCTTACGCCGCGTTGAAGCCGGCGACGGCCTTCACTTCGAGGAAGTCCTCGAGGCCGTACTTGCCCCATTCGCGGCCGTTGCCGGACTGCTTGTAGCCGCCGAACGGCGCGGTGCGGTCGTTGGGCACGCCTTGGAGGTTGACGTTGCCGGCGCGGATCTGGCGGCCGACCCGCTTGGCGTCCTCGACGGAAGCGCCCGTGACGTAGCCGGCCAGGCCATAGGGCGTGTCGTTGGCGATATGCACGGCCTCGGCTTCGTCCTTGGCGCCGATGATGGTCAGCACCGGTCCGAAGATTTCTTCGCGCGCGATCGTCATGTCAGGGGTGACGTCGGCGAAGATGGTCGGGCGGACATAGAAGCCCTTATTGACGCCCTCGGGCAGGCCCGGGCCGCCGGACACGAGCGTTGCGCCCTCGTCGATGCCCTTCTTGATCAGCCCCTGGATCTTGTCCCACTGGCCGCGGTTGACGACCGGACCGATGGTGGTGCCCTCGGCGCGCGGATCGCCCGCCTTGGTCTTGTCGGCGACAGCCTTCGCGATCGCGGCCACTTCCTTCATCTTCGACAGCGGCACGATCATGCGCGAGGGCGCGTTGCAGGACTGGCCGGAGTTGTTGAACATGTGCATCACGCCGCCGGTCACCGCCTTCGTGAGGTCGGCGCCTTCGAGGATGACGTTCGGCGACTTGCCGCCGAGCTCCTGGCTGACGCGCTTCACGGTCGGCGCCGCACGCTTGGCCACATCGATGCCGGCGCGGGTCGAGCCGGTGAACGAGATCATGTCGATATCGGGGTGCTCGCTCATGGCGGCGCCGACCTCGGGGCCGAGACCGTTGACGAGGTTGAACACGCCCTTCGGCACGCCGGCTTCATGGAGGATTTCCGCGAAGATCAGCGCCGAGGTCGGGGTGAACTCCGACGGCTTCAGGATCATGGTGCAGCCGGCGGCGAGCGCGGGCGCGACCTTGCAGGCGATCTGGTTGAGCGGCCAGTTCCAGGGCGTGATCATGCCGACCACGCCGACCGGCTCGCGCAGCACCATGGCGGTGCCGACCGGTTCCTCGAAATGATAATTCTTGAGCACGTCGAGCGTGGTCATGAGATGGCCGAGGCCGGCGCCGGCCTGGAGCTTTTCGGCCATCGGCAGCGGCGCGCCCATCTCGTCGGAGACGGCAGCGCCGATCTCCTTGAGGCGCCCCTTGTAGATCTCGATGACCTTGGTGAGCAGCGCGACGCGCTCGTCACGGCTGGTCTGGGAGAATGTCACGAACGCGCGCTTGGCGGCGGCGACGGCCTTGTCGACGTCGGCCTTGGAGCCCAGCGCAATGTCGTACATCGCCTCTTCCGTCGCCGGATTGACGACCGGGGTGGACTTCTTGACGGCGGGATCGACCCAGGCGCCGTCGATGTAGAACTGCATGCGATTGACCATCGTGAACCTCTTCTTGGGTATGGAGGGGGCGTTTCGGCAGGCATCCTTGCACGAAAGCGCCGGCAATTGAACCCGCCATATGCGGGGCCAGCGTTGCGGCGGACGGAGGCTATATGAGCCGATGGCGGAGGGGTGGCAAGGTGGCTGGGACGTAAGAACTTGGGTCCCGGCTCAGCGTCGCGTCATTTCATGCCGCGCCGCGTCCGGGACGCGAAACTGCAGCTCGTCGAAGCGGCTCTCGTGCCCCGGACGCAGCGCAGCGCCCTTCAGCGGTGCGCTGCTGAGCCGGGGCCCATGCGCCGGTCATTCCCACTACACCGCCATCTTCCGATGCAGCACCGGCGCGCCGGTGGTGAGGCTTTCGGCCGCATCGATGATGGCGTTGGCGTCGATGCCGTGGTGACGGTAGAGGTCGGCGATCGTGCCGGTCTGACCGAACTGCTCGACGCCGAGCGCCTCGACGCGATGGCCGCGGACGCTACCGAGCCAGCCGAGCGTCGCCGGATGCCCATCGATCACGGTGACGATGCCGCAGTCGCGCGGCAGCGGCGCGAGCAGTTTTTCGATGTGGCTGAGATGCTGCACGCCTCTCCGATCACGGCGCAATTTCCGTGCGGCGGTCCAAGCCGCATGCAGACGATCTGCGGAAGTGATCGCGAGCAGGCCGATGTCGCGCCGGCTCTCGCCGATGAAGCCGGTCGCCTCGATCGCTTCGGGCGCGACCGCGCCGGTATAGGCGATCACGAGTTCGGCATTCGGGCCAGGCTTGCGCAGCCAATAAGCCCCGTCGGTGATGCCCTGCTCCAGTTCGGGCGTCATGATCCGCTGCGCCTGCTCGATATTGCGCGTCGAGAGCCGCAAATAGACTGAGCCGCCCTCGCCCGGATCGCGCTGCATGTGGTTGAATCCCCACCCCATGATCACGGCGAGTTCGTCGACGAAGGCCGGCTCGAACGAGGCAAGGCCATCCTGCGCCATGCCGATCAACGGCGTTGCGATCGACTGGTGCGCGCCGCCTTCGGGCGCGAGCGTGATGCCTGATGGGGTCGCCGCCACCATGAAGCGCGCATCCTGGTAACAGGCATAGTTCAGCGCATCGAGACCGCGTTCGATGAAGGGATCGTAGAGCGTGCCGACCGGCAAGAGCCGCTCGCCGTTGATCTGGTGCGACAGGCCGAGCGCCGAGAGCATGATGAACAGGTTCATCTCGGCAATGCCGAGTTCGAGATGCTGGCCTTTCGGCGAAAAGTCCCAATTGAACGTGGAAGGAATTTTCTCGCTGCGGAATAAGTCCGCCTTCTCGCCGCGCGCAAACAGGCCGCGCCTGTTCACCCACGGACCGAGATTCGTCGAGACGGTGACATCAGGCGATGTCGTGACGATGCGCTTGGCAAGCTCGCTGTCGCCGCGCGCGATCTCGTTCAGCACCAGCCCAAAACCCTGCTGGGTCGACATCTGCGGCGACAGCTTGAAGGCGAGCTGCGCGGGCACCTCGATCGCAGGCGCGGTAAGCCGGCGGCCGTCCTGGTTGAACGGCACGCGCGCGAGGAAGGCATCGAGCTCGGCGGCGTCTTGCGCGAGACCCTCGTATCTGTCCCATTCGTGTCCGGGTCGGATGTTCTGGCTGTCGCGATATTTCTCCATCTGCGCGACCGTCATCAGGCCGGCGTGGTTGTCCTTGTGGCCCTGGAACGGAAGGCCGACGCCTTTGATGGTGTAGGCGATGAAGCAGACCGGGCGGTCGTGATCGATGGATTCGAACGCCTCCAGCATGCTCGCCATATCGTGGCCACCGAGGTTCGACATCAGCGCCAGCAGCTCGTCGTCGCTGCGCTTGTCGATCAGTTTTGTGATAGGTCCCTGATCGCCGATCTCGTCATGCAGGTGCTTGCGGAAGGCGGCGCCGCCCTGGAAGCACAACGCCGCGTAGAGCGCGTTCGGGCAATTGTCGATCCAGCGCTTCAACGCCTCGCCGCCGGGCTCGGCAAAGGCCTCGCGCATCAGGCGGCCGTATTTCACGATCACCACGTCCCAGCCGAAATTGCGGAACATGGTCTCGAATTTTTCCCAAAGGCCTTCGCGGACGACGGCGTCCAGCGACTGCCTGTTGTAGTCGACCACCCACCAGGTGTTGCGCAGGCCGTGCTTCCAGCCCTCCGCGAGCGCCTCGAAAATGTTGCCCTCGTCCATCTCGGCATCTCCGACCAGCGCGATCATCCGCCCTTCACGGCGATCCTTCATCCAACTATGCGCCTTGACATAGTCCTGCACCAGCGAGGCGAACAGCGTCTGCGCGACGCCGAGGCCGACCGAGCCGGTCGAGAAATCGACGTCGTCGACATCCTTGGTGCGCGAGGGATAGGACTGCGCGCCCTTGAAGCCGCGGAAGTTTTCCAGCTTCTCGCGGCTCTGCCGGCCGAACAGATACTGGATGGCGTGGAACACCGGGCTCGCATGCGGTTTCACCGCGACGCGGTCCTCAGGGCGCAACACATGGAAATACAGCGCCGACATGATGGTCGCGAGCGAGGCCGACGAGGCCTGATGTCCCCCGACCTTCAGGCCATCCGAGCTGGTGCGGACGTGGTTGGCGTGATGGATGGTCCAGGACGACAGCCACAGCGCCTTGCGGGCCAGCGCGGTCAATGTGTCGAGACGGGCGGTATCAACGGGCATGGCAACGCTCCCGGAAAACAGGTGCCACGATGATACGCCTGCGGGCTGGGCCAAATTTCTCAATTTTTCACGCGATACCTGCTAATATTGGAACGCCATACCAAAAACTATCTGGAAACCACAGGTTCTATCCCAATGCCCGCGCTAGACGCCATCGATCGAAAAATCCTCGCCCTGCTCCAGAATGACAGCCGGCTGACCATGCAGGAACTCGCCGAAAAGGTCGGACTCTCGGTCTCGCCCTGCCATCGCCGGGTCAAGCTGCTGGAGGAGCGCGGCGTCATCTCGCGCTACATCGCGACGGTCGACCAGAAGGCACTGGGGCTGCATGTCAGCGTCTTCATCTCGATCAAGCTGGCGCGGCAGAAGGAGGAGGATCTCAACCGCTTCGCACGCGCAATCTCGAAATGGGACGAGGTGCTGGAGTGCTATCTGATGACCGGCAACCGCGACTATCTGCTGCGCGTGGTCGCGGCCGACCTCGCATCCTATGAGACTTTCCTGAAAACCAAGCTCACCCGGCTCGACGGCATCGCCTCGATCGAGTCCAGCTTTGCGCTCAGCCAGGTGAAATATTCGATCGCGCTGCCGGTGTAAGGCATCACCGCGACGGCTGCACGATGATCTTGGTGTGGACTTCAGGATTGGCGAGGTCGGCGAAGGCTTTCGCAACACCGTCGATGCCGATCTCGGCCGTCACCATCGCAGCCGCATCCACCTGCCCTTCCGCGATCAGGCGCAACGACGCTGCGAATTCGTCCGGCGTGTAGCCGAGCACGTATTGAACGTTGAGCTCCTTCATGATGCCGAGCATCGGCTCGCTCCTGTCGGTCTCCATGCAGACGCCGACCACGACAATCCTCGCATCGCGCGGCGCGCCCTCGAACACCTGCTGCAACAGACCGGGCACGCCGACGCATTCGAAGATGATCGCGGGCTTCAGCGCGGGCAGCATGGCCTGCAACGGCGGCCGCGCCGCCTTCTCCGCGTCCGACATCTGCGCGTGCTCGGCCCAGGTCGCATAGGGCTGCGACTTCAGGGGATCGACGACGATGTCGGCGCCGAGCTTGGCCGCGAGCGCGCGTCGCGCCGGCGAATAGTCGGCGGCGACGATCGGATGCAGGCCCCTGATCCTGAGCGCGGCGATCACCGCAAGCCCGACCGGCCCGCAGCCGATCACGAGCGGCACCTCGCCACCTTGGATATTGGCCTTGGCCACGGCGTGAACGCCGACCGCGAGCGGTTCGGTGAGTGCAGCATGCTCCGGCGCCAGACCGTTGGGCACTTCGAGCAGCAGCGCTTCGCTCAGCAGCATCGCCTCGGCATAGCCGCCAACATTCTCGTTGGAATAACCGATGCCCTCGATGCCCTGCAGCGTCACCAGGGCCGGCAGTGAGCACACGCGCGTACCCGACTTGAGCTTGCGCGTGGTGCCGGGCCCGTAATCGACGATTTCGCAGCAGAACTCATGGCCGAACACGACGTCGCGGGTGAGGTCCATTGGCTTGCGTCCGGTCTTCCGCGCCATCTCCACCATGCGGTGGGCGTGTTGGCGTGCGTGAAGGTCTGAGCCGCAGATGCCGCAGGCGAGCGTCTTGACCAGCACTTGGCCGTTGCCCGGCTTCGGCTCAGCCATCCGGTCGACGACGATTTCACCGTTCCTGAAAATCGCAGCGCGCATCCGGCTCCTCCCTTGTTGTTGGAGCCGTTGATAGCACAAAGCGGACGCGCGAACTTGCGTCAGGGGTTCGGGGAACGCTCTTCCATTATCAGGAGCTGGGCGCGGCGGATGCGCTCGCGGTGGGCGATGTAGAGGCCGCTGGCGACGATGAAGGCCGCGCCGGTGACGGTCCAGATATCAGGCACTTCTCCGAACAGAAAGAAGCCCAAAATGCTGACCCACAGCAATTGCGTATACGAGAACGGCGCCAGCACCGAGGCATCGCCGTAGCGATAGGCCAGCACGATGATCCACTGGCCGACGGTGGACGCAACACCGATCACGATGCCAAGTCCGATCGCGGTCCAGCTCGGCGTGACCCAGACGAACGGCACCATCAGCGAGAGGATCGCAACGCCCGTCAGCGCCGAATAAGCCATCGTGGTGAGGACGGCTTCGCGGCCGCTTATCATGCGCGTCAGGATCAGCGCGGCGGCCCAACAGAACGCCGAGACGATCGGGAAGAACGCGGCGGCGTGAAACGCGCTGGAGCCCGGACGCAGGATGATCATCACGCCGGTCAGGCCGATCGCGGTGGCGATCCAGCGGCGCATGCCCACCTTCTCGCTCAGGAAGATGATCGAGAGCGCGGTGACGAACAGCGGCGAGACGAAGCCGGTGGCGGAGGCTTCCGCGATCGGCAGGAAGCTCAAACCGGTGATGAAGAACAGCGAAGAGCCGAGCAGTGCCGCGCCGCGCATCAGTTGCAGGCCGAGGCGCTCGGTGCGCATCGCATGGAACGGCGAGCCCGGCAGCATCACCGGCGTGAACATCAGCGCGAACGTCACGAAGCGGATCCAGGTGATCTCGATCGACGGCAGGCTCGACGACAGATATTTCGCGGTGACATCGGAGCAACCGAGAAAGATCGTCGACAGCAGCACCAGCGCGATACCCTTGAAGGGATGATCGACGCGCGCAGGCGCGCGGCGCACCTGCTGCTTCTTTTCCGGCATGGGCATGGGAATACTGTCGAGCCTTGCGGCTACGGCGGGCGGCGGTGTCACGGCAGGAACCTAGGAAATGCGAATCGGGAATGATCCTTAAAAACGATAATTGCGCCGCTTTCACAACTTCCGAAAACAGGATGCCGATATGCGCTCACGCCCGCGCGCGTCAATACTCCATTAATAATAGGCTTTTGTGCACTACAGCATGGGCAGGCTGCGCGGCTTTGCACCGCGCGGAAACGCCGCATCGAGCGCCGCAATCTCGTCTTTCGTCAGCACGAGATCACCGGCCGCTGCATTTTCGCCGGCATGTCCCGCAGAGGACGCCTTCGGGATCGCGAACACCGTAGTTGCACGGGTGAGGAAGCTCAGCGCGACTTGGCGCGGCGTCGCGCGACGCGCCTCCGCTATGCCCGCCAACACGGCGCCGCCCTTGCTGTTGCTCGTAGGGAAATCGTCGTGGCCGAACGGCGAATAGGCGACCACAGCGACGCCATGCTGTTCGCACCACGGGATCACCGCGTGCTCGATCGCGCGTTCCTTCAGATGATAGAGCACCTGATTGCAGGCGATCTTGCCTTCGCCGGCAATTTCGAGGATCTCGTCGAGATCGTCGGCGTCGAAATTGGAGACGCCCCAGGATTTGATCTTGCCGGTCTTCACCAGTTCCTCGAACGCGGCGACGGTGTCCTCCAGCGGATACGAGCCACGCCAGTGCAGGAGATAGCAATCGAGCCGATCAGTCTTCAGCCGCTTCAGCGAGCGCTCACAGGCGGTGATGGTTCCGCCGCGCGAAGCGTTGCTTGGCAGCACCTTTGAGACCAGGAACACGTCGTCGCGCCGGCCCGTGATCGCATCGGCAATGACGAGTTCGGCATCACCATACATCTCGGCGGTGTCGATGTGAGTCATGCCGAGATCGAGCCCGCGCTGAAGCGCCGTGATCGCGCGCTTGCGATCGCCATGATCGAGATACCAGGTGCCCTGCCCGATCACGGAGACGGCGGCGCCGGTTTTGCCGAAAGGTTTTGTGTTCATGTCTGCTCCGATACCGCTCTTTCGCTCAGGCAACCGCCGTCATGCTCAAGAGTTCAATCCGCTGATATCAGCGACCAGCACGCTGCCGGTCCCGGACTCCGTGATATAGAGCCGATCTTTCTTTGCGCCACCGATTGCGACGTTGGTGCAATTCGGCCCCGCGCACGATTTGATCCGCGCGATCAATTCGCCGTTCGGCGCGAACACGAAGACATGGCCAAGCGAAGCGTGCCCGACGAACAGGCGGCCCTTGGCATCCATGGTCATGCCGTCGGGGCCGCTGGTGCCGAACAGCGAGCAGAAGCGGCCGACCTTGGACATGCTGCCGTCCTCCATGAACGGCAACCGCCACACCGAATTGTCGCGCGTCATCGCGACGAACAGCACCGCTTCGGTCGGATCGAGCACCAGGCCATTCGGGCTGATGCCGGTGTCGATCAGGCAATCGAGCCGGCCGCTTTGTGTCAGGCGATAGACGCGGCCGCTGGGGTCATGCAGGCCGGTCTGGCCCTGGTCGGTGAAATAGATGTCGCCGTTGGAGGCGAGATGCAGATCGTTGCAGCCGCGAAACGATTCCGAATTGCGTGCAGTCAGGACAGGCTTGATGCGGCCGTCCTTGGCGTCGAACTCCATGATGCCGTACCTGTAGTCGGCGACCATGATGCGGCCGTCGGCCGCGATCTTCAATCCGTTCGGCCAGCCCTCATATTCGATCGCGACCGACCATTCGCCATCGGGCGCGATGCGGAAGATGCGGCCGAAGGGAATGTCGACGATGTAGAGATTGCCATCCTTGTCGAACGACGGTCCTTCGATGAAGGAGTCCGTCGGCACACCCGGCCGGTTGGCATCGGCCCAATCCGTCCGCTCGCCTTTGCGGCGGAACCTGTCGGGCATTGCGGAGAACAGCTTGGTTTCGATCAGGCGCGGCGGCGTTTCCAGGTACATCATTGTTATTTTTGTCGTTGTTGATGGGAGATCGCGGCAACATAAGGCACAATCGAGGGCGCGTCGATTGGGCGGAGGGCATGGCGGCGTACCTAGCCATACCGCTCTCGTGTCCCGGACGCGCTGCAAAGCCCCCTGCGTTGCTGCGCAGAGCCGGGACCCAGAAAGGCCCACACAGACCTCCGCGCGATGGGCCCCGGCTCTGCAGCGCATCACTTCGTGCTGCGCAGCGTCCGGGGCACGAGACCGTCTCTTGGTCTGGAGAGACCCCTACCCCGCCGCGCTCGCGACCTTGGCCTGCTTCGCAGGCGCAACCTCCGTCGTCGCAATCAGCCGCTTCAGCTCGGGGATGCAGGAGCCGCAATTGGTGCCGGCCTTGAGCTTTGCGCCGATCTCGGCGGCCGTGCGCGCGCCGGCAGCGATGCTGTCGCAGATGGTGCCGCGTCCGATGCCGAAGCAGGCGCAGACGACAGGGCCGGTCGAGGCGGCACCTTCGTTGGACTTGCCGGAGAGCAGCATGCGGCGCTGCTCGTCGGTGACGTGGTCGGCCACGAACAGGCTCTTCACCACCTCCCAATCCCCGGCGTCATGCGCGGGGCCGACGAACAGGCAGGTTTCGATGCGGTCGCCCGCAAACGACGCCGCGCGATAGACGCCGCCGCCGAAGTCACGATAGTCGGCGACATCCTCGCCGGCAACGCCACCGAGCCAGGCCGGCCAGCGCGACAGATCCGCATTGTCGGCGAAGAGATAGCCAAAGCCGCCGCCGACCTTGACGCGGGTCCACATCAGGTTCGACGGTAGATCGAGCTGTTTGCGCGACAACGCAAAGCCGCGGAACACGTATTCATATGGCGCGATCGCCGCCGGCGTCGCCTTCGATTCCGGCTGCCCCGAGAACGGATCGGTGAACGGTGCGACCAGCGCACCGACACGACCGTGGGAGGCGTTCATCGCACTCCAGTGGATCGGCGCGAACAGCGTGCCGCGCTGCTGCCGCTCGCTGACGACGACCTTGAGGGTGCACTGACCGTAGTCGGTGGTGACGCGGGCATAGCCGTCTTGGACGATGCCGTATCTGCCGGCGTCATCGGGATGAATCTCGACGAACGGCTCCGGCAGATGCGCGCCGAGCCGCTGGCTGAGACCCGTACGCGTCATGGTGTGCCACTGATCGCGAATGCGCCCGGTGTTGAGGCGCAGCGGCCGCGACGGCCCGGTCTCGCCACGCAGCGCCGGCACCTCCGGCGCGACGAAGCGGCCCTTGCCGTCATTGGTGAAGAAGCCGCCCTGCGCGAAGAACCGTTCGACGGGCGCCTCGCCTTCGCGCGCGGGCCACTGCACCGGCTTCAAGGCGTCAAAGGCCTCGTCCGACAGCGACGTCAGCGCGCCGATGTCGAAATCGCGGCTGCCGTCGTTCTCGAACGTCGAGAGCGCGGCGTGCTCGCGGAAGATATCGGCCGCCGATTTGTAGTTGAAGCTGTCGCCGAAGCCGAGTCGCCTTGCGGTCTCGCTCAGGATCCACCAGTCCGGTCTTGCCTCGCCTGGCGCAGGCAGGAAGGAGCGCTGGCGCGAGATGCGGCGTTCGGAATTGGTCACGGTGCCCGACTTCTCACCCCAGGCGAGCGCCGGCAGCAGCACGTGCGGGCCGGCATCGACCGTGTCGTTCGAGAGCACGTTCTCGGACACCACGAACAGCTCGAGTTTCGTCAGCGCCTCGCGCACGAAGTCCGCATCGGGCAGCGACACTGCCGGGTTGGTGCCCATCACCCACAGCGCCTTGACCTCGCCGCGGTTGATGGCTTCGAACAGCTGCACTGCCTTCAACCCCTCATGGGTGGCGATGCGCGGCGCCTTCCAGAACCGCCGCACGCGGTCGATGTCCGGCGGCGTGAAGTTCATATGCGCGGCGAGCTGGTTGGCGAGGCCGCCGACCTCGCGGCCACCCATCGCGTTGGGCTGGCCGGTGAGCGAGAACGGTGAGGCGCCCGGCTTGCCGATGCGGCCGGTGGCGAGGTGACAGTTCAGGATCGCGTTGACCTTGTCGGTGCCCTGCGCCGACTGATTGACGCCCTGCGAATACAGCGTGACGACGCGCTCGGTGTCACGGAACATCTTGAAGAAGGCGGCGACGTCCTGCTCGGAGAGGCCGGTCGCAAGCGCAGTCGCAGTCACGCCGCTGGCGATGCTGCGCGCACGCGCCAGTGCGTCGTCAAAGCCCGACGTGTTTTGCGCGATGTAGTCCTGATCGAGCGCACCATTATCGGCGAGATGAACGAACAGTCCGGAGAACAGCGCCGTGTCGGTGCCGGGCTTGAGGCCGAGAAACAGATCGACGTCGGTCGCGGTGTCGGTGCGGCGCGGATCGATCACGATCATGCGCGCGCCGCGCTCCTGCCGGTTCTTCAGCATGCGCTGGAACAGCACCGGATGGCACCAGGCCGCATTCGAGCCAACGAACACGAGGAGATCGGCCTGGTCGAGGTCCTCATAGCAGCCGGGCACCGTGTCGGCGCCGAAGGCGCGGCGGTGACCGGCGACCGAGGACGACATGCAGAGCCGCGAATTGGTATCGACATTGGCCGTGCCGACAAAGCCCTTCATCAGCTTGTTGGCGACGTAATAGTCCTCGGTCAGCAGTTGGCCCGAGAGATAGAACGCGACCGCGTCGGCACCGTCGCGCGCGACGATGTGCTGCATGCGGTGGGCGACGTGGTCGAGCGCATCGCTCCAGGCGACGCGTTCGAGCACGCCCTTGCAGCGGATCATCGGATAGAGCAGCCGGCTTTCGAGCCCGACAGTCTCGCCGAGCGCCGAGCCCTTCGAGCACAGCCGGCCGAAATTGGCGGGATGATCGGGATCGCCCGCGATCGCCGCGCCGCCGTTGCCGTCCGGCGTCGCCAGCACGCCGCAGCCGACGCCGCAATACGGACAGGTCGTCTTGGTGGCGCGGAGCGTGGGATCGATCGCGGTCATATCAGGCTGCTTTCGAGGGACGCGCGAGCGCGCGGCCGAACACCATGTCGGTGCGGATCGCCGCCACCTTTTCGCGGTTGCGGATCAGTTCGAGATACCAGAGCGCATCGACAGTATCGCCGATCAGCACAGCGCCGGTGAGCCGGCCGTCGGCGATGACGAGCTTCTTGTAGGTACCGCACCTGCGATCGGTGAGCACGAGACTCTCGCTGCCCTCCCCGCCCATGAAGTCACCGGCGGAGAACACGCTGACGCCTGACACTTTCAGATTGGTCGAGACTACGCTGCCCTGATAGGCCGCAGGCCGGCCGGCAAGATGCCGCGCCAGCACGCGCGCCTGCTCGTAGGCAGGCTCGACGAGGCCGTAACAGGTGCCGCGATGCTCGGCGCATTCGCCGAGCGCGTAGATATCGGGTGACGCCGTCTGCATCTCGTCGTTGACGACGATGCCGCGGTTGACTGCGATGCCGGCGTCCTTGGCGAGCGCAGTATTGGGCCTGATGCCGGCGGCGAAGATCACGGCATCTGCCTCGATGCGGCTGCCATCGGCAAGCTCGACCCCTTCGACCTGGCCCTCGCCATGGATACGGACCGTGGAGGCATTGAGCAGGATGCGAATGCCCTTGCGCTCGACCAGCGTCTTGAGCAGGTCCGCAGCGGGCGCATCGAGCTGGCGCTCCATCAGCCGGTCCATCAGATGCAGCAGCGTCACAGGCGCTCCGGCCTTGGCGAGGCCGTAGGCCGCTTCGAGTCCGAGCAGACCGCCGCCGACCACGACGACGCGCTTCTTCGCCGCTGCCAGCGTCAGCAGCAGATCGACGTCGCGGGTGTCGCGGAAGGTGTGCACGCCCGCGAGATCGGCGCCCGGCACGTTGAGCCGCAGCGGCGTCGAGCCGATGGCGAGCACGAGCTTGGAATATTCCATGCTCTCTTCGCCCTCGATCTTGAGCTCGCGTCGGCCGGTGTCGATCTCGGTGACGCGATAGCCGTAGCGCACCGTGACGCCGCGATGGCGCCACCAGTCGGCAGGTCTCAGCTCGATCTCGTGCGAACCGGTCTCGCCGGCCAGCACGGAGGAGAGCAGCACGCGGTTGTAAGCGAGCCGTGGTTCATCGCCGATAACGGCAACCGCGTAGCGGCCGAGTGCGGTCTTGGCGAGCTCGTCGACAAGGCGCGCGGCCGCCATACCGTTACCAACGATGACGAGTGGCTCACTCACAAGGCGTCTCCTATTCGGCGGCCTGCGCCTGGGCGCCATAGGCCTCGGAAATCATGTAGCCGGACAGCACGCCATAGGCGTCAGTCCAGGCGGTAGCGAGTTCGGGCGTCCAGGCCTCGCCGAGCCCCTTCTCCAGGGTCCACAGCAAGGTCGCGCCGACTACGGGATAGTGCTCGGCCTTGGCACCATAGGCGACGTGACGCTTCGCCAGCGCTGAGGCCGCGGGAAGAATCGAGTCCAGGTTTGACAGGCCTCCGACGACGGCAGCGAGCATGCCCATCAGCTTCTTGCGCTGCTCGGTCATATCCTCGGGAAACATCGCGCGCACGGATGGTGCGACCTCGAACAGGCGATCGTAGAACAGCACCGCGGCCTGCGCGGAAATCGGCGCGACCTTGGCAAAGCTCTGCTGGACGAGGGCGATCTGTTCTGGCGTCATGATGTTCTCCTGCCTGTTGGGTTTGCCTTGGTGCGCGCCGTTGCGAACCAGGTTCATGATCAAACTGTCCGGCAATGCTTCTCCCCGCGTACGGAGAGAAGCGAGATTCGTACCAAGTGTTACACGCGCGCCCCGGCAAGGCTTGACACGCCTTCACCCTGCGGGCTGCGACGCAGATAGAACCACCAGGTCAGCGCGAGGCAGGAGGCGTAGAAACCGAGATAGATCGCGAGCGCGAGCTGCGGTCCTCCCGTCAGCGCGATCGACTTGCCGAAGCCGGTCGGGATCAGATAGCCGCCGACGGCGCCGACCGCGCCGATGAAGCCGACCGCCGCACCGCTCTCGATGCTCGCCGTCTTCAAGGCGAGCGCGCGCTCCGCATCGCCCTTGCCGCGCACCCTGAACAGATTCTGCTCGCGGAAGATCGAGGGGATCATGCGGTAGGTCGAACCGTTGCCGATGCCCGTCGTCACGAACAGGACCAGGAACATCGACAGGAAGCCGATAAAGTCCTTCTGCCCGACGAAGTAGAGCACGCCGACCGTGGCGCCTGCCATCACGATGAAATTCCAGAACGTGATGACCGACCCACCGATCTTGTCGGCAAGCCAGCCGCCGAGCGGCCGCGACAACGAGCCGACCAGCGGCCCCAGGAATGCGATCGCAATCGTGACTTGCGGAAACTGCGTCTTGATCAGCAGCGGAAACGCAGCCGAGTAGCCGATGAACGAGCCGAACGTGCCGATATAGAGATACGCCATGATCCAGGTGTGCTTGCGCTTGACCACCGCGAGCTGGTTCCTGATCGACGACTTGGCCGTGGTCAGGTTGTTCATGAAGAACACCGCGCCGAACACCGCGATCGCGATCGGCAGCACCCACATCAGGCCGGCGTTTTGCAGGAAGACACCGTCGACGGGGGTTGCCTGGAACAGGTTGATGACGGCGAGCGTCATCAGGATCGGGGTCAACAGCTGCACGCTGGAGACGCCGATATTGCCGCCGGCGGCATTCAGGCCCAGCGCCCATCCCTTCATCCGGTCGGGAAAGAAGAAGGAGATGTTGGTCATGCTGGACGCGAAATTGCCGCCGCCGAGGCCGGCGGTCGAGGCAATCAGCAGCATCAGCCAGAACGGCGTGTCGGGCTGGCTCACGAAGTAGGCGAGCGAAAGCGTCGGAATGAACAGGATCGCGGCACTGAAGATGGTCCAGTTGCGGCCGCCGAAGGTCGTCACCGCGAAGGTGTAGGGAAAGCGCATCAACGCGCCGATCAGCCCGGGCACTGCGACGAGCTGGAACAGCTGGTCGGTGGTGTAGTGGAAGCCCGCCTGCGGCAGCTTGGTGGTGACGATGCTCCAGATCAGCCAGACCGAGAAGCCGATATGCTCGGCCACGATCGACCAGACCAGGTTGCGTCGCGCGATAGTCTTGCCAGTCGCATTCCAGAACGCCTCATCTTCGGGGCGCCATTCGGAAATCCACGTCGGATCCTTCGTCATTACATTATCCCTTCCAGGCTCACCGCTGCGTCGTTGCAGGCTCTGCCCCCGGCCACGGAGGCGCGCTCCGAGGCTTCACCCCGGCGGCGAGTTGCGATGCTGATTGATGATGTTGAGGGACGGCGTCGTTGGCGTCGCGGTTGGTGTTTCAATTTCCGTGCCAACTGCGCGCATTCCGGAAACGCAGGAAATTCAGAAGCTTGTTCGTATTGCTTCAAATTTTTGCAGGACTATTTCGCACGCAAATTTTGCGATTCGCTCAATCCCTGTGCGGCGCACAAGGATTGAGCTTGATGATTCAAAATTAGGCGCGGCGTTAGCACCTGTTGGTGACGCGTTTACGCGGCTTCGACGAAGCGATGACGCTCATAGAGGAATTCGAGCACGCGCTGCCGGCACTTCAGATAAGCGGCGTTGGTCGCGAGTTCGAGCCGCTTGCGTGGACGCGCCAGCGGCACCTCCAGCACCTCGCCGATGCGCGCGCTCGGCCCGTTCGTCATCATGACGATGCGGTCGGACAACAGCACGGCCTCGTCGACGTCGTGCGTGATCATCAAGATGGTGTTGCCTAGCTTCTGATGCAGCGCCATCACGGAGTCCTGCAAGTGCGCGCGGGTCAGCGCGTCGAGCGCGCCGAACGGCTCGTCGAGCAGCAGCACCTTGGGCTCCATCGCAAGCGCGCGGGCAATGCCGACGCGCTGCTTCATGCCGCCGGAGATTTCCGAGGGCCGCTTGTCCTTGGCGTGGGCCATCTGCACGAGGTTGAGATTGTGCATGACCCATGCGTCGCGTTCGGCGCGCTTCTTGGTCTTGGCGAAGACCTTGTCGACGCCGAGCCTGACGTTCTCGTACACCGTCAGCCACGGCAGCAGGCTGTGGTTCTGGAACACCACTGCGCGATCCGGACCCGGCGAGTTCACCTCGCGGTTCTCCAGCAGTACGCCGCCGGTGGTGGCGGTGGTCAATCCTGCGATGATGTTGAGCAGGGTCGACTTGCCGCAACCGGAATGGCCGATGATCGAGACGTATTCGCCCTTCTCGATCGTCAGGTTGATCTCCTTCAACACCTCGGTCGTGGCCGCGCCGCGGGTGAAGACCTTGTCGATGTGGTCGAGCTTCAAATAGGCGGTCATGTGCTTTCCCCTTCAGTTCGGCGCGGTGCCGCGGGTGACGATCTTGCCGACGCCCGCAATCAGGCGGTCGAGCACGAAGCCGATGATGCCGACATAGAACAGCGCCAGGATGATCTCGCTGATATGCGAGGAATTCCACGCGTCCCAGATGAAGAAGCCGATGCCGACACCGCCGATCAGCATTTCCGCGGCCACGATCGCGAGCCAGGACAAGCCGATGCCGATGCGAAGCCCCGTGAAGATGTAGGGCGCGGCGGCCGGGATCATGATCTTGGCGAAGAACTCGAGCGGATTGAGCTGCACCACCGCGGCGACGTTGCGGTAGTCCTGCGGGATGTTGCGGACGCCGACCGCGGTGTTGATGATGATCGGCCAGATCGAGGTGATGAAGATGACGAAGATCGCCGAGGGCTGGCCGTCGCGGAACGCCGCGAGCGACAGCGGCAACCAGGCCAGCGGCGGAATCGTGCGCAAGACCTGAAACAACGGATCGAGCCCGCGCATGGCCCAGACCGACTGGCCGACCAGGACGCCGAGCGCAATGCCGGCGACGGCGGAGAGCGAATAGCCGAGCGCGACGCGCTGGAGACTGGCTGAGAGATGCCAGAACAGACCCTTGTCGATGCCGCCGTGATCGAAGAACGGATCGAGGATCAGTTCCTTGGTGTCCTTGAAGACTTTCGACGGCGGCGGCAGCGCCGAGCCGGCGCGGCGGCAGACCAGCTCCCATACCAGCATCAGCAGTGCGACCACGACGAGCGGCGGGATCACGCGCACGGCGGTCTCCCGCGCCATCCGCGCGTAGGTCTCGCCGCGCGGCGGCCCCTTCGGTGTCATCGCGACGACCGGCGCGGCGGTACCCGTCGGGGTCGCGGTCTCAATGTCCATCTTCGTGGCAGGCATGTTCATCGCTATCTCTCCGGCTCCGGATCTCGGCTTTCCAAGACGATGCGGCCGCCTCACGGCAGCCGCAGGCTCCATCAGACTTCGACGCGCTTGATCGCGAGCGACTTCAGATAGGCGGCCGGATTTTCGGGGTCGAACACCTTGCCGTCGAAGAAGGTTTCCTTGCCGCGCGAGGTGGAGGCCGGGACATCGGCAGTAGCGACGCCCAGCGTCTTGGCCGCATCGCGCCACATGTCCTCGCGGTTGACCTTGGCAATGAGCGCCTTGGTGTCGAAATTCGCCGCGTACTTGCCCCAGCGGATGTCTTCGGTGAGGAACCAGAGATCATGGCTCTGGAACGGATAGGAGGCCTGGTCCTTCCAGAAGCGCATCTGCTGCGGCGAATTGTCGACGATGCGACCGGTGCCGTAGTCGAACTTGCCTTTCATGCGATCGGTGATGTCCTCAACCGGGCAGTTGATCCACTGGCGCTTGGCGCAGATCACTGCGGCTTCCTCTCGGTTCTCGGCCTTCTCCGACCATTGCTGGGCTTCCATCACCGCCATCAGCAGCGCCTTCGCCGCCTTCGGGTATTTGTCGACCCAGGCCGCGCGCATGCCGAACGACTTTTCGGGATGCTTGTCCCATAGCTCGCCGGTGGTGATCGCGGTGTAGCCGATCTCCTGGTGGATCAGCTGGAGGTTCCAGGGCTCACAGACGCAGAAGCAGTCCATGGTGCCGACCTTCATATTGGCCACCATCTGAGGCGGCGGCACCACGATGGTCTCGATGTCCTTGTCGGGATCGATCCCGCCGGCAGCGAGCCAGTAGCGGATCCAGAGATCATGGGTGCCGCCGGGAAAGGTCATCGCGGCCTTCACGGACTTTCCCGAGGCCTTCTTCTTCTCCAGCGCGGTCTTGAAGGGCGCGGTGTCGATGCCGACCTTGAGGTCCGCATATTCCTTGGCGACCGAGATGCACTGACCGTTCAGGTTCAGGCGCGCCAGAATGTACATCGGCGTGGGCTGGTTGTTCTGCGTCACCTTGCCGGCCGAGATCAGATACGGCATCGGGGTCAAGATGTGCGCGCCGTCGATGCCATTGCCTTCGGAGCCGAGCACGAGATTGTCACGCGTGGTGCCCCAGGAGGCCTGCTTCTGGACCTCGACATCGGGCATGCCGTATTTGGCGAAGATGCCCTTCTCCTTCGCGACGAACAGCGGGGTCGCGTCGGTGAGGGCGATGAAGCCGAGCTTGGCGCCCTGGACCTCGGGGCCGGCGTCCTGCGCGAAAGCGCCGGCGGGGCAATTCAGCTTGGCAGCGGCGAGGAGTGCGGCGGTCGAGCCGGCAGCCTTCAACAATTGACGGCGGTTCAGGCCGATCGTTTCCGAGGGCCGGCGGGTGCGCTTGGTCATTGGCGGTGTCGTCCTTTGCGTCGTTGCAGAATGATTGCGTCAGTGCACGCGAGCAGCCCGTCCGTCCGTGACCCCAAAAAAGGCCCATGCGAACGCGCGACGGGGAAACCCCCGTCTGGTGGCGTCACAAATCGGATGAGAAGTCTCGCGGGACGGCTTCAATGGCGTCGGCTGGGAACTATTCAAGCTTCGTGCCAAGCCCAAAGCAGCGAAAAGCGACGCCATTTCATAATGTTATGTGCAGCGCGCCAGTCTGTCGCAGGCTTAGTCCGCACGCGAAATTTGCGACCTGCTCAATCCTTGTGCGGCGCACAAATACTATGCAGCGGCTCAAGCATAAGGCCACGGAGTGCGTCGAAATCTGAACCGTGGCGATGGTATCTAATTGATATCGCTAACTCTTTTCAAGCTGCAGGCCCGGCACGCAAATTGCTTCTTCCATCACGTCAACGAAGACTGCGGCTTTGCCGCATGGTTGCAGCCGCTGGCGGCCGCAACGAGGAAGCTCAACTGCTTCGCGGCCCTTCCCGGCTCGGTCGTCGTGACGCGATTCCCAAGGCTTCCGAAACCATTCCAAGCCCTCGTGCGCGGCAGGCAGCCCGCACGGCCAATGACGTTCAATCGCTCTCGCAGGAGGGCGTGATCTCTCTTACGAAGCAAAAGGAAACCATCGATGTCGTATCTCGCGCCTTCGGAATTCGTCACCAAGATGGTGGATGCGGGCGAGTCCAAGATATTCATGTCCACCCGGGATACCATCATCCGCGCTTATATGGCCGGCGCCATCCTCACGCTCGGCGCATGGTTCGCCATCACGATCAACGTCAACACCGGCCAGCCGCTGGTCGGCGCGATGCTGTTTCCGGTCGGCTTCATCATGCTGTACCTGCTCGGCTTCGATCTGCTCACCGGCGTGTTCGTGCTCTCACCGCTCGCCCTGATCGACAAGCGTCCCGGCGTCACGCTTGGCGGCGTGCTGCGCAACTGGGGCCTCGTCTTCGTCGGCAACTTCGGCGGCGCCCTCACCGTCGCCTTCATGATGGCTTTCGTCACGACGTTCGGTTTCACGCAAGAGCCC
The DNA here is from genome assembly GCF_040547985.1 of Bradyrhizobium sp. LB14.3. Taxonomy (NCBI): domain Bacteria; kingdom Pseudomonadati; phylum Pseudomonadota; class Alphaproteobacteria; order Hyphomicrobiales; family Nitrobacteraceae; genus Bradyrhizobium; species Bradyrhizobium sp. LB14.3. The sequence continues at coordinate 19,606 of NZ_JBEPQT010000007.1, forward strand.
GACAAGGTCGGCGCGGCCATCGGAAATATCGGCGAAGGCCGAACGCTCGGCTACGCCGCGCATGGTGCCGCCGGCATGGCGACCCTGTTCATGCGCGGCATGCTCTGCAACTGGATGGTCTCGACCGGCGTCGTCGGCGCCATGATCTCGACCTCGGTCCCCGGCAAGGTCATCGCGATGTGGATGCCCATCATGCTGTTCTTCTACATGGTGTTCGAGCATTCCGTCGTGAACATGTTCCTGTTTCCCTCGGGCCTGATGCTGCACGCGAAGTTCTCGATCATGGACTATCTGATCTGGAACGAGATCCCGACCGTGCTCGGCAATCTCGTCGGCGGCCTCGCCTTCACTGGCATGACCCTCTACACCACGCACGTCATGACCAAGCCGAAGCGGCAGGCCGGCAAGGCCGCGCCGACCCGCGTTGCGGCCTGATCGAAAACGTCTCGACAGGGGAGCCTCGTCCGACCAGGGTGAGGCTCCCCTTTGCCGGTGATGACAATGACCCGCGGACTTCAGATCTCGGTCGGCCAGCATTCCGACAAGGGTCGCAAGCCCATCAACCAGGATTTTCACGGCGTCCTCGTTCCGGACGAGCCGATGCTCAGCCTGAAGGGCATTGCGGCCGTCCTCGCCGACGGCATCTCCAGCAGCACGGTGAGCCAGATCGCCAGCGAGTCGGCGGTCAAGAGCTTCCTGATGGACTATTACTGCACGTCGGAATCCTGGACGGTGAAGACCTCCGCCCGCCGCGTGCTGGATGCCACCAATTCCTGGCTGCACGCGCAGACGCGCAAGAGCCAATATGCCTATGACCGCGACAAGGGCTATGTCTGCACCCTGAGCGCCATGGTCATCAAGGCGACCACCGCTCACATCTTCCACGTCGGCGACTGTCGCGTCTATCGCGTCGCCGGCAAGGCGCTCGAGCAGCTGACCGACGATCACCGGATCATCGTGTCGTCGGAGCAAACCTATCTCGGCCGCGCGCTCGGCATCAATCCGCAGCTCGAGATCGACTACCAGAGTTTCGAAATCGAGACTGGCGACACTTTCCTGCTGGCGACCGACGGCGCCTATGAATTCGTCGACGCGCGTTTCATCACGAGCGCGCTCAGCGAGCATGCAGCCGGGCTCGATGGGGCGGCGAAAGCGATCGTCGAGGAAGCCTACCGGCGCGGCAGCGACGACAACATCACGGTCCAGATCCTCCGCATCGATGCGGTGCCGCAGCGCGAGCCAGCCGGCATCTTCAACCAGACCTCCCAACTGCCGCTTCCCCCGTTGCCGGAGCCACGGGCAATCTTCGACGGTTACAGGATCGTCCGCGAAATCCACGGCAGCAGCCGCAGTCACATCTACCTTGCCGTCGATGCAGTAACCGAAGAGCCGGTCGCGCTGAAGCTTCCGTCGATCGATTTGCGCGACAATGCCGCCTATTTGAAGCGCTTCCTGATGGAGGAGTGGATCGCGCGCCGGATCGACAGCCCGCACGTGCTGAAGCCGCTATCGCAGTCGAAACGGCGCAGCTATCTGTACGTTGCCACCGAATTCGTCGAAGGTCAGACCTTGCGGCAATGGATGACGGACAATCCACGCCCCGATCTCGAAACCGTCCGCGGACTGGTCGAGCAAATCGCCGCGGGCCTGCGCGCCTTCCACCGCATGGAAATGCTGCATCAGGACCTCAGACCCGACAACATCCTCATCGACAAGACCGGGACCGCGAAGATCATCGACTTTGGATCAGTCAGGGTGGCAGGCGTCGCGGAGGCCGCGCCGCAGGACGAGGCCGACGAAATTCTGGGAACGGTCCAGTACACGGCGCCGGAATATTTTCTTGGGCAGGGCGGCTCGCCGCGCTCCGACATGTTTTCGCTGGCCGTGATCTGCTACCAGATGCTGACGGGAAAGCTTCCCTATGGCACCCAAATCGCCAGTATCCGGCGCAAGGCGGATGTGCGGAGGCTCAAATATCGCCCGGCCAACGACGACAGCAACGTGCCTGCGTGGGTCGACGGCGCGCTCAGACGTGCGCTCCATCCGGATCCCTACAAGCGGCACGAGGATCTGTCCGAATTTGTCTTCGAGCTTCGCTCGCCCAATCCGGCCTATCTCGACACGCGGATCACGCCCTTGCTGGAGCGCAGCCCGCTGATGTTCTGGAAATTGACCACGGCGGCGCTCGCCTGCGTCGTCGTGGTCCTGCTTGCGATGTTGCACGCGCGCTGATCAAGGGTGTAGCCACGCACGTTGTCGCGATGGGACGCGCCCGTGCCGTCAGGCAAAGGCCGCGATCTCGGAGACAAGATCGCGATAGGAGCGCAGGGGACGCCCCAACAGCGCGGTCAGCCGCTCGACGTCGCCAGCCTCTGGGACCATTCCCTCGGTGAGGAAACGCTCGCTCATCAGCCGCATGTCGTAGGCCATCCAGCTCGGCATGAACTCCCGGAGATTCTTCTCGAAGCCGGCGGTATCGTCACCGGGATAGGCGATCGTGCGACCCAGCACCTCCGACCAGACGGCGGCGGCTTTCGCGCCGGTCAGCGTTTCGGGACCGACCAGATTGATGCGGTCGAGCGGGAGCGGCGCTGCGGCTCGCTCACGACGGATGAGCTCGATGGCCGCGATCTCGCCGATGTCGCGCGCATCGATCATGGCGAGCCCCCTGCTCCCGATGGGCATCGGATAGATGCCGTATCCGGTCACCACGTCCTTGATCGTGAGATCGTTGTTCATGAAGTAGGCGGGGCGCAGGATGGTGGCGTTGAAGCCCAGCTGCTCGATCATCCGCTCGACGCCGAACTTGCCGGCAAAGTGCGGGACGTTCACGTAGCGATCGCTGTGGATCACCGAGAGGTAGACGACCCGCTCGACGCCGGCCTCGCGGGCCACGTTGAGCGCGATCAGCGCCTGCGTGAATTCATCGGCGAGCACTGCGTTGAGCAAGAACAGGGTCGAGACGCCCTTGAACGCGCTGCGCAGCGAGTCGACGTCGAGCAGATCGCCCTGCACGACTGTGACGCCCGCCGGCAAGTTTGCCTTTGCGGGATCGCGAGCGAGCGCGCGGATATCGGCGCCGCGCTTGACGAGCTGTTCGACGACATTGCGGCCGATGGTGCCGGTTGCGCCGGTAACGAGGATGGCCATGGGGACACTCCGGGTTGAGTTCAGAAGACACAGGGAAATTAGTGATCCACATTTAAACCAATAGACGATATATCTAGACAGACCGTCTCACTGGTGGAACGATGGACCTGCTCGCACTCGCCGATTTCAATCTCGTCGCCCGGCACGGAGGGTTCGGACGCGCCGCACGGGCCGCCGGGCGTCCGAAAGCCACCCTCTCCCGCCGGGTCGCGGAACTGGAAGCCGCGCTCGACCTGCGCCTGTTCGAGCGCGGCGCGCGCGCCGTGAAACTCACCCAGGAAGGACGCGCCCTTTACGAGCGGACGGGGGCATTGCTCACCGAGCTCGACGAGACGGCGGCAGCGATCGCTTCGGGCGGGGACAGCCCGCGAGGCAGGATGCGGATCAGCGCGCCTTTGCTGTTCTCGCAAACTGCAATGGGAAACCTCGCGGCCGGGTTCGCGCTCAGATACCCGGAGGTCCGTCTCGAGGTCACGACGGAAGATCGCTCCGTCGACATGGTGGAGGAAGGGTATGACCTCGTCATTCGGGTCAATCCCGATCCAGATGACAGCCTTGTCGGACGAATCTTTCTGCGCGATCGGCTGGTGGTCGTGGCGAGCCCGGACCTGAAACGACCGAGGGACGGTATCGCTGTGCCGGCTGTCATGCGCGGAGCGGGCGACCAACTGACAACCTGGGAAGTCACGGTGCCAAGTGGAAGGTCGCACATCGCGGTTGATCCAGTCCTTCGGCTGTCATCGCTCGTCATGGTCCGCGATGCAGTCCGGGCGGGCGTCGGCGCCTCACGCCTTCCGGTGTCACTGGTCAGTCACGACCTGGCTGCCGGCACGCTGGTGCATTGGGGCGACATCGATGGACCAGAGATCGCGTTGTGGACGCTCTATCCATCGCGTCGGCTCCTAAGCGCGCGCGTATCCGCCTTCCTCGACTTCATGAAAGAAGCCTTTCCGATGGGGACGCCTGACGAGCTGGCGGCCTTTATCGGGAGATGAGGGGGGCGGGCGCGCGCGGCTCGCGCCTGACCGTCAGGCCGGCTCCTCCGCCTTCGTCCCCAGCGGCTTCGGCGCCATGCCGCCGCCGGGCTTGAGGTGGAATTCGTAGCTCATTAGGTGCCACTGCCCGTTCGCCTTGGCGCCGTCGGGCATCGCCGGATCGTTGCGCGGCTCGACCTTGGCGACGAGATCGTCCTTGACCCCGAACACCACGTCGGAATCCAGATATTTGTCGCCGTCCATGAAGACATGGGTGATCAGCGGCTCGTAGCCTTTCGCATTGACCAGGAAGTGCACGTGCGCGGGGCGCATCGGGTGGCGGTTGGTCTGCATGATCATCTCGCCGACCGGACCATCGGTCGGGATCGGATAGCTGCACGGCAAGATGGTGCGGAAGAAGAAGCGGCCGTCGCCATCCGTGATGAAGCGCGCCCGCGCGGAAGCGCCGACCTCGTCATAGTTCGGCTTCTGTGAATCGTAGAAGCCGTCATCATCGGCATGCCAGACGTCGACGGGGACATTCGCGAGCGGCTTGCGATTGAGATCGGTGACGCGGCTCTGCACGAACATCCGTTCGCCGGTTTGATTGTTCGGAGAGATGTCGGTGCCGTGCGCCGTCACCTTGTGCTCGCCGACATAGAACGGCCCGAGCACGGTGGTCTGGGTGGCGCCCTCGCGCTCGCGGTGGTTGACCGCGTCGACCAGCATGGAGACGCCGAGCACGTCGGACAGGAGGATGAATTCCTGGCGGGTATCCGTGCATTTCTGGCCGGTGCGGGTCAGGAAATCGATGGCGTATTCCCATTCCTCGAAGGTGAGGCCGGTCTTGCTCACGTAATCGTGCAGCGACTTCACCAATTCCTGGAGCAGGAATTTCGCGCGCGGGTCGGGTGTCTGGTCAAAGCTCCGGACGACGGCTTCGGTGAGTTCGGTCTCGTTGAACTGGGTCATGGTGCGTTTGCCTGCGATTTTCTCGTGGGCCCATGGGGATCTTTGCGGCTCCCTAGAGGCGTTCCAAGGTGGAGACTACACCAGTCGGCCGGGCGGCGTTAAGCGCAACGCGCTTGGAATGGGGCTGCCATTTCGGCTATCAACCTTCCCAGAAAAACTGCCCGGAGGAACTGATGCTCGCCCCTACCCCCGCCTCGCCCGAATCCGTCGGTATGTCCAAGGTCGCGCTCGACCGCGTCGATGCGCATCTGAAGAGCCGCTACATCGATGCCGGCCGCTTCCCGGGCACGCATCTCCTGGTCTATCGGCGCGGCAAGGTTGCGCATAGTTCGGTTCAGGGTTTTGCCGACGTCGAGCGCAAGCTGCCGGTCAAGGACGACACCATCTACCGCATCTATTCCATGACCAAGCCGCTCACCAGCGTCGCCTTCATGATGCTGGTTGAGCAGGGCCTCGTTGCGATCGACGAGCCCGTCGCCAAGTACATTCCGGAGTGGAAGGATCTCGGCGTGTTCGTCGCCGGCAACGCGCCGGCCTTCCTGACCCGGCCGCCGTCGCGGCCGATGCTGATCGTCGACCTCCTGCGCCACACCGCCGGCCTCACCTACGGCTTCCAGCAGCGCTCCAACGTCGACGCCGCCTACCGCACTGAAAAGATCGGCGAGGTCGAGAAATCAGGCACGCTCCAGACCATGATCGAGAGCCTCGCTAAAATCCCGCTGGAGTTCTCGCCGGGCGATGCCTGGAACTACTCGGTCGCGACCGACGTGCTCGGCTACCTCGTCGGCAAGATCTCCGGGATTCCCTTCGAGCAGTTCCTGAAACAACGCATCCTCGATCCACTCGGCATGACCGATACTGATTTCCACGTGCCGGCTTCCAAGTCCCACCGGTTCGCCGCCTGTTACTCGGCCGACCCGGGTGGCGGCATGACCTTTCATGCCGGTCAGCGGCGCGAGGGCCTGACGCTCCAGGACGATCCGGCGACGAGCTCGTTCCTCGTCCCGCCCTCCTTCATCTCCGGCGGCGGCGGCCTCTGCTCGACAGTTGCCGACTATCTCACCTTCTGCTGCGCGTTGCTCAATGGCGGCGAGCTCGGCGGCGTCAGGCTGATCGGGCCGAAGACGCTGGCGTTGATGACGAGCAATCACATTCCGGGCGGCCGTTCGCTGCCCGAAGTGTCGCGCTCCCTGTTCTCCGAAGCTGCCTATAACGGCATTGGCTTCGGCCTCGGCTTCGCCGTGACCATGCGGCCGGCCGAGACGCTGATCGCCGGCAGCCCCGGCGAGTACAATTGGGGCGGCGCGGCCACCACCTCGTTCTGGATCGACCCGTCCGAGGAGCTGATTGCGATCTTCATGACGCAAGTGCTGCCGTCGAGCGCCTATCCGCTCCGGCGCGAGCTGCGCAGCATGGTCTACGCCGCGATCACCGAGAGCAATCTCTAGGCCAACAGGGATCACGCCCCGCTCATTTCAACATCTCCGGCACGATCAGACGCGGCAGGAACAGCGACACGCTTGGCCAGACGATGACTGCCGCCAGGACGAGCAGCATCGGAATCAGCATGATCACCGTGTCCTTCAGCGCATAACGCAGCCGCACGCCGGCGATCGAACAGGCGATCATCAGACATAAGCCATAGGGTGGCGTCACCAGCCCGAAGGCGAGCGATATAATGGAAATAATCGCGAACTGGACCGGATGGAGGTCTACGGACCTGGCGAGCGGCTCCAGCACAGTACCGACGATGATGATCGCCGGAATGGCGTCGAGAAAGCAGCCCACCACCAGAAAGCAGAACGCGATGAAGAAGCCGGCTCCGATCGCACCCATGCCCCAGGTCGAGACGTTGGACAGCAGTTCCTGCGGAATCCTGTAATAAGCCAACAGCCAGCCGAACGCGCTCGCGGTGCCCACGCAGAAGAGCGCGACGCCGGCCAGGCGCCCGGTGTCGAGCAACGCCCTGTAGAGTTCGCGCGCGCCGGTTTCACGGTAAAAGAATGTCGACAGCGCTACGGAGTAAAGCACCGCGACGCAGGCGGATTCGGTCGCGGTGAACCACCCCAGCAGGATGCCGCCGACAATGATGAACGGCGTCATCAGCGCCGGTATCGAGCGCCAGATGGCGCAGCACATCTCCCTCCAGGTGTCCTTCGGATAGGTCGGATAGCCGCGGCGCACGGCATAGACATGCACTGTCGCCATCTGCGCGCCGGCGATCAGCAATCCCGGCACGATGCCCGCCAGGTACATCGCGGCGATCGAGGTTGAGATCAGCCCGCCCCACACGATCATAAGGATCGAGGGCGGGATGATGACGGCGAGCACGGCCGAGACCGCGGTGATGGCGATGGAGAACGAGAGGTCGTAACCCTCCTTGGTCTGGGCATCGATGAATATCTTGGACTGGCTCGCCGCGTCCGCGGTGGAGGAGCCGGAGATGCCGGCAAAGAACACCGACAGCACGACGTTGATCTGCGCCAGCGACCCCGGCCAGTGCCCGACCATCGAGCGCGACAGCGCGACCAGCCGGTCGGTGATGCCGCCGATGCTCATCAGATTGGCGGTGAGCAGGAAGAACGGCACCGCCAGCAGGATGAATGAATTGTAGGCGTTGAAGGTTTCTTGCGCGAGCGTCATCAGCGACAGATGCGGCTCGATCAGCAGGATAGGCACACAGGCAAGCCCGAGCGCGAAGGCGACCGGCACGCGTATGATGAGCAGGCCAACGAAAGTACCGAACAGGACCATCGCGGCCTGTCCGGCAGAAAGAGCATTGCCGCTCATCGATTTGCCCCAACCAGAATCCGCATCTCGTCGACAATCTGTTCACCGGCGAACACGATCCAGGTCACGCCGGCAATCGGCCAGGCGACGTGGATCAGCCAAAGCGGCAGATCGGCCAGCTCCGAAGTTCTGTTCCAGGCAAAGCGGGTGAACTCGATGCCGGCGGATACGAACACCAGCGCCAGCGCCAGCACGCCGAGCCGCGCGAGAATCCGCACCACGGCTTCGCTTCGGCGTGACAGATCAGGCCAGACGTCGACTTCAAAATGCTGCGACTCTCTTATGCCGACCATGGCGCCGATCATGATCGTCCAGATGAACATGAACCGCGCCATCTCCTCGGTCCAGATGTAGGACGGAATCAAAGGCGTGTAGCGCGAGATGATCTGCAACGTGACCGGAATGACCAGAATGCCGACCGAGGCGGCGAGCAGGATCTCCAGCAGCTTTGCATAGGCCGCCGTTGCTCGGCGCCATGGCGACGGGTTCGGTGGCATCGATATTTCAGTCATCAAGACTCCGGGAATCACAATCACGCAATGGGGCAAGTCGTCTGGCTTGCCCCGACGTCCTGTCGCGTGGGCGGCGACAGTTCTCAGACGATGTTGATCTTCTCGAAAATGCCTTCCGCGCCGATTTCCTTGGCGTAGGTGGCCATCACGGGGTCGGCGAGCTTCTTCATGGCGTCCCGCTCTTCGAAGGGAACGCGCTTGAGCTTGCCTGCCTTCTCCAGCGCGTCGAGCTTGACGACCTCTTCGCTCGACTCCACCTGACGGCCGTAATCGCCGGCCTCCTTGCCGGCCTTCATGATCGCGTCCTGCAAGTCCTTGGGCAAGGTCTTCAGCGTCTTCACCGAGAAGCAGATCGGCCGGATCGACACGGCGTGCTGGGTCAGGTTGAGATGCGGGGCAACTTCGTAGAACTTCATCGCCTCGACGCCGGCCGCCTCGTTCTCGCCGGCCGATATCACGCCGTTCTGGATCGCGTTGTAGATTTCGTTATAGGCGATCACCGTCGGGCTCATGCCGACGGCCGCAAAGGTCTTCGACCAGATCGGCGCGCCTTGTACGCGCACCTTGAGGCTCTTGAGGTCGGCAAGATTCTTGAGCGGCTTGTTGGCGAAAATGTTGCGGATGCCACCGCCGGAATAGCCGATCAGAACGACCTCGGCCTTGGCCGCAACTTCGTCGGCGATCGGCGCCAGGATATTGGCTGCGACGACCTTGTTCATGTGATCGATGCCCTTGAACACGAAGGGCGCGTCGATGAACGGGGCCGCCTTGGCAAAGGTCGACATGTGAGCCGGCGAGACGATGCCGTAGTCGACGGCTTTGCCCTGCGACATGTACTCGAAATATTGTTTTTCGAGGCCGAGCGAAGAATTCCTGTGCAGCGTGAAGTTGACCGGCTTGCCGTAATACTTCTTCACCAGCTCTTCGAACCGGAGCAGTGCCCTGTTGAAGGCGTGGTCGTCGTTGAACTGGACCGCGCCGTTCAGCGTGACGGGCGCCTGCGCCCTGAGGATCGACGGCATTCCAATCGCAGCCGCCGCAGTGGTCGCACCGAGCCCAGCGAGAAATGATCTTCGCTTCATCGTCTCCCCTCCCTTTGATGCTCCGGCCCTGTAGCCGGGCCGTGAGCGCAGCCGGTATACGGCTTGCGAGAGGGAAGCCTATGGAAAACGTCGGCGGGACGGAAGTCATTTCGCGTGCGCGGGAGGTCCTCTTCGTCGCAGGGGCCACCCCTTGCGCGAGCTGTTGCACTGCAACTTGCGCTCCTGCCGACGTGTGGCGGGCTGAGGGGAGCCCTTCTCCTTCTCGTATCAGACAGAGGGCTTGCGGACCTGTGCGCTGCACGCACAGACCCGCTCGCCTTCCACAGCACTTTAGTGCAAATGGCCAATCAGATAGATGCCGCCGCCGATCACCAGCACGGCCGGCACGGCCCACAGAATCAGAACGGGCATTGTGTCATCCTCCTCAGTTGGACGTGCAGACCTTGACGGTCTTCATGCCGCTTTCAGCCTCGGTGCGCGACTTGTAGATGGTGCCCGACGGGCTGACGACGGTCATCGACGTGTCCGTCGGCTTCTTGTCGACGATGGTGCACTTCTTGGTCTTGACGTCCTGCACGACGTAGAACTCGTTGGCCGCGAACGCCGGTAGGGAGAATGCGGCAATCATCAATGCCGCAGTCGCAAGCTTCGTGTTCATGATCTTCCTCCTCCAGCTGCCGGGCATTTCGGTCCGGTCGATCCGAACAACGGGAAAAAATGGCACTTTGTTCCTGACTTCGGGGAACGGTGCCTGCGGTGGAATGTTGGTGCGGCGCTTGGTCTTACGTGGAGGACAATATGAAGAAGCTGTTTTTGCTATCCGCCGCGGCCATCCTGATGACGACCGGCGCTTTCGCGCAATCCGCCGTGGTGACCACCGGAACCGGGCACGCGACAGCGGTTCAGATCGAGCCGCAATACCGAACCAGGATCCAATCCTACGTCACCGAGCACCGCGTTCGCCCGGTTACGACGAAGGAAAAAATCATTGTCGGCGCGACGGTGCCGAGCGAGGTCGAGCTCGAGCCGGTTCCGACGGATTGGGGTCCCTCCCTCACCAAGTATCGCTATGTCTATACCGGCGATCGCGTGATGCTGGTGGATCCCGCTTCGCGCACGGTCGTTCAGGAAATCGACTGATCAAGGCGTGACGCAAGGCGGCCGCCTACGCCATGTGTCTGCTGCTGACCGCGATCAACATGAGCTGATGCGCAGGCGTCCCCGGCTGCGCTGCAATAACTCATCTTTCAACGGCCCGCCGAACGCGAAAATCGTGGCGCAGCGCAAGTCCCACCCGTATGGTCCCCCCAAAATCATAATCCGGCGCCGCTGCGCCGGAACCGGGACGCCCGCGTTTTGTCAAAGCTCACCCTGCCGGTCCGGCTCGCTCTTCTGGTCACGGGAACGATGTTGCCGCTGATCATCTTTGCGGTCGGTATTGCCGTCTACAATTACAAGCAGGACCGGAACGACGCGACCCGCCGCGTGCTGGAGAACGTACGCAGCATGCGCCTCGTGCTGGACTCCGAGGTGCAGCGGATGACCGGCGGCTTGCAGGTCCTTGCGCTGACGAATTCGCTGCGCAACGACGACTTCCAGAACTTCCGCCGCATCGCGCTCGGCTTCGTCGACCAATACGGCAAGGGCGGCCTCGTGCTGATCTCCGATCGCAACGGCCGGCTGCTGTTCTCCTCGGCAACGGAGGACACTGCAAGCCTGCCGCCACGCGGTCATATCGAGATCATCGAGAAGGTATTTGCGACCAGGTCGCGGCAATATTCCGACCTGTTCACCGGCGCGATCAATGGGCGACAGGTGCTCACCGTCGAGGTCCCAGTGTTTCGCAACGGCGAGGTGATCTACGACCTCTGTTTCAGCCCGCCGATCAGCATCTTCCAGGATCTGGTGGAGAAGCAGCAGCCCGACAAGCTTTGGACGGTGTCGCTGCTCGACAACAAGGGGATCGTATTCGCGCGCGCGCCGAACCCCAGCGAAACCGTCGGCAAGCGCGCTTCGCCCTCGCTCTACGCCGAGATGTTCCGCAGCAGCGAGGCATCGCTTCCGGCAGTGTCGCTCGACGGCGTCGCCCTGGCCGGAGCCTACACGCGGTCGCAGCTGACCGGATGGACGGTCGCCGCCGGCGTCGCCGAGAGCTCGCTGATCGCTCCGCTCTGGCGCAACATCGCGATCACCAGCCTGATCGGCGGCATCCTGCTGCTGACCGGCCTGACCTTCGCGGTCAGGATGGCGACCACGATCGCGCGCGGCGAGATGCTGCACGATCTTCTGATCGATGAGCTTAACCACCGCGTCAAGAACACGCTGGCCTTGATGCAGGCGATCGCGGTGCAGACATTCCGAAGTTCAAGCCGGGACGAGCGGACGAAGTTCGAGGGCCGGCTTGGCGCGCTGGCCGAAGCGCATAATTTGCTGAGCCAGGAGAAATGGGCGGGGTCCGAGCTGCGGCACGTGATCGCCCGCGCGCTACAGCCGTTCCTGCTGAACAATCCCGAACGCATCCGCATGGCCGGACCCGCGGTGCCGCTGTCGCCACGGCTCGCCGTGGTGCTGTCGATGATCGTGCACGAGATCGCCACCAATGCCGCAAAGTACGGCGCGCTATCCAACGAGACCGGCCGGGTGACGCTGGAATGGGAAGTCATCGCCGATGCGCCGAAGCCGCGGCTGCGCCTGATCTGGACCGAGATCGGCGGACCGCCGGTGACGGCGCCGGTGCAGCGCGGCTTCGGCTCGCGCCTGATCGAGCGCAGTGCGCGCGACCAGCTCGGCGGCGAGGCGACCATCGACTTCCTGCCGCGCGGTGTCGTCTGCACGGTGATTTGCACGCTGGACGAAACGCGGTGAACGGGAGACAGCGCCGATGAAAATCACCAATGTGCGCACGCACATTCTCGAGGCAAAGCTCTCGCAGCCCTTCGCTTACTCGCGCGCCTGGTACGACACGCGTACCGCGATGCTGGTCGAGATCGAGACCGATGACGGACTTGTCGGCTGGGGTGAATGCTACGGCCCGGCACGGATCACGGCGGCGGTGGTTCAGAATGTCGCGCCGTGGCTGATCGGCGAGGATCCGCTGCGGACCGACGTGCTATGGCAGACTGTGTACGCTCGCTTGCGCGATCACGGCCAGAAGGGGGTCGTGATTCAGGGGTTGAGCGGCATCGACATCGCGTTATGGGACATCAAGGGCAAGCATTTTGGCGTGCCCGCGCACCAGCTTCTCGGCGGCGCCGCGCGCAAGGAGGTGCCGGCCTATGCGACCGGCCTGTACCGGTGCAAATCGGGCGATCCGCGCAAATATTTGCCGGAAGAAGCGGCCGGCTATGCCGCCGAGGGATTCCGCGCCGTGAAGCTGAAGGTCGGCTTCGGGATCGCGGAGGATACCGCGGTCACCTGCGCGGTGCGCGAGGCGATCGGTCCTGATGTTGCGCTGATGGTCGATGCGAACCACGCCTATGACGCGGTCGCTGCGATCCGGCTCGGCCGCATGATCGAGCGCTATGATATCGGATGGTTCGAGGAGCCGGTGCCGCCCGAGGACGTCGCGGGCTATCGCGCGGTGAAATCCGCACTTACCATTCCGATCGCCGGCGGCGAGTGCGAATTCACGCGCTTCGGTTTTCGCGACCTGTTCGCCGCCCATGCGCTCGACATCGCCCAACCCGACACCTGCGCGGCCGGCGGCCTCACCGAATGCAAGAAGATCGCCGACATGAGCGAGGCCTTCGGCATCCGCTACAATCCGCATGTCTGGGGCACCGGCATCGCGATCGCCGCCTCGCTTCAGCTCCTCGCCGTGCTGCCCTCGCACACGCCGACTTCGCTGTCACCGCTCGAGCCGATGCTCGAATTCGACCGGACCGAACATCCGATCCGGCAGGCGATTTTGAAAGAGCCGATCGAGCACGAGAAAGGCATCGTGCGTGTCCCGGACGGCCCGGGCCTTGGGATCGAGATCGATCGCAAGGCGCTTGCGCATTTCGCAGCGAATTAAGCGCGTATTGAAATCGCCGCGCTCGATGCGGAAATGGGACATGACTACGCGTTCCCCTTCGCCAAAGTAGACACGCGACTGCATCGCCGTTCCATTGAGGGCCGCGAGTGCGCCAAACCGTCGCATCCCGGGGAGAGCATTCGCGCTGGGTGATGCGTTCCACGCGCGGCCGCGGAACAGAGCGGGGTATCGATCTTCGATCAGCGCGACCAGTCATGAGGCGGCCGTCATCGGCGCGCGCAGGTTCATCGAGATGAACGCTCGTTTATCTTCATGATTCCTGTCGCTCGCGGGCTCGCGCTTGCAACTTTTGCCTTTCGTTGATGTTGGGCCGACATCGAAACACTAACGAAGGAGGCACGCAGATGACAAAGACTGCGCTTGTTCTGGCAACCGTCGGCGCCCTCGGCGCGAGCGCCGTAGCAGCGCCGACGCCGGCGGAAGCCCGCTGGGGCGGCGGTTTCGGTCCGGCGCTGGCGGGCGGATTGATCGCAGGTGCCGTGTTCGGTGGCCTCGCCTCGTCCGCCTACGCCTATGGCCCTGGCTATGGCTACTACGGATACCCTGGTTATTATGGTGGCTACGCACCGGCGTATTACGGCGGCTACGAGCCATATCGCTGGGGCGGCTACACCACGACCTACTACGGAAGCGGGTACGCTCCGGCCTATTACGGCTACCGGTATCGCCGAGTCGTGCGCCCAGCCTATGCGTACTATGGCGGACCGTTCCCACGGCGGCACTTCTATCACCATCGCTGGTATCATCACTGGTGACGTGAGGGCCGCAGCAAGGCCAGCGTGGAGCGCCGGGCCATCGAGAGACCGGAGGTCGACGCCTTCCGCTCGATCTGAAGGGTCCAACGCGCGATCGCGACGGATCGTCCAGCTGGCGTTCGAATGTACATGCGTCGGGAAATGCGACGAAGCAAACCAAGGAGGTTCAGATGAACACGAGGAAGAACAAGTTCCTGCTGACAACAGCAGTGCTGTTCGCCGGCGTCAGCCTGGCGTCGGCGCAAGGCATACGCGAAGGTGCCGGCGGCGGAATGAGCGCTGGCGGAGGCGGAAGCGGAACGAGCGCCGGTGGCGCAGCCAGCGAAGGTGCTGCGGAACACGGCCGGTCCGCCGGTTCGATGTCGCAGGGCGCAGGTGGCGCATCCCATGGCGAAGGAATGACGCAGAACCGCGCAGGCGGTCGGACCGAGGGTCCTTCCGCGGCGCGCGATAGCAGCCGAGCCGCGGAAAAGGCCGGCAACAGCGAGCGGCAGACGGTCGGTCAAGGCGGCGACCGCGACAAAGCACGTGCGTCCCAATCCAAATACGAGAAGCATGGCAGGGACCAGACGGTCGGTCAGAGCGGTAGCGATGGTGAAAATGCGCGTCAGTCGAAGTCCGCTAACGACAAGAGCGGACTGAAGGACCAGACCGTCGGACAGAGCCGTAGCGAGCGCGATAGCATGCGCCAGTCACAAGGCGCGGAACGCAACAAGAGCACGACCACAGGCGCAAATACCAAGGACAATGCCCAAGGCAAGAATGCGCAGGGTCAGAACACGACAACCACCGGCGCGAACACCAAGAGCAGCGCCCAAGGCAAGAACGAACAGGATCAGGGCACCACAACCACAGGCGCCAACAGCAACGCCCAAGGCCGGAGTGCACAGCAGGGTCAGGGCACGACGACCGGCGCCAACACGCAAGGACAGGCCAACGCTCAGGCGCAGCCCGACGCCGGGAACACCCAGAGCATGTCCGGCCGCGTGCAGCTGAACGCACAGCAGCAAACAAGGCTGCAGCAGTCGGTGCTGAGCTCACGCAATGTGGAACGCGTGCGGGTCAACGAAAATTCCATCAATTTCCGGGTCAATGCCGGCGTGGTCGTACCACGCAACATCTCCGTGGTCTCGATCTCGGATTACCCCGCGCTGATCGACGTCTATCCGGACTATCGCGACGACAGCTTCTTCGTCGTGAACGACGAGATCGTCGTCACCGACCGTGGCCGCAGGATTGTCGACGTTATTCCCGCCGGCCCGCGGACGCACTATGCGCAGCATGGCAGGTCGAGCCGTGGCGGTGGCAGCGTTGCTGCGCTGGATCTCAGCCCCGACGAGATCCGCGTTGTTCAGCAGGTTCTGATCGAACGTGGCCTGTTGTCTGGCAAAGCAGACGGCATCCTGGGATCCGATACGCGTAGCGCACTGATGACTTTCCAGAGACAGGAAGGTTTCCAGACCACTGGCTCGATCGATTCCCGCACGGTCGCTGCGCTTGGCGTGTCGAACAAGATCAGCGCCACGCAGGGCCAATCGACGTCGGTGGGTCAGGGGCAGACTGGCCAGTCGACGCCTCAGAACACGACCGGGCAAAGCAACAGCCAGACCAACGCGCCGGCGCAGCAAAACCAGACCACGGGACAGGCTCCGCAGAACCAGCCATCCACAACCGGCCAGGCTCAGCAGAACCAACCGATGACATCGGGCCAGGCAGGCACACGACAGCCTTCGGGCGAGACGACCGGCCAGGCTCCGGCCCAGAGCAACAATCAGTCCACCAACCAGCCCAGCACCAACCAGAATACGCAGTCTGGGCAAACCAACCAGAACAATGCGCCGTCGCCTTCGACGTCGGGCCAGCCATCTCAGAAATAAACCGGCCGGCAAGACGCCCAAGAGCCCTGCCTCTGGCGGGGCTCTTTTTGCATCCTATGCGGAGCCAAAGATGGACCGGCCGTGCGGGACGGTTCGACAAGGTCAAGTTCAGTGCACGACCATCGTCGGTGTCAACCTATGGACATCTCGCCCGTTACGCCGATGTGATCTCACTCCCGCGAATGGAGCGACATCGCCACAAACTTTTCCGATGCATCAGGATGCGAACAAACCACGCGGCTTTGCTTTATTCCGGAAGCCACCGCCATGAACACGCTCGATCTACCCGATCGTCTGCAGAGCCGGAAATGTCTCCAGCAGCCAGATGCTGACATTCGAGACCGTGCCGGTGAGAAAGCCGATGCCGGTGATCACCATCAAGACGCCCATGGCGCGCTCGACATTGGCGAGCTGGCCCTTCATGCGCGCGAACAGTTTTGAGAACTGCTCGATCATCAACGCGGCGATCAGGAAGGGAATGCCGAGGCCGGCCGAATAGACCGCGAGCAGGCCCGCGCCCTTGGTCACCGTCGCTTCCGCCGCGGCGACCGAGAGGATCGCAGCGAGGATCGGGCCGATGCAGGGCGTCCAGCCGAATGCGAAGGCGAGCCCCATCACATAGGCGCCCCAGAGGCCGACGGGCTTGGGCGCAGTCAAGCGTCCCTCGCGCATCAACAGGCCGATGCGCGTCAGGCCCAGGAAGTGCAGGCCCATCACGATGATGACGATGCCGGCCAGGATCGAGAGCTCGGCCGACCAGGCGCGGATCAGGCCGCCGATCAGCGAGGCACTGGCGCCGAGCGCCACGAACACTGTCGAGAAGCCGAGCACGAAAAGCAGCGCCGCCATCATGATCGCGCGCTTGGAGGCCGATGCCGGCTCGTCGCTCTCGACGTGCTCGATCGTGGCGCCCGTCAGATAAATCAGATAGGGCGGAACCAGCGGCAGGACGCAAGGGGAGAGGAAGCTGACGAGGCCGGCAATCAGCGCCGCCGGGATCGAAACATTTTGCATGGTGCAGTCGGAGCCATCTCAGGCGCCGGCGCGGCGCGCGGGGAATGCGCGCGGCCCGGAGCCGAACCGGCTCTGGTGTAGCCGATGCCAGCGAATGCGCAACAGAGGTGCACAAAACCAGGGCTCCTCCCGATGCCGTCTGCAATCACAGATGCGGCATCGGGACGCGCACAAATCTCGCCAAAAAGCGAGATTCGGCGGCGCGGCTACTTCACCACGCGGAGCAGCGGACGCCGGGGCTGGTCCTGCGTCTGCTTGGAAGGGGGCAGCGGTTCGCCTGCAGCGCTCCGCAGCATTTCGTCGCACAGCGCCCTGAGATCGGCGCTGTCAATTCCTTTGAGTTTCATCCGCACGTCCAGAATGACAATGGACAGCAGCTCGGCTGACTCACGGTTGTTGCTCTCGTTGAGCACCCTGCGGCACGCTTCGAGCGTTTCCAGCACCGACTGCAACTGTTCGTCTGAATGCGACACCGGCGTTCTTTCCGTTAATTCGGCCCGTGAGACGTAATGGCGACGATTCCCGCGGCCCCCATGGAGTACCGACGATAACACGAGGCCATTGCGCCTCCGAATAGGATTTCAGTGTGTTTTGGCGTTGAAACCGCGGTTCCGGCGAACATCGCGCCGGTGTGCCGGCTGTCGTCAAAATGCTCAGGCTTAAAATGCCTGGCGTGCTGCGATTGATCCATCGCAGAAGGCGGCATCGGCTCTCGCGCAAGGACATCCATTGCGGACAACGCCGACAATCCCGCAGCCATGTCGCGGCTTGCAACGGAACTCACGTCACACCCCTCATACGGGCGATAGTCCGCCCGATTCCCGGCCTTGTTCGCAGCCCCTTGGCAGCACTCAAATACCACCCGCGACACAGTAAGGATGACGTTCAAAACTCGTCGTTCCCCAACCCGCCGTGGTTGTGGTTTGCCCCATATTCTGCCAGTTTAGCGACCTGAAGGGACTTGTATGCACTCCTTGGCGGAAAGGGGCGTTCCACTGGAGGAACGCCCAAAGATAAACATCAGCGGCCTCTCGGACTGGGATGCGGCGCGCATTTTCCTGGAAGTCGTCCGATGTGGGAGTTTCCGCTCGGCGGCCGAGCGCCTGTCGCTGTCGATCAACGCCGTCCGCCGCCGGATCGATGATTTCGAACGCCAGACCGGCACCACCCTGTTCACCCGCGACGTCCACGGCACTCATCTGACCGACGAAGGCGCGCTGGTGGTCTCTGCCGTCGAGCGGATGGAGGCGGCTGCGTTTGACGTGCTGCGCACCAGCGATTCGACGGCGAATGCCCTGTCCGGCGAGGTCCGCGTCGCCGTGACCGAGGGACTCGGCACGTTCTGGCTCGCGCCGCGGCTGGTCGAATTCCAGCAGGCCTATCCGAAGATCCTGGTCGATCTGCATTGCGCGATGCGCTCGGCCGACGTCTCCCGCCACGAGGCCGACGTCGCCATCCACCTGTCGCGACCTTCGGCGCTCGACGTCAAGATGGTGCGGCTCGGCCGCATGCATCTGATGTTCTGGGCCTCCGAGAAATACATTGCAAAACATGGCGCGCCGCGCTCGGCGATGGAGTTGATCAAGCACCGCCTGGTGCTGCAATTCGCCGACCAGCTTGCCGCCAAGGAAACTTTCGAGAGCTTCTTCCCCGGCGTTCCGGAACGTGACCTTCTGGTCATGAAGACCAACGTCTCAAGCGCCAACTACTGGGCGGTCGCGAATGGCGCCGGAATCGGCGTGTTTCCGAGCTACGCCATTGCGCTTGGCGGGAAGTTGATTCCACTGGAGGTCGAGCTGAACAGACCGCTGGATATCTGGTTGTCCTACCATCCCGGTAGCGGCCGGATACCGAGAGTGCGGCACATGATTGACTGGCTGATCGAAGCCTTCAATCCGGCGCGTTTCCCGTGGTTTAAGGAAGAGTTCGTGCACCCGCATGAATTCAAGGACGAGTATATGGGCGAACCCCTGACCCAGCTCTTCGGGGGGTTTTCAACCGAAGACCGATGAGAAAAAAGATGAAGACAGCGGCGAAGAGAATGAAGCAGCGCAGTGCCGGCAAGCCGGACATTGAGCTGGGCAAACGGATCCGTCTGCGGCGCGTCGAGATGAAGATCTCGCAGGCTGAGCTCGGCGACAAGCTCGGCGTGAGCTTCCAGCAGGTCCAGAAATACGAGAAGGGCGTCAATCGCGTCGGCGCGGCTCGGCTTCAGCAGATCGCCACCTCGCTCGACGTGCCCGTGACCTTCTTCTACGACGGCGACAACAAGGCGCGCGAAGTCGAGAGCCTGCTGTTCCTGGACTCGGCCTTCAGCCTCCGCCTGCTGCGCGCCTACAGCAAGATCAAGGACCAGACGGTGCAGCGTCAGCTTGTCTCGCTGATGGAATCGATCGCAGCGAACGAAGCCTGAGCCGATCGGCGTTCGCGCCTTTCCGGCCGATGTTCAATCCGCCGCGTCACGGGGACGCGGCCGGATTGGACGAGACCCGGCGCGCTCGTGCGCGGTCTTTTTCGGGGCGGCATGACCGCCCCTTTTTGTTGACGTTTGTGTCGCCCCGCCCGCGGTGATCGCGAACCCATTCCGCCCCTGCCGCGACCCAATCCAGAGACCGCGCGTCCGACGCGCGGGGCTCGCGATGCGCCGTGCTTAAGGGGGTCGCAACCGGGAGGCGCTAGCCTGCCGCCGATTTCTCGAATCAGCACGACCTATTTGTGGCGCATGCACATGGAGGTGCTCGACGCCCACGACAATCCGATCGATCCGCATTCGGTCGACTGGTCGGGCACGCACACGCCGAATTTCACCGTGCGCCAGCAGAACGGAGGCGGCCGCCGAAGAGGCGGCGTTCTTCAGCAATGCCGGCAGCCATCCGCTCACCGCGCACATGGTGCGCTAGGGCCTGCCCCCGAAGAGCGCGCAGCGGTTCTCCGAAAAGATCATGCTCAATAAATAACGCCATGCAATCGCGGGACAGGCGGATGCAAAGCCGTATCCCCTGCCGCGGTTGACCCGGGCCCTGCCCCGGCCGCACATTGCGCCCGGCCTACGACAAGCGAGCACGCGATGCCTGATATTTCCAGCACGACCGAAACACCTTACGCCAGCGGCAAGATCCTCAAGCACACAGCCAGTGGCGTCGGCGTGATTACCTTCAACAATCCCGACAAGCGCAACGCGATGTCGCTGGAGATGTGGGAGGGATTTGGCGAGGCGCTGGCGAGCCTGCGCGACGACGCTGCCGTACGCATCGTGATCCTGCGCGGCGCCGGCGGCAAGGCGTTCGTATCGGGCGCCGATATCAGCCAGTTCGAGAAGACACGCCATAACGCCGCCGCGTCCGAGGAATATGCAAAACGCAGCGCCGCCCAGCGCGCGCTGCTCGCCGACTATCCCAAGCCGACGATTGCCTGCATCGAGGGCTTTTGCCTCGGCGGTGGCATGCAGGTCGCGATGCTCGCCGACATCCGCATCGCCTCCCATGGCAGCCAGTTCGGCATTCCCGCGGCGAAACTCGGCATCGCCTACGGCTATGATGGATTGAAACACCTGGTGTCGCTGGTCGGACCGTCCTGGGCGCGGCTCCTGATGTACACGGGCATGCGCATCGATTCCACTGAGGCGCTGCGCATCGGGTTGGTCGAGCGCGTGTTCCCCATCGATGAGCTCTGGGGTGAGACGATGACAATCGCGCAGACGATCTCCGAGAACGCCCCGCTCGCGATCAAGGCGGCCAAGCTTACCATCTCGCAAGTGCTGAAGGATGAAAGCGGCCGCGACATGGACGCGATCAAGGCGATCGGCAATGCCTGCATGGACAGTGCCGATTTCCGCGAGGGCCGGCAGGCCTTCATGGAGAAGCGCAAGCCGCAGTTTTCGGGGAAGTAGCGCCTCATACGGCCCGAGCGGTCCGCACTTGCCGGTGACCCGCCAACCGGGAGCTCTGCAACATCTCCTTCAAGGCCTGAATGTTCGCGGAGCCCGCTTCCCTGCGCCAGATGAGCACAGTCCACGCCCGATTCTCCGTTCGTCCCAACGGGTGGACGCTCAACAGCCTTCTGTCCGGAAAAGTGGTCAGAACGCTTTTGGGGATCAGCGCGACGCCCATGCCCGCAACGACACAGCCCAGCATGGCGTGATACGACGCCAGCTCGATCATGCGCACCGGCATTTCGTTTCGCCTTGCGTACCAGTCTTCAAGCCGCTTGCGATGCGGGCATCCGTGTTCGAAGACGATGATGGTACGTGGCAGGCTGCTGCCTTTCTTGACGATCGGCGGATGATTGGCAGCCGCAATAATCACCAACTCCTCCTCGAAGGCGAGCACCTTCTCAAAGGGCTCATCGGCGATGGGTTCGGCAACAAGGGCTGCATCGAGATCGCCGGCGAGAATGGCGCTCGCGAGAACCTGCGGATTGCCGGTGCGAAGCTCCAGAACGACCCCTGGATGCCGTCTGTGGTATTCGCTGAGCAGTCCCGGCAGCCTGACAGCGGCCGTGCTTTCCATCGCGCCGAGGCGGAACGTTCCGCGGGGTTTTGCGTCTTGCAGGGCATCGCGTGTTTCATCCGCGAGCGCGAGCAAGCGATTGGCGTAGCCAAGCAGCACTTGCCCCTGGGGCGCCAGATGAAGACGCTTACCCTCTCGAATGAAGAGGGCCACGCCGAGATCCTCTTCCAACTGCCGGATACGGGTCGTCACATTGGACTGAACGCGATGCAGCCGCTCGGCCGCGCGGGTCACGCCGCCTTCGCGCACGACAGCGATGAATATCCGCAGATCCGACAGATCCATACATCTCTCAGTGTGATCAATTAGATCATAATTATTCATTATATGTGATTACACGCCTCAGGTAAAGGTCGTGGCACGGACGACAGCGCTGCCGACCAGGCGGCTACCGCCGCAAAGGCGGCGAACAAAGCTCGTTCCACACAGGAGCCTATCTGATGATCGTCACTGTATTTCGCACTCGAATGAATCCCGGCGTGCAGGATGAATATGGGCCGATGGCAAAACGCATGAGCGAACTTGCGCGAACAATACCTGGCTACATCTCGCACAAGGGTTTTGTTGCGGACGATGGAGAGCGAGTGACGATCGTCGAATTCGAGACCGAGGAAGCACTTCATCGTTGGCGGATCGATCCGGAGCACGCCCAGGCGAAACGGCGTGGGGTCGAGGCCTTCTTCAGCGAATTCAAGTTCCAGATTTGCAGCGTCGTTCGGGAGCGAATGTGGACCGCAAAGGCAATCCGCGGCGCTTGAACTGGCTATCGAAATCGGCGCGAGCCTACAGCGCCGCGAGCACCGCCTTCGTGATGTCGGCGGTGCCGTTGCGGCCACCAAATTCCATCGGCTTGATGCCGTCGGCATAAACCTTGTCCACCGCACGCTCGATTTTCTCACCGGCTTCCGCCGCGCCCTCGACGCCGTGCTTGTCGGCGAGCCAGTCCAGCATCATCGCGGCCGACAGGATCATGCCGGTGGGATTGGCCTTGCCCTGCCCCATGATATCAGGCGCGGTGCCGTGGCAGGGCTGGAACACGGCATATTTGTCGCCGATGTCGGCCGACGGCGCCATGCCGAGCCCGCCGATCAGGCTCGCGGTGATGTCGGAGACGATGTCGCCGAACATGTTCTCCATCACCATCACGTCGAAATCCCAGGGGCGCTTCACCAGCATCGCCGAGCAGGCATCGACATAGAGCCTATCGGTCTTCACCTCGGGATGACGCTTCTCGATCTCATCGAAAATGCCGCGGAAGAAGGCAAAGGCCTTGAACACGTTCGCCTTGTCGACGCAGGTCAGCATCCCGGGCTTGCCGCGCGCCTTGCGCCGCTCGGCGAGGCGAAACGAGAACTCGAACAGGCGCTCGGACGTCCTGCGCGTGATCACCATGGTCTCGCGGGCGTCCTCATGGGTGACGACGCCCTTGCCCATCGAGGCGAACAGGCCCTCGGTGGACTCCCTGATCACGACGAGATCGATGCCGCGCTGGTCGGCGCCGACGATCGGGCTCGACACGCCCGGAATGAGCCGCGCCGGACGCACGCCGGCATAGAGATCGAAGATGAAGCGCAGCTCGATCTGCGGCGCGATCTCGGTGTTGTCGGGATAGCGCACCGACGGCAGGCCGCAGGCCCCAAGCAGGATCGCGTCCGCCTCCTCGCACAGCTTGATCGTGGTGTCGGGCATCGACTTGCCGGTGGCGAGGTAATGATTGGCGCCCGCCGGCGCTTCGGTGAAGCGGAAGCTCAAGCCGGACTTCGTCTCGATCTTGCGCAGGACTTCGATGGCCGGCGCCATCACTTCGGGACCGATGCCGTCACCGGCGAGCACGGCAATGTGGAAGGCGTTGTTTGCGGACATCGGATTTCCTGCGCGAAAATTAAGTGAGGCCGTCATTGCGAGGAGCTTTTGCGACGAAGCAATCCAGAAATGCATCCGTGGAGGCAGTCTGGATTGCTTCGCTTCGCTCGCAATGACGGAGGATAGAGCCTTCGCTACGGCGTCAGCACCGTGCGCCCGACGACCGCGCCCTGCTGCAACTGCACCAGCGCGTCGTTGGCTTTGTTGAGTGGCTGCCGCGTCACCGGGATCGGCGCTACGTTCTTCGTTCGCACCAGGTCGAGCAGCTCCTGCGTCTCGCGCAGGTTTCCGACATAACTGCCCTGGATAGTCACTGCCTTGATCGGAATCAGCGGCAGCGCCCAGGTCGCGCCGCCGCCGAACAGGCCGACGATGACGAGCTTGCCGCCCTTGGTCAGGCAATCGAAGCCCAGCTGCGTGGTGGCGGCGTTGCCAACGAGATCGAGCACGGCGCGGATCGGACCACCGGCCTTCTTGGCAAGCTGCTCCAGCGCGTCGGGCGCCTTGGGATCGACGGTCGCGAGCGCGCCGGCTTTCTCCGCGGCTTCGCGTTTCTTCGCATCGATGTCCACCATGATCGCGCCCTTGCCGCCCATCGCCTTCAAGAGCGACAGCGCCATCAGGCCAAGCCCGCCTGCACCGAACATCACGATCGGCGTGTCAAAGTGCTGCTCGATCTTCTTCAGCGCGCTGTAGGTCGTGACACCCGAGCAGGCATAGGGTGCAGCCGACGCGGGATCGAGCCCTCTGAGATTGAGCAAATAGCGTGGATGCGGCACCAGCATGTGATCGGAATAACCACCGTCGCAATAAACGCCGAGTGAGCGCGGCGTCAGGCACATGTTCTCGTCACCGCCGAGGCAGGTGGCGCATTTGCCGCAGCCGATCCAGGGATAGACCAGGCCCACGTCGCCAAGCTTGAGATCGCCCTGGTCGGTCGGCTTCACGTCCGGACCGAAGGCGAGAATTTCACCGACCGTCTCGTGCCCCATGGTCAGCGGCAAATTGATGCCGCGATCCTTCAGCGACAGCGGCTTGCGGCCGTGGCCGAGATCGTAGCCGCCTTCCCAGATGTGGAGGTCGCTATGGCAGACGCCGGCGGCCTTCACCTTGATCAGAACCTGCGTGCCGGACGGCTGCGGCGTCGCCTCGTCGAACTCCTGCAGCGGCGCCTTGAAATCGGCAACCTTGAAACTCTTCATCGGCGTCCTCCCGGATAGTTTTCTTGTCGTCGCCACCATGGCATGGGCGGCAGGACGAGACAAACTCGGACCTGTCTAGTTTAGGCTGGCGGATGATGGCAAGCCGACCACGCGCAAAGCCGCATTGCTTGCCGCACGATGCTATCCGTCAGACTTGCCGTCGGCTTTGCCGTCAGACTTACCGCCAGACTTGCGCGGCTGTTTTGCCTGACGGAATTGGTCCACCGTCGGTGAGCCCGATCTCCGCCCGCAGCCGGTCCGTGTGCTCGCCAAGCACGGCCATCGTCTTGCCCGGTGTCGTGTCGGCACCGCTCATCCGGAACGGCAGATTGAGGACCTGGAACGAGCCACCTTCGTCCTCCACCGACGAGAGCGCCTCACGATGCGCGATCTGCGGATCGGCCAGTGCTTCGGACACGGTGCGGTAGGCCGAGGCCGGCACGCCGGCCGCACCTAGCGCGACAAGACAGACATCGGTCGAGAGCTGCCGCGACCAAGCCTCGACACCGTCCATCAAGTCGGCCCAATTGTCGCGACGCGCGGCGTAGGTGGCGAAGCGCGGATCGGAGATCCATTCGGGGCGGCCGATCACCCCCATCAGCCCCTGAAACGTCTTCTCGCTGGCAACCGTGATCATGACATACCCGCTCGCCGTCTCGGTCGGCCCGAACATCGGCCGCGGCGGCGGCTTCACGGCGAACTGCGAGTTCTGCAACTCGATCACCGTCAGCGTCAGCATCGATTCCAGCATGGAGACGTCGATGTGCTGGCCGAGCCCAGTCACCGTGCGCTGGTAGAGCGCCGACGCAATCGCGCCAAAACCGTAGGTGCCGGTGACGACGTCGGCGTGGTAGATGCCGCAATAATCCGGGCGGCTGCGGCCGGGCTGGTAGGCGAGATGGGCCATGTCGTAGCCGGAGGCCGCATGGATTACCGGTGCGTAGGCCGGCAGCTCGGCCGACGGGCCGCTCTGGCCGTAGCCGGAGATCGAGCAGTAGATCAGCTTCGGATTGACGGCGCGTATTCTGTCATAGTCGAGCCGCAGCCGGTGCATCACGCCGGGACGAAAGTTCTCGACCAGGATGTCGGCCGTCGCGGCCAGCCGGCGCACCGCCTCCTTGCCGTCCTCGGACTTGAGGTCGAGCACCACGCTCTTCTTGCCGACATTGAGCTGGCCGAACACGGTGCTGCAGCCCTTGCGCAGCGGCGGGCGGGTCCGCATCGTCTCGCCGCCGTCGGTCTCGATCTTGATGACCTCGGCGCCCATGTCGGCGAGCATCCGCCCACAATGGGGACCGGCGATGGTGGTCGAAAAATCCAGGACCCTGAGGCCGGCGAAGGCCTTTGTCGTCGTCCCCTCATGCTTCTCTGATAGCTGCATGCCTGCTCGCGTCCTCGGGTCACTTAGGAACTATCGAAGTTCTCTGTTGTTGGTGCGCCGACCCTAGAGGGCGACGGCTGAGTAGGAAAGTCTTTACCGAACCGATGCGCCGCGCGGGCGGGCCTGGGAATTCCAGGGCAACTGGACCCGTTCTTGCATAGCAGCAACGGGATCGGATGAGGGCAGCTGTTCTTGAGGGTCTTGTTCGTTACGACAGAGATGGACGACTTCGTCCGCGTCGGCGGACTTGGAGCCGTTTCCGCGGCTCTTCCAAGAGCGTTGCGTCCTTTCGCCGATATCCGGGTCATGTTGCCCGGCTATCGCGACATCATCGAACAACTCACGCATATTCAGATCGTTGGCCGCTGTCCGGCATTCGCGGAGATGCCGGCCTGCTCGCTCGGCCGGGCCGCGACCAAGGACGGCCTCCCTGTCTATGTGCTGTTGTGCTCGCAGCTCTACGACCGGCCCGGCAATCCCTACGGCGACGAGTCCGGGCGCGACTGGCCGGACAACGACATCCGCTTCGCGCGCTTGGCCTCGGCCGCCGCTGAGCTTGCCATGGGCAAGCTGGACAAGAATTGGGCAGCAGACCTGATCCATGCCAATGACTGGCAGGCCTCGCTCGTGCCGGCCTACCTGGCCTGGCGCGGCGCCAAGCTGCCGTCGATCCTGACCATCCACAACCTCGCCTATCAGGGGCTTTTCCCGAAAGACTCGCTGCGGCGGATCGGCGTCCCCGAAAGCTCCTTCCATATCGACGGCGTCGAGTTCTACGACCAGCTCTCCTTCCTCAAGGCGGGACTGGTCTATGCTTCGCACCTCACCACCGTCAGCGGTACTTACGCCCGGGAAATCACCACGGACGAATTCGGCTGCGGCCTCGAAGGCCTGCTTCGAGCCCGCTCCGACGCGGCCGAGCTCACCGGCATCCTCAACGGCATCGACGAGAGCTGGGACCCGCGCTCGTGCGCCCAGCTCGCCCAGCAGTTCGGCGCCGGCGACTGGATCGGCAAGAAGGCCAATGCGGATTATGTGCGCAAGCAGTTCGGGCTTGCGGTGTCGCGCGGCCCGATGTTCGGCATCGTCGCCCGGCTCGTGCACCAGAAGGGCATCGACCTCGTGCTGGCGGCGGCCGACGAGATCGTCGATGCCGGCGGGCAGATCGTGGTCACCGGCTCCGGCGAGCCGGCGCTCGAGCAGGCATTGATCGACGCCCATCGCCGGCGGCCCGACGCGATCGGGGTCGTGATCGGCTTCAACGACGCCCAGGCGCGCCGCATCTTCGCCGGCAGCGATTTCACGTTGATGCCGTCGCGCTTCGAGCCGTGCGGGCTCAGCCAGATGTACGCCCAGCGCTTCGGCTCGCTGCCGATCGGCCACCAGACCGGCGGCCTCGCCGAGACCATCACCGACGGCGAAACCGGCTTCCTGTTCTCAAAACCCTCGCACCAATCCTTTCTCGGCGGCGTCCGCCGGGCCTTCCAGGCTTTCATGGCGCACGACCAGCTCGACACCATGCGCCGCAGCGCGATGGGACGGTCGTTCTCCTGGAGCATCTCGGCCGGCAGCTACAACGCGCTGTACCGGAAGCTGGCGGCGGTGTGAGGCCTGCGCTCTCTCGTGCCCCGGACGCGGCGCAGCGTCTCTTCGACGGTGCGCTGCAGAGCCGGGGCCCATGTCGCGCAGCAGTTCGCGGCCCCTGCGTCGCAGCTTGTCCGGGACATGCGGGAGGCGCTTCTTAGCGGCGCTGATCCATCTGCGAGCGGCCGATCCAGGCTCTGTTGAGGCACCGGGTCAACCAGTCGGGCTGCGGCTCGCCGTTTAGCCGCGCTTGCGCTTCCTGGTAAGGACCGACATAGCGCAACCGGTCCGGCAATTTCGGGTAGACCCGCCGGATCCATTTCAGTGCGTTGTCGGCCGACCTGGTGTTGCGCTCGTCGAGCTCAAACCCAAAGCCCGCGCGCAATGGCTCCGGCAGCAAGCTCGCCGTGAGCGCGCGATACCATCGCGGCGGCCGCAACCACGGACGCGCGCCGCAAAAGATCTGCCTCACAATCTCACGCGCGGCCGGACTGACGGTCAGCGTGTTCGACTGCGCCATCGCATTGGTGTAGGCCGCAAAGCCTGACCAGTCCGCGGGCAGGTCGTCCCCCGTCAATCCGAACAAGGCGCCGAACGTCCGGCTCTCGGTCCAGTAGCATTCGCGCTCCTCCGCCGAGAGCGGCGGCAAAACCAGATCGTGCGCCATCAGCGCCGTCTCGACCAGCGTGGCATGAACCCAGCACAGCGACGGGATGTCGTTGGCACAGTAGCGCGAGCCGGCCACGAACGGACCGACGGTCTCGGGCATCTCGCCGACGATCATGCTGTGGCGCCGGTGCAATTGCCGCGACGACAACAGCGCGCGGTCGAGCGAGCCGAACACCATGGCAAAGACGATGTCGAAGGTGCGGTGAAATCGCCCGATCGGATCGGCGAAGGTTTTGGAATGCTCGGCGATGGCGGCGGCGACCCAAGGGTGGGCCAACTGCAGCATCAACGCACGACCGGCGCCGAGAAAGATGACGGCCTCGCGGTCGATCCGCCAGGTCACCGAGGACGGGCCGAACACGCCGGGGACCTGCTCCGGGGCGTTGGCGCGGACTTGATCGAGGGCAAATTCCAGATCGTTCGCGGACACCACTTGCAGGGCCTTTCGATTGCGAGCGAGGACCGACAATCCGCGAGGCCTGTGGCAATTCGATGAACGGCGATGTTCTCACCCGGCCCGATCCTACGACGCCCCGGCTGATTGGTTCAGCCGGCTATTTCTTTTGGCGCAATCATGCCCTTGCGCCGGGTCTCCGGCATCACCATCAGGATCAGCAGAAATCCCGTCGCAGCAATGCTTGCCAGCCCGAGGAAGGCGGTGGCATTGCCAAATTTGTCGCTGACGTAGCCGCCGAGCGCGGTGCTCAGCGATGCACCGATGCCCGTTGCCGTGCCGACGATGCCCTGCGCAAGATTGAAATGGCCGCTGCCGAAGGCGACGTCAGCCACGATCAGCGGGATCATGACTGCGAATACCGCGGCGGTGAAGCCGTCGAACACCTGCACCAGCACCAGCAAATAGGGATCGCGCACGGTGGCGAACAGCAGGCCGCGGATCGCCAGCGCGCCGAACCCGATCAGCAGCAGCGGCCGGCGACCCCACGCTTGCGCCTTGCGTCCGACCGTCGGCGACAGCAACGCCACGATCGCCTGCGGCACGACGATGCAAAAGGCGACCAGCACCGTCGCCCACTGGGCCGATCGCGCCGTCACCGCGCTCGCCATCAGCGGCATCATCGACGCGTTCGCCAGTTGCAACAGCAAGACGCTCAGCGCAAAGACGATGAGCGGACGCTGTCGGATCAAGTGCCAGATATTGGTGTCGCCGCGATCCTTCGCCTCGCGCGGCATTTCGCCGTGGCAGCGCGCGATGTCCACTTCATGCTCGCGGATGCGCGACAGCGCGATCAGAGTGGGGATCGCGAGCAGGAAGGAGACCAGGAACACCGAGCGGCTCGACAGGAGATAGCCGGCCGTGCCCATTACGGCAGCCGCAACACCGTTGCCAAGCGAGGCAAAGCGGGCGTTGCGGCCGAGCCGCTCGCCGATCGCGAACGGTCCGACTAGGCCGAGGCTGATCGCCGCGATCGCCGGCCCGAGCACGCAGCTCGCTGCCGCGTGCAAGGTGGCCGCAGCCACCACCACGGGGAAGATCGGCATCGCCGCATAGGCGAGCGCGCAGCAGCCGATGGTGGCGATGGCGAGGCCCGCGACCAGCCGTTCGGATTTTGCGGCATCGATGATGGCGCCGCCCGGCATCTGTCCGATCAGAGCAACGATGCCGCCGATCGACAGCACCAGGCCGATCTCGACCTGGGTCCATTTTTGCGTTGTGAGGTAAACCGCGATGAAGGGACCGAATCCGGTCTGCACGTCGGCAAGAAAGAAGATGAACCAGTCGAGACCGCGCAGGCTCTGGCGCGACGGTGCCGGAATGCCGGGAGGCAATGGCGCGGCATCGTTGTCGTGCTTAGCGCGGCCCTCGCGATCTGCATGGTTCGGCTTTCTCGACAACAGCACAGGCGGCCATCCCTCCCCGCGCCTCACTGAACCGCTTGCAGCGGTTGCAGGCTGCCGGACGCGCCGAGCACGACCATCGGCGCGTCTTCCTTGTATTCCGGCGCGGCGGCGACCTGCGCCTTGGTCAATTCCAGCGTGATGCTGTCCTTCTTGCTGGCGATCTTGCCGAACCGCAAAGCGTTCCAGTCAACCACGATCTTGCGGCTGCCGACACCGAGGAAGCCGCCGAAATCGATAACTGCAGCGCGGACATGGCCACTGCGATCGACGATGACGTCGACAATGCGACCCATGCCCTCGTTCGCCGCGCTGAGCACGTCACGGCCAAGCACACCATGCGCATCGCTGGCGCCGATGATCGTGACCGACGGCGGTGGCGCGGCATCCTTTGGCGTGACGGGGACCGATGACGCCGGCGGCTGCAGCGTCGGCGGCGCATTCGCTTCAGTTGAAGGCGCGGGCAACTCCTCCGCAGCTCGTGATACGGCGACCGTCAATCCCGCGACGATCGCCACGCTCAGGATCAACCATCCGGCGGTACGCATGCACCCTCCTCCCGCGCGCCGCTAGCGCGCCAATACGATCGAGACCTGGATCTGGCCACGCGTGCGCAACACCTCCAGCGCGACGTCCTCGCCATGGCGGCTGACGCGCAGATCCACGCTGGACTCGCCCAGGAGCAGATCGCGCAAAATCACCTCGTGCAGGAACGCCGGCAGACGCGGATTGCGCAGCCGGATCTCTCCGCGCGCCACATCGAACTCGATGCCCAGCGCCGCCTCCAGCAACGTGAACGCGGTTGCGCTGGCCCAGGCCTGCGGCGCGCAGGCCACCGGATAGAGCGTCGGGCCGCGCCGCTTCTCGCGCCGGAAGCCGCAGAACAATTCGGGTAACCGGCGCAGGTCCATGTAGGTTGCAGCGTCGAACAATCCCTTGAAGACCTGCGCGACCGAATGCTTCAGTCCGTAGCGCGCGAGCCCAAGCGCGATCAGTGCGTTGTCGTGCGGCCAGATCGACCCGTCATGATAGGACATCGGGTTGTAACGCACCTCGCCGACAGCGACGGTGCGGAT
Source organism: Bradyrhizobium sp. LB14.3 (assembly GCF_040547985.1). NCBI lineage: Bacteria > Pseudomonadati > Pseudomonadota > Alphaproteobacteria > Hyphomicrobiales > Nitrobacteraceae > Bradyrhizobium > Bradyrhizobium sp. LB14.3. Next base: position 50,869 of record NZ_JBEPQT010000007.1, read on the forward strand.
GCCCCAGCCCGAGTAGAAGTGCGGCCCCATCAGATCGGCGGCGACGAGACGGGCGCGATCTTCACGGATCATGCCGCTGAACAGCACCTGCCCAGCGTTTGAGGTCCGTACCTTGCAGGGCCGCTTCTTGCCGTCGAGCGCGAGCGCATAGGTGCCGAGCTCTTCGCACCAGAACGCGGCCTCGAAGCGCTCGGCCAGCGCCTTGGCCTCGGCTTCGAGCTTTTTGGCGAGATCGGGCTTGCCCAGCCGGAGCGCACAGCGCGCGGCGAGCCGCTTGGCGGCAAAGACGTAACCTTGCACCTCGGCCAGCGCGAGATTGCCTTCCGCAAGCTGGCCATCGGCATGGAAGATCGCGTCGTAGGAATCCTTCCAGCCCTGATTGGCGAGGCCCTTTTCCGTGGCGCGCTGGTATTCGACGAAGCCGTCCTTGTCGGGGTCCCCGGGGCCGTCGATCCAGGCCAGCCCCGCCACGATGGCCGGCCACAACTCGGTCAACGTCTTCTCGTCGCCGGTGCGCTCGAAATAGCTTCCGGCGAGCAGCACGAACAAAGCGGTCGAATCCACGCTGCCGTAATACTGCGCGAACGGCACCTCGCGTAGCGCCGCCATCTCGCCGCCGCGCATCTCATGCAGAATCTTTCCGGGCGCCGCATCGTTCAGCGGATCGACCGCCTTGGCCTGGAAATGCGCGAGCCGCCGCAACACGCCCTTCGCGATGCGCGGGTCGACCCACAGCATTTGCAGAGCCGTAATCAGGCCGTCGCGGCCGAACGTCGTCGAGTACCAGGGAATCCCAGCATAGGGATAGCGGCCCTGCGGCGTCTCCGTCATCAGCATGTTGAGGTCGGCCATGGACTGGCACAGCACCTCGTTGAAGATGTTGTTGGATGTCTCGATGCTGGCGGTCCCCATCGTCGATTGCCGCATCTCGCGGCGGTGGGCGAGCAGCCCCCTGAAAAAGCGCGCCGGCTTCTCCGTGATCGGCCGATTGCAGGACACGGCCACGAACAGCGATTTCGACTGATGCGGATCGAGTTCGAGTTGCCAGGTTGCGGCATTCACCGACAACTTCGTCGGGCGCGGGTCGAAATGCAGGCATGTGGTGCGCTCGGCGTCATCAAGACCGCGGTAGTCGAACAGCACGTCGGTCGGGCCCAACAGCCGGCTCGAGCCAATGCCGCGACGCGGACGCCGCTCGCCGCGAACCTCGAACAGATCGGCGAAATCATTGTCGAACAGCAGGGTCAGCCCGAAATTGGCCGGGCGGTCGCCGTGGTTCTGCACGCCGATGCGCTGATAGGCGGTGCCGCGCCACAGGAAGATCGTGCGCACGATGTGGAGCAGGTCCTTTTGCAGTACGAGGCTGCCCTCCCGGTAGATATCCGGATTGGTGAGATCGACCGTCAGCGCCGAGTTGTCGTCGCGCAGGTTGGATCCCAGCAACAACGGCTGGAGATCGTCGAGCACGAGCTCGAGCCTCGCAAGGTAGCGCGTGTCGTGATGGAACAGGCCGTCGGGCCCGCCGGCCGAGGCGCCGATGTCGCCATGGCTGTCAAGTACGATAAAGGTATCGTCGTGCTTGAGCGAACGCCGTGGCCGCGCCGACGGTCCCGTCATCGGAATATAGAAAGGCTGCTCCGCGACCTGGTCCATGGTCCGCGTCACGGAGATGAATTGAGTAACGGCTTCAGCCGACATCAGCAGCTCCCCTGCGCTTGTTTCGACACGCAACCGACTCGAACGCGACTGGTTTACGCGGCCGCCTGCGAGAGCCGGCTCATTTCCTGCGTGACCAGCGCACGATAGGGCCCGTGGCCTTGCATCAGACGCTCGGGTGAACCGTCCTCGATGATCTTACCATCCTTCAGCACGACCACGCGGTCGAAATTGCGCAACGTCGCGAGGCGATGCGCAATCGCGATGACGGTGCGGCCGCGCATCAGCCGCGACAGCGCCTCGCGGATCGCCTCCTCGGATTCGCTGTCGAGCGCGGCGGTCGCTTCGTCCAGCAGCAGGATCGGCGCGTCCTTCAGGAAGGCGCGCGCAATCGCGATGCGTTGGCGCTGGCCGCCGGACATCTTGACGCCGCGGTCACCGACCATGGTGTCGAGCCCTTCCGGCAGGCTTTCGACAAAATCGCAGCGCGCCGCAATCGCCGCACGGAGCACCTCGTCGTCGGTCGCGTTCGGGCGACCATAGCGGATGTTTTCGCGAATCGAGCGGTGGAACAGCGAGATGTCCTGCGGCACGACCGAAATGGCCTCGCGCAGACTCAGCTGCGTCACCTTGGAAATATCCTGACCGTCGATGGTGAGGCTGCCCTCGTCGGTATCGTAGAAGCGCTGCAGCAGCGTGAACAGCGTCGACTTGCCGCCGCCGGACTGGCCGACCAGCCCGACGCGCTGGCCGGGTTGCAGGCGCAGGCTGAACCGCTCGAAGATCTTCTCGCCGCCGGGATAGCCGAAGGTGACATTATTGTACGCGATCGCGGCGCCGCTCTTCACCAGCGGCTCGGCCTCGGGGTGGTCGCGCAATTCATGCGGCACCAGCAGCGTGGCGATCGCCTCGGTCAGCCGCGCAACGTGCTGGGTGACGTCGACCAGCGCCACCGCGAGATCGCGCGTCGCGTTCAAAATGGAGAGACCGAGGGTGCAGACCAGCACGACGTCGCCGGTGGTCGCCTGGCCATTCTGCCAAAGCATGATCGCCCAGGCCATCAGGGCGATCGTGAGCACGACAGTGATGCCGGCATGGATAAGTCGCAGCTTCTCCAGATAGCGCAGGCTGCGGCCGCGTGCCGTGAGTTCCCGGTTTACCGTCGCGTCGAACCGCTCGTGCTCATGCCCGATACCGCAGAAGGCGCGCACCAGCGGCATGTTGCTGATGACGTCGATCATCTCGCCGTCGACGACGGCGGCCTTGTCGGCGAAGTCGTCATGCAGCGGCTTGCCCGCAGCAGCGAGGCGGAACATCGCCAGCACCATGCCGCCGGCCACCACCATCAGGCCGAGCGCCATGTAAGGACTGACGGTTCCAATCAAAGCGATTGCCGCAACTGTGGCGATGCACGGCGGCAACACATTCCAGACGAACATGTTCTCGACGGTGAACACCGCGTTCGACGTCGCCGTGATGCGGCTCGTCAGCATGCCGGGCATGCGGTCAGAGAAGTAGCTCGGCGCGTGGCCGGTCAGATGACGAAATATGTCACGGCGTAAATCACCCGTGACACGAACGAAGGTGAAGCTCGCCGTCCAGCTCGCGATCCGCCACAGGAAGTTGTCGGCGGCGATCAGCGACATGAGTAAAATGAATGCCAGCCATACGCTGCCACCATGTGAAGTTCCGGCGGTCAGGCTGTCGACGAGAGATTTGACGCCGTACTGCGTGCCTACGGAGCAGGCAACGGCCGCAACGACAGCGGTCAGGATCACGAGATGCGATGCCAGACGACGCCGGAGATAGCGCAAAACAAAGGCGAATGGCCGGCGCGCGTATCCAGAAAGATGATCCATGTGACTATCGACCCCGTCGTGATGTTTTCAATTTTTCTGTTAGTCGACTGAACATCGACCACTTCGCCTCGGTTCCCGGGCAAACCCATCACGACATGCGGATGCGGACGATCTGCGGAGATGTGATGGCAGCACCGCGACGAGCACCCGACGTGTCCAATAAGTAACCTCTGAGGGAAGGAACTTCGCAAGTGCGGGAACGTTCCCCTGACTGGCATTGCCGGTGCCGCAAAGACTGGGGTTTCACGTTCATGATCGCAGAGGAGATGGCGAGATGCGCATCGCGCAGGTAGCTCCGTTGACGGAGGCTGTTCCACCCAAGCTGTATGGCGGCACCGAGCGGGTGGTGCATTGGTTGACGGAAGAGCTGGTGGCCCTTGGACACGACGTGACGCTGTTCGCCAGCGGCGATTCGCAGACCTCGGCGAAGCTGGATGCGCTATGGCCGCGGGCGCTCCGCCTCGACGGTTCCGTGCGCGATCCCAATGCGCTGCACATGGTGATGCTGGAGCGGGTGCGGCAGAAATGTGACGACGAGGAGTTCGACTTCCTCCACTTCCATCTCGATTATTATCCGTGGTCGCTGTTCTACCGGCAGCCGACGCCGTTCCTGACCACGCTGCACGGCCGGCTCGACCTCCCGGAGCATCAGCCGGTCTTCAACACCTTTTCGAAGGTCCCCGTCATCTCGATCTCGAACGCGCAGCGGCGGCCGGTGCCGCAGGCGAACTGGGTAAGGACGATCCACCACGGTCTGCCGGAGAACCTGTTGACGCCGAAGCCGGCGAAGCAGGAATATCTCGCCGTGCTCGGCCGCATCGCGCCGGAAAAGGGCGTCGACCGCGCCATCAAGATCGCGACCCATTGCGGGATTCCGCTGAAGATCGCGGCCAAGGTCGACCGTACCGACCAGGATTACTATGACGAGCTGATCCGGCCGATGATCGAAAACAATCCGCTGGTGGAATTCATCGGCGAGATCAGCGATCACGAGAAGTCGGACTTTTTGAGCGGCGCACTCGGCCTGTTGCTGCCGATCGACTGGCCGGAGCCGTTTGGTCTCGTCATGATCGAAGCCATGGCCTGCGGAACGCCGGTCGTCGCCTTCAACCGCGGCTCGGTGCCGGAGATCATCGACGAGGGCCTCACCGGCTTCGTCGTCGAGGACGTCCTCAGCGCGGCCGGCGTCGTCGGCCGCCTGCAGCAACTCGACCGCTCTGCCATCCGCAAGCAGTTCGAGACGCGCTTCACGGCGCGGCGCATGGCGCTGGACTATCTCGCGGCCTATCGCAGCCTGGACGAGGAGAAGGCGCCGCGGATCAAGCTGGTGAGCAGCGCGGAGTAGTTTGCTGACCACTCTCGTGTCCCGGACGCGCTGCAACGCCGTTGCAGCGCAGAGCCGGGGCACGAGAAGATTATCTCACCGCCGCCCGCTTCGGCTCCACGATCTCGAACATGCGCGGGAAGTCGTCCATCAGGCCCATCAGCTCGGCGAGCCGCATCGGGTTGCCTGATAGCTTGACCTTGCCGGCGGCCACGGCTTCCGGGAAGCTCGTCAGCTTCGCGATCACCTCGTCAAAAGTTGAGCGCGCGAGCGTGAAGCTAGCATCCGCGCCTTCCGCCTGCACGCCCTCGGTATAGGTGAGCGCGGAATTCTCCAGATTGAGCACGAACGTCTCGCCGGTGTCGGAAAAGCTCCAGTTCAGCACGATGTGCTTACCTTCCGCCTTCGGCCCGTTGAGGCGGATGCCGAGCACGTCCCAGAGCTGTGAGGTGCGCAGCGCCGCCAGCGTCTCGCGCGGCATCGGCGGGCGCGCCGGCACCTTCGGCATGCCCTGGCGCAATTCCTGCGCGCCAAACAGATAGGCGTTACGCCAGGTCGCGCTTTCCGCGGCATAGCCGAGCTGCTCCAGCGTGTCCGCCAGCAACGCGCGCGCCGCCGCATTATCCGGCTCGGCAAAGACGAGATGGCCGAGCGCCTGCGCCACGAAGCGGAATTCGCCCTTGTCAAAATCGACACGCGCCCGCGCGAGAATGGCGTCGGCACCACCCATATATTCGACGTACTTCTTGCCGGATTCCACCGGCGGCAATGGATCGAGATTGACCGGATTGGCGTCATACCAGCCGAGATATTTCTGGTAGATCGCCTTCACATTGTGCCGGATATGGCCGTAATAGCCGCGGCCATGCCAGGCGCCTTCGAGACTCTTCGGCAGTTGGATGGTTTCGGCGATCTCGGCGGCGGTGAGGCCGTGGTTCATCAGGCGGATGGTCTGGTCATGCGCGAATTTGTAGAGGTCGCGCTGCTGCCGGATCATCGTGCCGATGCGGTCGCGTCCCCACACCGGCCAGTGGTGCTGGCCGCACATCGCCTCCGCCTTGCCGTCCCAGAGCTGCAAGGCCTCGCCCAGATATTTCGACCAGGCCAGCGCGTCGCGCACGTCGGCGCCGCGGAACGGCAGCAGATTGTGGAAATTGTGGGTGCAGTTCTCGGCGAGGTTCAACAGCTTGTAGCGCGGGATGAAGAAATGCATCTCCGCCGGCGCTTCGCTGTTCGGCGCCATCTGGAATTCGAATTCGACGCCGTCGATCACGCGCCTGTCGCCGGTCGCCATGATCAAATCGGTCGGCCGCAGCAGCGCCACTGAACCTGCCGCCATCGACTTGCCGAGGCCGCAATCGACCTGCCCGCGCACGCCCTTGGCGAGAAGCGGCCCGAACTGGTACTGCGCCCGGCGCAGCATGGCCGGTCCCGCGATGATGTTCTCGGAGACGGCATGCTCCATGAACAAATTGGGCGCGATGATCGGCACGCGACCGGTGGCGAGCGCATCCTCCTCCAGCACGCCGCGCGCGCCGCCCCAATGGTCGGTGTGGGTGTGGGTAAAGATCACGGCCGCGACCGGCCGCTGGCCGCGATGCTTGTAGTAGAGATCGAGCGCCGCGCGCGCGCCCTCGATCGAGGTCAAGGTGTCCACGACGATGACGCCGCTATCGCCCTCGATCAGCGTCATGTTGGCGATGTCGAGCCCACGCACCTGGTAAACGCCAGGCACGACCTCGAACAGCCCGTGCTGCATGTTGAGCCGCGACTGCCGCCACAGGCTGGGATTGACAGTCGGCGGCGCCTGCTCGGTCGACAGGAAGCCGTAGGGTTCGAGGCTCCAGACTGTCCGTCCTTGCGGGTTTGTAATCTTCGCGTTGTCGATCGTGCCGAGAAAGCCGCGCGCGGCATCGTCGAAATCCCGCGTATCGGAAAACGGCAGCGCGTTCAGCATCGCCGTCTGCTGCGCGATGACGGACGCCGTTGCGTCCTTCGGCTCGCTGCTGGACGTGTCTGTCATCTTGATCTCCTCCCGGCCTGTTGCGCGGCATCTAACCGCATCTCGCGGTCGATTGCCATGGCGGGAGGACGGCGTGATGCGTAGCCCCGCGCCCACAGGCGGAGAGGATGCAGCGTGTTCGCAGCTACATGCCCAACAGCCTGGGCAGCCACAGCGACAGGCCCGGCCAATAGGTCACGACCACAAGGAACGCCAGCATGGTCAGGAGCCATGGCCACACCGCGACCGTGAGCTCGGTGATACCCATCTTGGCGATGCCCGAGGCGACGTAGAGATTGAGGCCGACCGGCGGATGGCACAGCCCGACCTCCATGTTGACCGTCATCAGGATGCCGAAATGGATCGGATCGATGCCGAGCTTGATCGCAACCGGAAACAGGATCGGCGCCATGATCAGGATGATCGAGGACGGCTCCATCACGTTGCCCGCCACCAGCAGCAGGAGATTGACGACGAGGAGGAAGCCGATCCAGCCGAGGCCCTGGTCGATCATCCATTGCGCGAGCGCTTGCGGCACGTTCTCGTAAGTCATCAGGAACGAGAACAAGACGGCGTTGGTGATGATGTAGAGCAGCATCGCCGACAGATTTGCCGACGACAGCAGCACGCGCGGCACGTCTCGCAGCTTCAGATCCTTGTAGATGAACACTGCGACGATGAAGGCGTACACCGCGCTGACGGCGGCAGCTTCGGTCGGTGTGAACAGGCCGCTGTAGATGCCGCCGATCACGATCACGATCAGCAGGATGCCCCAGATCGACTTGCGGAACGCATCGAAGCGCTCGACGAGGGTTGCTTTCGGCATCCTCGGATAGTCGTTACGCCAGGCCCGATAGAACGTCGTGGCGCCGAGCAGCATGGCGAGCACGAGCCCCGGCACGATCCCGGCGATGAACAGCTTGCCGACGGAGGTATTGGTGGAGACGGCAAAAAGGACCATCGGAATCGAGGGTGGAATGAGAATTCCCAGCGAGCCGGAGGTCGTGATCACGCCCGCCCCGAACCGCTTCGGAAACCCCTGCGCGACCATCGCAGGCAGGATCACCGATCCGATCGCCACCACCGTGGCCGGCGATGAGCCGGAGATCGCGGCGAACAGCGCGCAGGCGACCACGCCCGAGAGCGCAAGGCCGCCGTACCAATGGCCGACCAGCGCGGTCGCAAAGGCGATCATCCGGCGTGCCACGCCGCCATGGGTCAGGAAGTTGCCGGCAAGGATGAAGAACGGGATCGCCATGATCTCGAAGCTCTCGATGCCTGTAAACAGCTTCAGCGCCACCGATTCCGTTCGCACGTCGGTCAGCGTGAACATGAAGCTGAGCACGGTCAGACCGAGCGCAATCGAAATCGGCATGCCCGTGAGCATCAACGACAGCAGAAGACCGAAGACCACGGCGACACGCAGGCCCTGCGGCAGCGTGATCACGTGCGCCGAATGCGCGAAGCACACGGCGACGATCAGGACCGGCAACAGCATCAGGACCCAGCCGAGCGGGCTGCGTTCGTCGCGGGCGACCTGAGTGCGCGTGACCGGGGCCGGATGAACCGGGTCTGTCTCGACGCCCTCGACGCCGGCCATGTCGTGATGCGGCAGCTCGCCGGTGCGATAGAACGACCAGGCGACTTGCAGGAAACGGAAGCACATCAGCCCGGAGCCGAGCGGGATGGTGAGATACACCAGCCACATCGGCGCTTCGAGATCGTTGGATTGTTGGCCGGTCTGCCACATCTGGCCGACAAACGCGGCCCCGAAATAGCACACGATGGCGGTGAAAAGGGCGCCGCACATCAGGCCGAAAGTGATGACGCGGCGGCGCGATCCGCCGGGAAGGATGTTGACCAGGACGTCGACGCCGACATGGATGCCGGTGCGTACCCCGTAGGCCGCACCGAATTTCGCCATCCAGATGAACATGTAGATGCAGAGTTCCTGCGCCCAGGACAGGTCGAGAGCGGCAAGCCAGACGAACGCGGCTCGCGCGGGAACGGCCAGCAAGGCCAGGTTGCGCGCCTCCGCCCATTTGGCGATGTCGATCGACAGCCCGGCGCCATAACGGTGCAGCACGGCAACGAAGATGAGCAATGTCGCAGCCGCGATCAACGTCGCGATCAGCCATTCCTCGAGATGATTGAGCACACGATTCAGTACACGCAGCAACTTAGTCCCCCAGCTTGGCTCATCATCAAGAGCAACGGCCGGGAGTGCGATCACCCCCGACCGTTATGGTTGTTCTTATAACGGCGCCGGCGTCAGTTCATCTTGACGTCGAGTTCCTTGGCGAGGAGATCGAGCACCTCCTGCCCGACCCGCCCCTTCGCCCATTTGTAGGTCGGCTGCATCGCCTCCTGCCATGCCTTGCGATCGGCGTCAGTCAGATAATGCAACGTGGTCTTGCCCGTCTTCTTGATCTCGGCCAGCGCATCTTCGTTCTCCTGGCGCGCGATCGAGTTGGTGTAGTCGGTCGCCTCGTTCATCGCCTTTTCGAGCTGGGCGCGGATATCAGGCGGCAGGCCCGACCAGAATTTCGAGTTGACGATGACTGCGTATTGCAGATGCGCGTGATAGGACACGGTGATGTCCTTCTGCACCTCGTAGAACTTCTGCGTCAGGTAGTTGGACGCGGTGTTCTCGCAGCCGTCGACCACGCCCGTCTGCAAAGCCTGGTAGACTTCGGAAAACGCCATGATCTGAGGGATCGAGCCCATGATCCGGAGATATTGGTCGGCGACCTTCGATCCGGAGATGCGGAACTTGAGACCCTGGAAATCGGTCGGCTTCATCAGGGCACGGTTAGCGGAGAGCATGTGGAAGCCGTTGTCCCAATAGGCGAGCCCGGTAATGCCCTTGGTCTCGAGCTTCTGGAACAGCCATTTGCCGATGGTGCCCTTCATCGCGTTGGAATAGGTCGCGTCGTCCTTGAACAGCCAGGGCAGGTCGAGCGCCTCGAACTCCTTGATACCGAGCGGTGCGAACTTCGCGGTCGAGGGCGCGAGCATCTGCACCGAGCCGAGCTGAAGCGCTTCGATCTCCTCCTTGTCCTTATAGAGGGTGGAGTTCGGATAAATTTCGATCTTGACCTTGCCGTCGGTGTACTTCTCGGCAAGCTCCTTGAACTTCAGCGCGCCCTTGCCCTTCGGGGTGTCATTGGCGACGACGTGGCTGAACTTGATGACGATCGGGCTCTGGGCCTGGGCCGGGACGGGAGACAAGGCAGGAGCCAAGAGAACAGACGCGGCGGCGACCGCAAGAAGCAGCTTGCGCATAAAGTAACCTCCCAACAACCTCTAAAACGGGGTCTTTTTTGTTTTGCAGCCCAGTTTTGCAGTCCAGTAGTGGCAGCAAACCGCCACCCGAACAACTAGACCTAAGCCCAATTTGCCGCAGCCAAGCTATCTTGACGGCTGCTGAATGCGCAACCCGCCCCCCGCTCCCACTGCCGGAAGCGAGCGCTTATGTCGCATTGCGGCGGTGCAATCAGCCCTTGCGCTGGGCGACCATGAACAGACGCCGGAACGGGAACAGCGTCTGCCCGGCGGCATTCTTCGGATAGGCCTTCGCGACCCGCTCGCCATAGGCCGCTTCGAACGCGGCCTTCTCGTCGCCCTGCAAGATGTCGAGATAGCGCGTCAGCCAGGTCCCCTTGGTCCACTCCTTCACGGGATTCTCGCCTTCGAGCACCTGCAGGTATTCGGTCTCCCAGATGTCGATATTGGCCGACATCGGAGCAAGCAGACCGTGATAATAGGCCGGCCCCTTGACCGGCGGCGGCGTGACGAGATGCTCGACCTTGGACCGCCACGGACCGTTGAGCGCGGTCTCGCCGATCAGCACATGCGAGGGGGCCAGAAAGTTGCGCGGCATCTGCACCGCAAGCATGCCGCCGGGCGTCACCTTCTCCATGACCGAAGGAAACAGTGCCGCATGATTGGGCAGCCAGTGCAGTGCGGCATTGGAATAGATGACGTCATACTGCTTCGTCGGGCGCCAGTGGCCGAGGTCTTCATGGGACCATTCCACGTCCGGTGCTGCCTTGCGGCCGGCGGCAACCATCTCGGCCGAGCCCTCGACACCCGTCACCGTCGCGTCGGGCCAGCGCTCCTTGATCAGCTTGGTGACATTGCCGGCGCCGGCGCCGAGATCGGCGATCGCACGCGGACCAGAATCCGGCATCCGCATCAACAGGTCGACGGCGGGCCGGAGCCGGTGGCCGGAGAATTTCAGATATTGCTGCGGATCCCAGACCATCGCTCAGCGCCTTTTCTTTTTTCGTGTTTCCTTCAACGCGGCTCTTGGTTACCACTGCTCGTCCCGGTCGGGCAAATCACCCTGACGTGGACAGGGCAGGAAACGAACAACAAAACCAACAGCAACAAGCAAAAGCAAACAAGAGAGCGTGTGATCATGGACCTCGGGCTCAAATCAAAAACCGCTGTCGTCACAGGCGCGAGCGTCGGCATCGGCCGCGCCATCGCCAAGGGCCTGGCTGCCGAAGGCGTACGCGTGGTCGGCGTGGCACGGCGCGCCGATCTGCTCGTCGAGCTGGTGAAGGAAGTCGGCTCCGGCCTGATCACGCCGTTCGAGCAGGACGTGATGGAAAAGGACGCGGCGGAGAAGATTTCGGCCTTCGCGCTAAAAGAGCTCGGCCATGTCGACATCCTCATCAACAATGCCGGCGGCAGCCGCCCCCTCCCCGTCGATGCGCCCGACAGCAAATGGGACGAAGCGATCGCGCTGAATTTCACCAGCTACCGCCGCATCGCGCATGCCCTGCTGCCGCAGATGATCGAACGCAAATGGGGCCGCATCGTCAACATCACCGGCAAGTCCGAGCCGGAAGGCCTCAACGCCGCATTCGCGGCGAAAGCCGCCGTGCACGCCTGGGCCAAGGGCCTGTCGCGCGAGATCGGCGAGCACGGCATCACCATCAACAGCATTCCGCCCGGCCGCATCATGAGCGAACAGATCCGCCGCAACTACGCGCCGGACTATCGCGAGCGCTTTGCGGAGGAAGAGATCCCGGTCGGCTATTGGGGCGAGCCGGAAGATCTGGCGGCGTTGGCGGTGTTTCTGGCCTCGCCCGTGGCTCGGTATATCACGGGGACGGTGATCCCGGTGGATGGGGGACTGAGGAGGTATCAGTTCTGAGGGCGCCGACGAGGCCGAGGCTGCCGGAGAGTTCAGCTTGTGGGATGGTAGAGCGCAGCGAAGCCGACAGCATCCAACGTGACACGCGATGGTTTCGCAAGTGCTCAACCCATCCTACGCTCTCGAAGCGGACGTCGCGCATTCATGAGCGCAGGCCCCGGTCTTTTCCCCGACCGCTGCCACTCTAGCATCCTGCCAGTGTTTTGCCCGACGCATCAACGTGATCGCGGCCGCGAATGTCGTCGTGACGCGGTTCGAAAATCCCTTATCGATCAAGGGGCCTTCTACTATGCATGGGGTTGTTTTCGCGTTTTTTGTTTTGGCCCCTAAGAAAAAAGCGCAAGGACCCGCAGAAGCACCTCACCCCGCCTGCAATATCTCCGCGATCGCAGCCCCGGCCGCGATCGTGCCGAGCTTGCCGCCGACGTCGCGCGTCGCCCTGCCCTCGCCGATCGCCGTCGCCACCGCCGCCTCGATCGCTCGCGCGGCTTCCTCGTAACGTACCGCGCCGCTGTTCTCGCCGTGCCATCCGAGCAGCAGCGCCGTCGACAGGATCAGCGACACCGGATTGGCGACGTCCTGGCCTGCAATGTCAGGCGCCGAGCCGTGCGCCGCCTGCGCCATGGCGTAGCGGTCACCGACATTGAGCGAGCCGCCGAGGCCGAGGCTTCCGGAGAGCTCGGCCGTGAGATCGGACAGGATATCGCCGAACATGTTGGTGGCGACGATGACGTCGAAACGATCGGGGTTGCGCACCACATGCGCCATCATGGCGTCGACCAGGATGTCGTCGACCGCGAGGCCGGGATAGCCTTTCGCCGCCTCGCGGCAGATATCCAGAAACATGCCGTCGCCGATCTTGAGCACGTTGGCCTTGTGCACGATGGTGAGATGCTTGTGCCGCTTCATCGCGAGACGGCAGGCGGCGTGCGCGATGCGCTCGCAGCACAGGCGCGTGATCCGGCGCAGCGAGATCACGACGTCTGGCGTAACCAGCATCTCGCCATTGCCCTGCTCCATGTTGCGGTCGGCGTAAAACCCCTCGGTGTTTTCGCGCACCACGACGAGGTCGAAATCGCCGACCCGGCCGGGCCTCCCTGCGTAAGTGCGCGCGGGCCTGACATTGGCATAGAGGTCGAGGTTCTTGCGAAAGTGCCCCGACGGATTGATCTCGCCATGCGCCTCGTCCTTGAAATCGAACGTCGCGGTCGGCCCCAGGATCAGGCCGTCGGCGGCGCGGACGATGTCGAGCAGCTCGGGACGCACGGTCGTGCCGAACTGCTTGAGGCTCGCATGCCCGATCGCGTGCTCCTCCAGCCGCAAATTGAGCTGAAAGCGCTCGGAGGCCGCGCGCAGCACGCCTGATGTCGCGGTCGTGATCTCTGGTCCGATGCCGTCACCGGGCAGAACGACGATGTGCATGGCGATCCCCTGAAATTGCAGCAGCGATCATACGCCGGCGCGCAGGCTCATCGCCCAGCCTTCGCGCATACACAGCATGCAAGCATATGCCTGTGGCAGGCGCCCCGGCCGTAGTACATGCCGAGTCCTTATCAGCCCCGCCGCCGGAGCAACGCGCAAGGCAATGACAATCACGTTACCTGCCGCCGCGCGCGAGCCCGACCACACCATTTCCGACGGCCTGCCGGTCGCGCGGCGGCGCTGGGCGATCGCCGCGATCTTCACCGCGCTGGCGATGGCCTCGCTCGACACCGCGATCGCCAACATCGCGCTGCCCGCCATTGCCGCCGATCTGCATGTCACACCAGAGCAGTCGGTCTGGGTGGTCAACGTCTATCAGATCGCGCTGGTGGCGACGCTGCTGCCGCTCGGGGCGCTCGGCGAGATCGTCGGGCACCAGCGCATCTATCTCGGCGGCCTGATCCTGTTCACCATCGCCTCGCTGTTCTGCGCGGAGGCGTGGTCGCTGGACAGTCTCTTGGTTGCGCGCACGCTGCAAGGGCTCGGCGCCAGCGGCATCATGAGCGTCAACACGGCGCTGGTGCGCTTCGTCTATCCCAGCAGGATGCTCGGCCGCGGCTTCGGTCACAACGCGCTGGTGGTCGCGACCGCCTTCACCTTCGGGCCGTCGATTGCCTCCGCCATTCTCGCGGTCGGCCCATGGCCGTGGCTGTTCGCCGTCAACATCCCGTTCGGCCTCGTCGCGATCGGCATCGGCTTTGCGATGCTGCCGAAGACGCCGCGCGCCGATCACGGCTTTGACTTTCTCGGCGCGATCCTGGCGTCGGCCTGCCTCGGCCTGTTCATCACGGGCATCGGCAGCGCCGCGCATAATCTCTCGCCTGTGGTCGTGGGCATCGAGCTGGTCACGGCGCTCGTGCTCGGCTTCGTCCTGACGCGCCGCCATGCCGACCATCCGGCGCCGATGCTGCCGATCGACCTGTTCAGCCGGCCGATGTTCGCATTGTCGGCGGCGACGGCCGTGTGCTCCTTTGCGGTGCAGGGCCTCGCCTTCGTCTCGCTGCCGTTCTATTTCGAGGACGTGCTGGGCCGCTCGCAGGTCGAGACCGGATTTTTCATGACGCCGTGGCCGCTGGTGGTCGGCATCATGGCGCCGATCGCGGGGCGCCTCTCCGACCGGCATGCGGTCGGATTGTTGGGCGGCATCGGCCTCGTGCTGCTCGGCATCGGCATGGCGCTGCTCGCGATGCTTCCGGCCAATCCCGCTATCCCCGACATCATCTGGCGGATGGTGATCTGCGGCATGGGGTTCGGGTTCTTCCAGGCGCCGAACATGAAGGCGGTGATGTCGAGCGCGCCGCCTCACCGCAGCGGCAGCGCCTCGGGCATCGTCGCAACCGCGCGCCTGACCGGGCAGACCACCGGAGCGGCACTTGCCGCCCTCTGCTTCGCGCTGGCAGGTCGCGATGGCGCCATCGTCGCATTGGCACTTGGCGCCGGTTTCGCCGCGCTCGGCAGCGTGATGAGCTTTTTGCGGCTGGCGGTGAAGTAGACCCTCAAGCCAGATGTCGAGCCGCCGTCGCGTCAATCGTCGCCACCGGAATGACCGTCTCCTCGTCGAGCGCAGCGAGGCGTGCGTCGATCGCATCGATGACCTTGCGCGAGAACGGTCCGAGATGCGCATAGGCAGCGATCATCTGCACGGCGATTCGCGCCGATGACGTGTCGCGCTTGGCGCAGTTCATGAAGGTCTGCCACAGCGGCCCGCGCGCCTCGGGAAGGGCTGTGACCACCTTGTGCACCGTTTCCATCGCGCCGATCCGGGCGCGGATATCGCCTTCGGCGAGCTCCTGGCGCTGGCGAGAGCGGTCGAGCAGCGTCATCAGACGGTCGATGCGCCTCGCATAGGCAGCCGGGCTGTAGATGTGCTCCAGCACGCGCTTATAGTCCATCAGGATGTCGCGCAACGGGCGCACCGGATCGAAGTTGATCCCGGCGGTACACTGATCGGCGCCGATGGTCGGCGCCAGGTCGTGGCCCGGGTGCAGCCGGCCTTCGCGCTCCAGCCGGCGCGTGAGCTGCGTGTTCGGCAAGGCATAGAGCAGGCCGACCATGCTGACGGGGATCGCCGCCTCTTCGATGAAGTCGATCATGGCATCCGCCATCGAGAGCTTCTCATTGTCGAAGCCGACGATAAAACCCGCGGTGACGAGCATGCCAGCGGCGTAGATTTTGTGGATGCTCTCGGCGATGTTGCGCCGCGTGTTCTGCTTTTTCCGCATCGCGACCAGCGTCGCCGGGTCCGGACTTTCGATGCCGACGAAGATGGCGAAGAAGTTCGCCGCACCCATCAGGTCCAATAGCTCGGGATCGTCGGCCAGATTGACCGAGGCTTCAGTCGACAATTCGAAGGGATAGCCGTGAGCGCGTTGCCATTCGGCGAGCTGGGGCAGGAACAGCCGGAGCGACTTCTTGTTGCCGATGAAATTGTCGTCGACGAAGTCGAGATGGCCGCGGTAACCCATTGCGTAGAGCGTATCGAGCTCGATCAGGATCTGCGCGTTTGTCTTGGTCCGCGGCACGCGTCCATAGAGCTCGATGATGTCGCAGAACTCGCAGGTAAACGGACAGCCGCGCGAATACTGCACACCGAGATAAAGGTAGTCCTCGAACTTCAGCAGGTCGAAGCGCGGCACCGGCGTTTTGGTGACGTCGGCCTGGAATTTCGGTGCGATGAAGACGCCGGACCGTGCGCCACTGTCCCAGGCCGCGATGAATTCGTCGATGACGCTCTCGGCCTCGCCGAGCACCTGGAAGTCGGCCCTCTTATAGATGTGGGGGCTCGAGGTGGGATCGGGACCGCCGACCACCACCGGCTTGCCCGCAGCACGGCACGTTTCGATCAGGCGCAGCGTGTCGGCCTGCTGCGGCATCATTCCGCCGGTGAAGACGACGTCGGCCCAGGACAGATCCTCGTCGCCGAAGGATTGCGTGTTGCAATCGATCAGCCGGACCGTCCAGCTCTCGGGCAACATCGCGGCAACGGTGATCAGGCCCAAGGGGGCGGCGGGGCGCTTCACGCCCAACACTTTGCAGGATTCGCCAAAGCTCCAGAAGGATTCTGCCGAGAACAGCGGATAGAGCATCAGGACGTTGCAAGGCTGCGGTGCGTTCATGGAACCCCTTTTGGCTTGATCCCACTGTAGCAGAGCATTGTCGACTTGCACCCCGGCAAAACGGACAAACTGTCGCTCTCGGTTCCAAGGGTGTCTGCACGCGGACGCCGGCATACGTCGCCCCAAGCCGTGCCGCGGGCGTCCAAGGAGGGTCCAGCCAGGTCCAGCCACCCCTCAGACTGTTGATTTGAAGGTTTCCAATTTGCCGGACACATTGCGCCCCTGAGTCCTATCGGTGGATTGGACCAATCAGGGGACTGCGATGGCAAACCTTACAATCAACGAAAAAGCCTTCACGCTCGACGTCGAGCCGGATACGCCGCTGCTGTGGGCAATCCGCGAGAATGCCGGTCTGACCGGCACCAAATATGGCTGCGGCATTGCACAATGCGGCGCCTGCACCGTTCACATCGACGGCGTCGCCACCCGCTCCTGCGGGGTTTCGGTCAGCGAGGCCGTGGGCAAGAAGATCACGACCATCGAAGGGCTCGCCTCCGGCAAGTCGCTGCACAAGGTGCAGGAAGCCTGGATCGCCCAGGACGTGCCGCAATGCGGCTATTGCCAGAGCGGCATGATCATGGCGGTGGCGGCGCTCCTCAACGAGAAGCCCAAGCCGACCGACGCTGACATCGACGAGGCTATCACCAATATCTGCCGCTGCGGCACCTTCCAGCAGGTGCGCGAAGCGATCCACACGATCGCAAGCGCGTAAGGAGCCGCCACATGAATAAGCATGTTTCACCGCGGCTCAACCGCCGCGCCTTCGTCATCGGCACCGCCGCGGTCGGCGCAGGTCTCGCAATCGGCCTCGATATCCCCTTCGGCGGCCCCGCCGTGGTCCGCGCCGCCGACGGCTCCCCCGAGATCGGCGCCTGGGTCGTGGTCCGGCCCGACGACACCGTCGTCATCCGCATCGCCCGCTCCGAGATGGGCCAGGGCTCGCTCACCGGCCTCGCCCAGCTCGTCGCCGAGGAGCTCGAATGCGACTGGTCGAAAGTCTCGACCGAATATCCGACGCCCGGCCAAAGCGTCGCCCGCAAGCGCGTCTGGGGCGATTTCTCGACCGGCGGCAGCCGCGGCATCCGCTCTTCGCAAGACTACGTCCGCAAGGGCGGCGCCACCGCGCGCGTGATGCTGATCCAGGCCGCCGCCGAAGCGTGGAAAGTGCCGGCATCCGAATGCACGGCCGCCAACAGCGTCATCACCCATACGCCCTCGGGCAAGACCACGACCTACGGCAAGGTCGCCGAGGCCGCGGCCAAGCTGACGCCACCGGCCGACGTCAAGCTGAAGGACCCCAAGGACTGGAAGCTGATCGGCAAGGGCGTGAAGCGGCTCGACACCGCCGAGAAGACCACCGGCACCATGATCTACGGCATCGACGTCAAGCTGCCGGGCATGCTGAACGCCGCGATCAAGGACTGCCCGGTGTTCGGCGGCAAGGTGAAGAGCTTTGACGAAGCCAAGATCGCCGGGATGAAGGGCGTCAAGAAGATCGTCAAGGTCGGCGATACCGCGGTCGCGGTCGTTGCCGACACCTGGTGGCACGCCAAGACCGCGCTGGAGGCGCTGCCGATCGTCTGGGACGAGGGCGACAACGCCAAGGTCTCGAGCGAATCGATTGCAAAGTGGCTGGCCGAGGGCCTCGACAACGCGCAGCCGGCCTATGTCGGCAACAAGAACGGCGACGCGAAGGCGGCGATTGCAACTGCCGCCAAGAAGGTCGAGGCCGTCTACAGCTATCCCTACCAGAACCACGCCACCATGGAGCCGATGAACGCCACGGCGCTCTACACGGCGGACAAATGCGAGGTCTGGTGTGGCACACAGAACGGAGAAGCTGTCTTCGCGGCGGTGCTGGAAGCCTCCGGCCTGCCGGCGGAGAAGTGCGACGTGTACAAGGTGATGCCCGGCGGCGGTTTCGGCCGGCGCGGCCAGACCGACTATGTTCGCCAGGCCGTCATCATCGCCAAGGAGATGCCGGGCACGCCGATCAAGCTGTTGTGGTCTCGCGAAGAGGACATGGCGCACGGCAAGTATCACCCGATCACCCAGTGTAAGATGACCGGCGCGTTCGATGCCGACAACAATCTGGTCGCGCTGCACTACCGTCTGTCCGGGCAGTCGATCCTGTTCTCGCTGCGTCCCGAAGCGCTGCAGAACGGCATGGATCCGGCCGCATTCCAGGGCGTCGCCCAGACCGGCGAAGCCGCGTTCGGCTACTCCGTGCCGAACCTGCTGGTCGAGCACGCGATGCGCAACCCGCACGTTCCGCCCGGCTTCTGGCGTGGTGTCAACGTCAATCACAACGCGATCTACATGGAATGCTTCATGGACGAGCTGGCCCAGGCCGCAGGCCAGGACCCGCTCGAATTCCGCCGCAAGCTGATGGGCAATCACCCCAAGCATCTCGCGGTGCTCAATGCCGTGGCCGAGAAGATCGGCTGGAGCACGCCGGCGCCGCAGGGCGTCTATCGCGGCATCGCGCAGGTGATGGGCTATGGCAGCTATGTCGCCGGCGCTGCCGAAATCTCGGTGACCGACGGCAACAAGATCAAGGTGCTTCGTATCGTCGCCTCCACCGATCCCGGCTACGTCGTCAATCCGGCACAGGTGGAGCGGCAGATCGCGGGCTCCTTCGTCTATGGCCTTAGCGCGTTGTTCTACGGCGGCTGCACCGTCAAGGACGGCAAGATCGAGCAAACCAACTTCGACACCTACAATTCGATGCGCATCAATGAGATGCCGAAGGTCGAATCGGTGATGGTGCCGAGCGGCGGGTTCTGGGGCGGAGTCGGCGAGCCGACCATCGGCGTCGCGGCGCCGGCGGTGCTCAATGCGTACTTCGCGGCGACGGGCAAGCGCATCCGCTCGGTGCCGCTGCGCGACCAGAACATCACCTTCGCCTGAGACGACAGCTGCGGCGGCCACCATGGCCGCCGCAGCATTTTTCGGATGAGGCCCATGAAAGCGCCGATGACACGGCGGAATGCCGTCCTCGGCATCACCGTCGCGGCAACATCGCTCGCCGTACCTTCCATCCTGCGCGCGCAATCAGCGGGCCGCGTCGTCGTGATCGGCGGCGGCTTTGGCGGCGCTGCGTGCGCCCGCGCGCTGAAGCGCGCGCAGGCAAACTTGCAAGTCATCCTGATCGAACCCAATGCGATCTTCACCTCCTGCCCCTTCAGTAACGCGGTGATTGCCGGCCTGCGCGAGATCGACGCGCAGCAGTTTGGCTATGACAGGCTCCGCGCCGAGGGCGTCACCGTGATCGGCCAGGCCGTGACCACGATCGAGCCGCAGCTGCGCAGCGTCATCACGGCCGATGGCGTTGCGCTGCCCTATGATCGTCTCGTACTCTCCCCCGGCATCGACTTCCATTTCGAAGCGTTGCCCGGCTACGACGACGCGGCATCAGAAAAAATGCCGCACGCCTGGAAGGCAGGCGCGCAGACGCTGCTGCTGCGCCGGCAGTTGGAGGCAATGCCGGACGGCGGCACTGTCGCCATTGCGATCCCCGCCAATCCCTCGCGCTGTCCCCCGGCGCCTTACGAGCGCGCCAGCCTGATCGCGCATTATTTGAAGACGAAGAAGCGGCGCTCGAAGGTTCTGATCCTCGATGCCAAGGACAATTTCTCGCAGCAGCGGCTGTTCGAGAAGGCGTGGAAGGAGCTCTACGGCGACATGATCGAACGCATCGGACTGTCGCAAGGCGGCCGCGTGACCTCGGTCGATCCCGCGACCAGGACCATCGTCACCGAGTTCGGCAACTACACCCCCGACGTCGCCAATGTTATCCCGCCGCAGCGCGCCGGGCGTATTGCCGAGATCGCGGGCGCTGCGGATGCAACCGGCTGGTGCCCGATCAATCCTGTTACCTTTGAGTCAAAACTCGTCCGGAACATCCACGTCATTGGTGATGCCTGCCTCGGCGGCGGCATTCCCAAATCGGCGTCCGCTGCAGGCGCACAGGGCAAGGCCTGTGCTGCCGCCATCGTGAATCTCCTCGCCGGTCGGGCGCCGGAAACGCCGCGATTGACAGGCATCTGCTACAACATTGTCGCGCCCGGTTACGGCTTTTCACTCGCCGGCAATTACCAGCCCAAGGGCGACATCTTCGCCGAGGTCGAGGGCGGCGCGACCAGCCCGGTCGATGCTCCGCGCGAGTTGCGCGCCCGGGAAGCGACTGAAGCCGAGCGCTGGTTTCAAACCATCACGGCAGACACCTTTGGCTAGATCATCGATCCATATCGCAGCGCTGATCGCCGCCAGTTTCGCCTTCGCCTGCCATGCAGGGGCAGAGGAACTCCTGCCCTACAACATCGCCGGCGACGGCATTGCGGAATCGCTCACCGGCGCGCCCGGCGATGCCGCGCGCGGCCGCGCGCTTGTGCTCGCGCGCACCACCACCTGCATCCTCTGCCATTCCGGCCCCTTCTCCGAAACGCGGTTCCAGGGCGACCTCGCGCCTGATCTCACAGGTGCGGGGAACCGCTGGACCACGAGCCAGTTGCGGCTTCGACTGGTCGATGCGGCGCGTTTCAACCCGGAGACCATCATGCCGTCCTATTATCGCAACGACCACCTCATGCGCGTCGGGCGCAATTTCGCCGGCAGGCCGATATTGTCGGCCACGGAGATCGAGGACATCGTGGCCTTTCTTGCAGCGCTTCGGGACTAGGTCCATGCAAACCACGCGACGACATTTCCTGAGTATCGCCGGAGGCGTCGCGGCCGCCGGGACGATCCCGATCGTCACCCTGCGGCCGCTGCAAGCGACGCCCGCGATGCTCACCACCGCGATCCGCAACGTGGTCGGCGAAGCACCTGTGCGCACCGGCAGGGTGAAGCTCGACATTCCGCCGCTGGTCGAGAACGGCAACACGGTGCCGATGACCGTGAGCGTCGCCAGCCCGATGAGGGCGGACGACTACGTCAAGAGCATCCACGTCTTCAATGAGAAGAACCCGCAGCCGAACATCGGCAATTTCTATCTCGGCCCCTCCTCCGGCCGCGCCCAAATCTCGACCCGGATCCGGCTCGCCGACACCCAGAAGGTGGTGGCGATCGCGCGTCTTTCCGACGACTCGTTCTGGCAGGTCACGACCGAAATCGTCGTGACGCTGGCCGCCTGCACCGAGGAGATGAACTGATGGCCGCGCTGATCAACGTTCCGGCAAAAGCCCGGCGCGGCGATGTCGTCGAGATCCGCACTTTGACCTCGCACATCATGGAAACCGGCTTCCGGCACACCGCGGACGGCGCGCCGGTGCCGCGCGACATCATCACGAGTTTTACGTGCCGCTACAACGGCGCCGAGATTTTTCGTGCTGACCTGTTTCCGGCGATCGCGGCCAACCCTTATCTGTCGTTCTTCACGGTCGCGAAGGAGAGCGGCAAGTTCGAGTTCGAGTGGACCGGCGACAACGGCTATTCGTCGAGCGCATCGGCGTCGATCACCGTCGAATGAATTTTTGGTGCGCGATAGCGACGGCGGCGGCGCTCCTCGCCACCACCCCTGCCCTGCTCGCCGGCGAGATTCCGCCGGACGCGCGCCGCTCCGGCTATTCGTTCATGGGGCCTGACACACGTGCGATGCAGGATGACGACACGTCAAATCCCGGCATGCTGTTCGTGCTCGACGGTGAGGCGTTGTGGACGAAGAAGACCGGCAGCGCCGACAAAGCCTGTGCGGATTGCCACGGCGATGCGCGCAGCAGCATGAAGGGCGTCGCGGCGCGCTATCCGGCCTTCGACAAGGCGCTGACGCGCCCCGTCACGCTCGACCAGCGCATCAATCTTTGCCGCAGCAATCATCAGCAGGCAACGCCGCTGCCGTACGAGAGCCGCGACCTGCTGGCCCTGTCCGCCTTCGTCGCGCACCAATCGCGCGGCGCGGCGATCACGGCTGGCGACGATCCGCAGCTGAAGCCGTTTGTCGAACAGGGCCGCGACCTTTTCATGCAGCGTGAGGGCCAGCTCAACCTTGCCTGCACCAATTGCCACGACGACAACTACAACAAGCGTCTTGCCGGCGCGCCGATCACGCAAGGACAGCCGACCGGCTATCCGCTTTATCGCCTGGAATGGCAGACGCTGGGCTCGCTGGAGCGGCGGCTGCGCAGCTGCATGACCGGCGTTCGCGCCCAGGCCTATGATTACGGTTCGCCCGAGCTCGTTGCGCTCGAACTCTATCTGATGTCGCGGGCGCGCGGCCTGAGTGTGGAAACGCCGGCCGTGCGGCCCTGAATTCCGCAGATTAGGACTAGGCAGACGCAGAACGGCCGCTAGTATCCGCCCAAATTGAGTCACAGGGAGGGACCTAAAGTGGTCAACCACAAAATCTCGCGTCGTACGCTTTTAACGGGCACTGCCGCCGCTGGCGCGCTCAGCCTGACGGGATTGCCGGCGCGCGCCGAGGTGAACTGGAAGAAATACGCCGGGACCAAGCTTGAGGTGATCCTCGCCAAGGGGCCCCGCGGCGACAATCTGCAAAAATACGTCAAGGAGTTCACCGAGCTCACCGGCATTCAGGTCGAATCCGAGCAGATTCCCGAGCAGCAGCAGCGCCAGAAGGTGGTGATCGAGCTGACCTCGGGACGGCCGAGCTTCGACGTCGTCCATCTCAGCTATCACGTGCAGAAGCGGCAGTTCGAGAGGGGCGGCTGGCTCGCCGACATGACGCCCTTCATGAAGGATCCGACGCTGACCGCCCCTGATCTCGTGGAGAGCGATTTCTCGGCCGCGGGCCTGCAATACGCCAAGAACGACAAGGGCCAGATGCTGTCGCTGCCGTGGTCGGTCGATTATTTCATCCTCTACTATAACAAGGAGCTGTTCGAGAAGAAGGGCGTCGCCGTGCCCAAGACACTCGACGAGATGGCCGCGGCGGCCGAGAAGCTCACCGATGCCAAGGAAGGCATCTACGGTTTTGTCGGGCGCGGCTTGCGCAACGCCAACATGGCGATGTGGAGCAACTTCTTCCTCGATTATGGCGGGGAATTCCTCGACGCCAAGGGCAACATCCTGACCGACGGTCCGGAAGCGATTGCCGCGACCAAGCTGTATCAGACACTCCTGACGAAATCGGCGCCTCCAGGCGTCGCCGGCTTCAACTGGATGGAGTCGATGGCCTCGTTCACGCAAGGCCGGTCCGCGATGTGGATCGACGGCGTCGGCTGGGCGCCGCCGCTGGAAGATCCGGCCGCTTCGCGCGTTGTCGGCAAGGTCGGCTACACCGTCGTACCCGCCGGCCCCAAGGGACAATATTCCTCGACCTATGGCGACGGCATCGGCATTGCCGCGGCGAGCAAGAACAAGGAAGCCGCCTATCTGCTCTGCCAATGGGTGGTCTCGAAGACCCAGGGCGCGCGGCTGCTGCAGGCCGGTGGCGGCGTGCCGTTCCGCAACTCGATCCTCGGCGATCCCGAAGTCCAGAAGGGCGTGAAGACCAAGGAGTGGCTGCAATCGGTGATCGATTCCGGCAAGATCAGCAAGCTGGGCCTGCCCGTCGTGATCCCGGTCGCCGAATTCCGCGACATCGTCGGCGCCGCGGTCACCGCGACCCTGTCCGGCGCCGATCCTGCCGCCGAGCTGAAGAAGGCCAACGATCAGTACCGGCCGATCCTGGAGCGTAGCGAGAAGACGTGAGTGCGTTGACACAATCGACTCCGGGCGCGGCAAAGTCTGATGCCGCGCCGGAGAAAGAGTTGCGGCCGCCGTCCTACTGGCCGTTCGTGGTGCCGGCGCTGGTCGTCGTGCTCGCGATCATCATCTTCCCGTGGGTCTTCACGATCTGGATGAGCCTGAACGAGTGGAAGGTCGGCTCGGCGACCACCTTCGCTGGATTCTCCAATTATCTGCGGCTGACGAGCGATCCCCGCTTCATCGAGGCCATCGGGCATACGCTGTTCTACACCGCACTGTCCGTGCTGCTGCCGCTCGTGCTCGGCACGTTTGCGGCCGTGGTGTTTCACCAGAAATTCCCCGGCCGCGGCTTCCTGCGCGGCGTCTTCATCATGCCGATGATGGCGACGCCGGTGGCGATCGCGCTGGTCTGGACCATGATGTTCCACCCGCAGCTCGGCGTGCTGAACTATTTGCTGTCACTGGTCGGGATCCCTGCGCAGCTCTGGGTGTTCCATCCCGCGACCGTCATTCCTTCGCTGGTGCTGGTTGAGACCTGGCAATGGACGCCGCTGGTCATGCTGATCGTGCTCGGCGGCCTCGCCGCGATTCCGACCGAGCCTTATGAAAGTGCACAGATCGACGGCGCCAATATCTGGCAGGTCTTCCGCTTCATCACCCTGCCGCTGATCATGCCGTTCCTGTTCATCGCCGGCATGATCCGCATGATCGACGCCGTGAAAAGTTTCGACATCATCTTCGCAATCACGCAGGGCGGACCGGGATCGGCGTCGGAGACCATCAACATCTATCTCTACAGCGTCGCCTTCTCCTATTACGACCTCGGCTACGGCTCGGCGATCGCGGTGGTGTTCTTCCTGCTGATCGTCGCGCTTGCGGCCGTGATGCTCTATGCCCGACAGCGCATGCTGTGGACAGAAATCTCGAGCGACGCATGACACCCCGTCAGATCATCGGCAAAATCGGCCTGTGGCTTTCGGTGTTCGTCATCGTATCGCCGGCAATCCTGTTCTTTCTCTGGATGCTGTCGCTGTCGCTCAAATTCGAGATCGACAACGCCGCCTACCCGCCGGTGTTCTTCCCCGAGCATATCGCCTGGAAGAACTACGCGGACGTGCTCGCCTCGAACCGCTTCCTGACCTATTTCATCAACAGCCTGATCGTGACAGGCGGCGCGACGTTGCACGCGCTGATCGTCGGTGTCCCCGCCGGTTACGGCATCGCACGCATGGCCGCGCACAAATCCGCGATCGTGATCCTGATCGCCCGGATCACGCCCGGCCTGTCCTATTTGATCCCGCTGTTTCTCATGTTCCAGTGGCTGGGACTGCTCGGCACGCTGGTGCCGCAGATCATCATCCACCTCGTGGTCACGGTGCCGATCGTGATCTGGATCATGATCGGCTATTTCGAGACGACGCCGATGGAGCTGGAAGAAGCAGCCCTCATCGACGGCGCCACACGCTGGCAGGTCTTCCGCCATGTCGCGCTGCCGATCGCCAAGCCCGGCATCGCCGTCGCCTTCATCCTGGCCGTGATCTTCTCCTGGAACAATTTTGTGTTCGGCATCGTGCTGGCGGGACGCGAGACACGCACCCTGCCGGTTGCCGTCTACAACATGATCTCGTTCGACCAGCTTAGCTGGGGGCCGCTCGCGGCCGCGGCGCTGATCGTGACGTTCCCGGTACTGCTGCTGACGGTGTTTGCCCAGCGACAGATCGTCGCCGGGCTCACCGCGGGGGCCGTCAAGGGCGGATAGCTACTCCGCCGGCGCGGCCGTCATCTCCGCATGCGGCATGTAGTTCTCGCTGCTGCGCCGGCTGAGAGCGTACAGCCCGGCTGCCATCACGGCGTAGGCGAAAGCGACGGACGGCGTGACGCCGAACCCACCGCCGATGCCCACGGCCTCGCCGTGCATGAAGCCGAAATAGGTGAGCACGGCGCCAACCAGGGCAAACGCCGCGGCCTTCTCGAAATCACGCTCGATGATGAAGACGCCGATGGCACCCAGGATCAGGCCGCCGAGAATGGAGCCGCCACCCATCACGTCCAACCCGTGATAGAATACGCCCTGCTGCGGAAGTGCTGCGATCGCGGCAGCCTTGACCGCGTCGGCCTTGTCGGCGGCCATTCCGCCGACGATCGCAGCCGCATTCATGGTCGAGCCCAGCATAGTGTCGATCTGGAGCTTGGCATCGCCTCCAGTACCGCGGCTGAGCTTGCGACCCAGCCGAAGATGCCGCCCTGGGCCTTGATCATCTTGAGGCCCATCTCGTGAAATTCAGGGAAGTAGGATGCGCAGCCGTCCGAGATGACGACGCAGCGATAGCCGCGGTCATTGGCCTCGCGCACGGTGGTGTTGACGCACACTTCGGTGGTGACGCCGCACACCAGCAGATTTTCGATGCCGTATTTCTCCAGCACGTCGGTGAGCTCGGTGGCGTAGAATGCGCCCTTGCCGGGCTTGTCGATCACGATCTCGCTGTCGAGCGGATAGAGCTCCGGGATGATGTCGTGGCCGGCCTCACCGCGAATGAGAATGCGGCCCATCGGGCCGGGGTCACCGATGCGCAAGGATGGCGCGCCGCGCTCGAGTTTCGCCGGTGGCGCGTCGGAGAGATCGGGCAGATGGCCTTCGCGCGTGTGGATCACCAGCATGCCGGTGTCGCGCGCGGCCTTCAGCACCGCACCGATCGGCTTCACCGCGCGCGCGAGCTGGCTGACGTCGTTGCCCAGCGTCTCGCCGAAGCCACCGGGCTCCATGAAATCGCGCTGCATGTCGATGATCACGAGCGCGGTGGCGGACAAGTCGAGCTCGATCGGCCCGGGTTCGGCGCTGATGACGCCCAATGTCGGCTTGCTTGAGTTCAACATGACGCCGCCCCTCGCGAGAACTCTCAGTGCCAGGAGTTCTGCAAGCGCCGTGCCATTGTGTACAATGACGATCGGGAAGACGAAGCGCGCAAATTCGCTGCGCTATCAGCGCGTTATCGAGAGTGCTCGCGGCTGCTTATTCGCTGTGCGACGGCTTGGCAACGGGCATTTGCCTAGAGGATGAGCGACAACGAAGCTCACTTTTAGCGGGCAGTCTCTCCCTACAGCCACCGATATTCTTCCTCATACGGCGCGTAGGAATCCTTCAGCGTCGCCATGTTCAGCAGCATGGTCGCGACCGCCGAATTCGTCTTGTCGAACACGCGCGTCTTGACCCACGCACTCTCGGTGCGGCGGCTGCCGGAGAGCGCGACCACCTCGCACTCGACTTCGTACTCCTCGACGAAGAGCGGGCCCTTCACCAACCTGATCTCCTGATCGGCGAACAGGCCGACGGCTGGTCCCTTCGCCGGCAACGATCGCTCTTCGAGCGGTACTGGAACAGCACGCTCAGCATTTCCATCGGGATGATCGCCATGCCCCAGGGATTCGAAGAAGCATTGTCGGCACCTGAGCAATACGGCGAGTTCTCGGTGATGACGGCGATCTTTTGCTGCAGCGAGAACGGATAGAGGTCGCCCATGGTGTTCTCCACTGGAAGCCATGACTAGCAGGAGCGCCACGAATGCGGCCAGCGATATTGACTTCGCTGGCCCATGCCTTTGACTGTCACAATTCGCGTCGCGCAGCCGCAATCCCTCCCGCAGCGCAAACCCCAAGTCGAATAAAGTCGAACGAGAGACAAGGACTTCTGAAATGACGCTGATGCAGGTCGAGCTGGAAGACAAATACCGGCTCGAATCGAAGCGGATATTCCTGTCCGGCACGCAGGCGCTGGTCCGGTTGCCCATGTTGCAGCGCGAACGCGACCGGCTCCAGGGCCTCAACACCGGCGGCTTCATCTCGGGCTATCGCGGTTCCCCGCTCGGCATGTACGACCACGCGCTGTGGCGTGCCAAGTCGCACCTCCAGCAGCACGACATCGCCTTCGTCCCCGGCCTCAACGAGGACCTCGCGGCGACCGCCGTCTGGGGCAGCCAGCAGGTCGGCCTGTTTCCCGGCGCCAAGGTCGATGGCGTGTTCGGCATCTGGTACGGCAAGGGACCCGGCGTCGACCGCTCGGTCGATGCGCTCAAGCACGCCAATGCGGCCGGAACTTCGCTCAATGGCGGCGTGCTAGCGCTTGCCGGCGACGACCACGGCTGCCAGTCCTCGACACTGGCGCATCAGAGCGAGCAGGTGTTCGCAGCGGCGCTGATCCCCGTGATCAATCCGGCGACGCTGCAGGATTATCTCGATCTCGGCCTCTATGGTTTTGCGCTGTCGCGCTTCTCCGGCTGCTGGGTCGGCTTCAAGGCGATCAGCGAGACCGTGGAGAGCTCGGCCTCGATCTATAGCGATCCCGAACGCATCCAGATCAAGCTCCCCGACGATTTCGAGATGCCGCCCGGCGGCCTCAACATCCGCTGGCCCGATCCGCCGCTGGACGCGGAGAGGCGCCTGTTCGGCCCCAAGATGGCGGCGGTGCAGGCTTTCGCCCGCGCCAACCAGCTCGACCGCATCGTGCTCGACTCCAAGCCAGCACGTCTCGGCATCGTCGCGACCGGCAAGGCCTATCTCGATCTGCGGCAGGCCCTCGCCGATTTGGGCATTACCGACAAGGACGCGCAGGACCTCGGCCTGCGCATCTACAAGGTCGCGATGACCTGGCCGCTGGAGGAAAGCGGCGCCAAGCGTTTTGCCGAAGGGCTTCAAGACGTCCTGGTGATCGAGGAGAAACGCGGCTTCATCGAAGACCAGCTGATGCGCATCCTCTACAATATCGATGCGTCCCGCCGCCCGACCGTCACGGGCAAACGCGACGAGCGCGGCGCACCGCTGCTGCCGAGCGAGGGCGAACTGACGCCGACCTTGGTCGCGGCCGCGCTGGTGGCGCGGTTGCGCAAGCTCGGCCATCACAGCCCGGTGCTGGAGCAGCGGCTCGCGCGGCTCGAGGCCTTCGACAACCCCGTCACCACCAGCACGCAGATCAAGCTCGCGCGCACGCCGTTCTTCTGCTCGGGCTGCCCGCACAACACCTCGACGCGCGTGCCCGAAGGAAGCCGCGCTATGGCCGGCATCGGCTGTCACGGCATGGCTTTGAGCATGCCGACGCGCCGCACCGATCTGATCTCGCATATGGGCGCCGAAGGCGTGAACTGGATTGGACAAGCGCCCTTCACCACCGAGCAGCACATCTTCCAGAACCTCGGCGACGGCACCTATACCCATTCCGGGCTTCTCGCCCTTCGCGCGGCATCGGCCGCCGGCATCAGCATCACCTACAAGATCCTCTACAATGACGCCGTCGCCATGACCGGCGGCCAGCCGGCCGAGGGCGGCTTCAACGTCGCGCAGATCGCGCACCAGGTCTGGGCCGAAGGCGTCAAGCGGCTCGCGATCGTCTCGGACGATCCCGCCAAATACCCTGAAGGCAATTACTTCCCGCAGGGCGCGACCATTCATCACCGCCGCGAGCTCGATGCCGTTCAGCGCGAGCTGCGCGACATCAAGGGCCTCACGGTCATCATCTATGACCAGACCTGCGCGGCCGAAAAGCGCCGCCGCCGCAAGCGTGGACTCTATCCCGATCCCGCCAAGCGCGCCTTCATCAACGAGCTGGTCTGCGAAGGCTGTGGCGACTGCTCGCAGGCTTCCAACTGCGTCTCGGTGCAGCCGCTCGAGACCGAATTCGGCCGCAAGCGCCAGATCGATCAGTCGAACTGCAACAAGGACTTTTCCTGCGTCGAAGGTTTTTGCCCGAGTTTTGTCACCGTGCATGGCGGCAGCCTGAAGCGCATGAAGACCTCGGCAGTAGACTCAGGCCAGTTGTTCGCCGACCTTCCGCTGCCACCTGCCCGCGAGCTGGAGGCGCCCTACAACATCCTCGTCACCGGCATCGGCGGCACCGGCGTCATCACCATCGGCGCGCTGCTCGGCATGGCCGCCCATGTCGATGGCCGCGGCTGCTCGGCGCTGGATTTCACCGGCCTGTCGCAGAAGAACGGCGCGGTGATGAGCCATGTACGCATCGCCGCGAAGCCGGAAGACATCTCCGCGGTCCGGATCACCACGGGCGGCGCGGACGTCATCCTCGGCTGCGACATGATCGTCTCGGCCGGTCCCTCCGCGCTCAGTCGTGCCGAGCGCGGCGTGACCAAGGCCTATGTCAACGCCGACCTGCAGCCCACCGCGAGCTTCGTGCAAAACCCCGATCTCGATTTCGAGATGGGCACGATGCAGACCGTGCTGCGCGACGCCGTCGGCGACAAGA
The DNA here is from genome assembly GCF_040547985.1 of Bradyrhizobium sp. LB14.3. NCBI lineage: Bacteria > Pseudomonadati > Pseudomonadota > Alphaproteobacteria > Hyphomicrobiales > Nitrobacteraceae > Bradyrhizobium > Bradyrhizobium sp. LB14.3. The sequence continues at coordinate 81,369 of NZ_JBEPQT010000007.1, forward strand.
ACCTCGACATCATCGATGCCACCGGCATTGCCTCGGCGCTGATGGGCGATTCGATTGCGACAAATCCCTTCATGCTCGGCTTCGCCTTCCAGAAGGGCGCCATCCCGCTGTCGCTGGAAGCGCTGCTCCGCGCCATCGAGATCAACGGCGCCGCCATCGAGATGAACAAGCTTGCCTTCACCTGGGGACGTCTCGCCGCCCATGACATGTCGCGGGTGCGCAGCGTGCTCCAGTTCAGGAGCCGGGCGTCCGCGCCGGCGAAGTCGCTCGACGACGTCATCGCGACCCGCGCGGAGTTTCTGAATGGCTACCAGGACAAGGCCTACGCCGACCGCTACCTCGCGGCCGTCGCCAAGGTGCGCAAGGCGGAAGCAGCTGCCTCGCCCGCGTCCGTGGAGCTGACTGAGGCTGTCGCCAAAAATCTGTTCAAGCTCATGTCCTACAAGGACGAGTACGAGGTCGCACGCCTCTATACCGACGGCAGCTTCTCCAAGAAGGTCTCGGAGAAATTCGACGGCGACTTCAAGCTGAAGTTCTATCTGGCCCCGCCGATCTTCGCACAGCGCGACAAGACCACCGGACATCTCCAGAAGAAGGAATTCGGCGGCTGGATGATCCACGCCTTCCGCGTTCTGGCCAAGCTGAAATTCCTGCGCGGCGGCGCGTTCGATCCGTTCGGCCGCACTGAGGAGCGCCGGACCGAGCGGAAGCTGGTCGCGGATTATCTCGGCATGATCGATCAGCGGATCGCCGGGCTGAAGGCGGAGCAGATCCCGCTGCTGGCAAAGCTTGCGCGACTGCCGGAGACGATCCGCGGCTTCGGCCACGTCAAGGAGGCCAACATCAAGCTGGCCGCGGCCGAGAAGGCGCGGCTGGAAGCGGAGCTGGAGAACAGCCGCTTTGCGGTGGCTGCGGAGTAGCGGTTAGGCCCGAACTCTCTCCTGGTCATTGCGAGGAGCCCTTGCGACGAAGCAATCCAGAGTCTTTCCCCGGAGACAGTCTGGATTGCTTCGCGGAGCCCGTCATCGGGCCGCGCTTCGCCGGACCCGTTGGCTCGCAATGACGGAGATAGCGGACGCGATCAGGCAGATGCCTTCGCGGCGAAGGGACCACGAAGGATCGGCGCGACGCAGGGTTGGGCTTGCGAGCAGCGTCCCCAAGATGCCGCTGGTAGTTGGTGCTGCCGCGGTCGAACTCGGGGTCGCGGCCGCGGCGGCTTGGGTCAGCCCGCCCTCGACCACGCTTCGGACCATCGCCTCTCGACCTTTGGGCGTCAAAGGCGCATTCTTGTGGACGTTCATCTGGTCTCTCCTTGGAACACTGAAGCTTCGCAACCTCAGCTTCCTCGGTTCAGGCCAGATGGACAACCTCCTGAAAGACCACAGCTAGCGGGCCGGCTTGCGCTCGACCGGGTCGATGTCGATCGCCCGCAGCCGGCCAAGCCGCAGGACGTCCATGGCCAGCCGCCGGCCGATCCGGTCGCGGTCGAGCACGCGGATCAAGTCGTCGACGCCATTGATCCCGACGCCGTCGAGGCTGATCACGACATCGCCGGACAACAGGCCCGCCTTCGCCGCCGGCCCGTCCGGCTCGATCTGCGCCAGCAGCGCGCCCATCTTGTTCTCGACGCCGGCCAGCACCGCGTGCCGCCGCGGGATCGGCGCGGTCTGCCCGGCAACGCCGATATAGGCGCGGCGGACATAGCCGTGGCGGATGATCTCCGACAGCACGAATTGCGCGGTGTTGCTGGCGACCGCGAAGCAGATGCCTTGCGCGCCATTTATGATGGCGGTGTTGATGCCGATCACCTCGGCATTCGACGACACCAGCGGCCCGCCGGAATTGCCGGGATTGAGCGCGGCATCGGTCTGGATCACGTCCTCAATGGTGCGGCCGCTGACCGAGCGGATCGAGCGCCCCAGCGCGGAGACCACGCCAGCGGTGACGGTCGACTCGAATCCGAGCGGATTGCCGATCGCGATCACGAGCTGGCCGCGCTTCAGGTTCTGGGAGTTGCCGAGCGCGGCATAGGGCAAGTCACGCACGCCGTTGGCGCGCAGCAGCGCGAGGTCGGTATCGGGATCGACACCGAGCACGCGGGCCTCGCCGACATTACCCTCGACGTCCCGCAGCCGGATCTCCTTCGACGAGCCGACCACATGGCTATTGGTGAGCACGAGCCCGTCCGGCGAGATCACGATGCCGGAGCCGAGCCCGCCGCGCTCGCGGCCGTTCGGCACTTTCGGCCCGGTTTCGACGCGCACCACCGCAGGGCCGACGCGATCGGTCACGTCGATCACGGCATTGGAATAGGCGTCCAGCAGGACCCGGTCATTGTCCGGGGCAGCCGCTGTCGCTCGCGATGACGATGCGTCATCGACGATGTCTGAGGTAAAATCCAGCATGGCAAGAGTCCTTGAGGGTCACACAGATGGTGGCCTGTTCCCTCCAGCGCAAGTGGCCGCTTAGGGCACCCGCCGCAGCGAGCCCGCCCTTGCCTTGACCGGGTCGAGCAGGGACCAGTCGCCATCCGGAAGCACGTAACCCTTGGGGAACGGCGCGCGCAGCTCGAGCCCTAGCGAGTGCAGCACACGGTCGTCGCGGTAGTAGCATTGCAGCACCACGCGGACGAGCGTCACCGCGGCCGCGCCGCCGGAATTGCGAAACTCCTGCACCACCGCGTCGCGCTTTGCCTCATCGAGCTCGGCGAACGGCTGGCCCACAAGCCGCGCCAGATGGTCGAGCGCCGCTGCCACCAATTTGCTGTCACGGCCAAGCGTCGCCAGCATGTCGGCCTGGATCGCGGGATCATCGGCGCCGGGCACCTTGTACGCGTCGCTGGCGGGAACGATCATCGCGGCGATGGTGCGAAGGTCGTCGCGTTGGGCGCGTGTCAGTTGATTTTCTGCGGACATATCATTCTCAATCGAACAAATTGGCGAGGCGTTGCTTCATCTGGTCGGCGACGTAGAGCGCGATGGCCTGGATGGTGGAGGTCGGGTTGACGCCGCCCGAGGTGACGAAGACGCTGCCATCGACGATGAAGAGGTTCTTCACGTCGTGCGAGCGGCCCCATTCGTTGACGACGGAGCGTTCGGGGTCGGCGCCCATGCGTGCCGTGCCCAGCAGGTGCCAGCCGCCCCACGGGATCGGCGAGTTGACGCAGATGTCACTCGCCCCCGCCGTTTCGAGAATCTCCCGGCCGCGCGCCAGCGCATGCTCCATCATCTTCCGGCTGTTCTCGCTGATCGTGTAGTCGATCTTCGGCGCGGGAATGCCGTGGCAGTCCTTCAAGACCGGATCGAGCGTGACCTGGTTATGCGCCTCCGGCAGGTCCTCGCAAATCGCGGAAAACCCGAGGCGGTGGCCGTTGAGCTTGCGGAAGATGCGGTGATGATCGGCGCCCCACGGCAAGATCCCCTTCTGCTCGCTGACGACAGCCTCGAACACCGGCCCCGCGCCGCGAACGAACTGGACGCCGTAGCCGCGCACGAAGCCGCGCGACAAGTCCGTGTCATACCACTCCTTGCTCCAGAGGCAGGTCGGCGGCGCACGGTTGCTATCGGTCGGCTCCTTCACGTAGCCGTAGATCTGCGCATAGGGATGGAACATCAGGTTCTTGCCGACCAAGCCGGACGAATTGGCAAGCCCGTTCGGAAAGCGGTTCGATGCCGAGTTCAGCAGCAGCCGCGGCGTGCCGACGCCGTTACAGGCGATGATGACGACATGCGCCGGCTGGAACTGCTCGACGCCATCCTTGTCGTAGTAGACCACGCCCGTGGCCAAGCCGTTCTCGTCGGTGGTGATCTCGCGCACCCGGCAATGGGTGCGCAGCTCGACACCGGCGCGGACCGCGTGCGGCCAATAGGTGATGTCGGTCGAGGATTTTGCGCCTTGCGCGCAGGCCGGCGTGCAATGGCCGAGATTGATGCAGCGCGCGCGGCCCTCATAATCCATGGTCGCGACCGTCGTGTCCGACGGCCACCAGTGCCAGCCGCGCTCGTTCATGGCCTTGCCGATGATGGCGCCGGACAGGCCGAGCGGCTGTTGCGGCATCGGCGGATGCGTCAGCGGCGAGAGCGGATCGCCCGACAGGCCTGACGTCCCCATCATCCGGTCATTCTCTTCGAAGAACGGGGTCAGCGCGTCGTAGTCGATCGGCCAGTCGTCGGCGACGCCGTCGAGCGTCTTGACCTTGAAATCGGAGGGATGCAGCCGCGGCCAATGCGCGGTGTACATCACCGTCGAGCCGCCGACCGCATTGTAGTTGACGACCTTGATCGGCGAATTGTCGTCGTTGATCGGATAGTCCTCGGGCCGGCCGCGGATGTTGGGGCTCGACGACCACTCGCCGTAGAACTTGGCCTCCCAGTCCCGGCCCGTGCTGGGATATTCCGCCGGGTTCATCCAGCCACCCTGCTCCAGGCAGAGAATGTGCATTTTGGTCTCGGCCAGCGACCATGCCACCGCCGCGCCTGAAGCGCCGGCACCGATGATCAGGACGTCCACGGGGTCTTTCATCGCAACCTTTTCCCTCCCTCGCCGCTTCACGGGCGATTCGGCCTCCGCGGTCCGCGAGGCCGGGCAACGATAGGATCAGAGCTACGGCTGAGTAAAGCCGCGGGGCCGGAATGTCGCACTTCGCAGGGCGCAGACCATTGGTATCGCCACATCCGGATGCTAGGAACAAGGCGAAAGACCAATCGATAGCGAGACCGTATGTCCTTCGAGAATTCATTTTCCGCCGCTCGCGCTTTCGCGCTGGTTTTCTTTCTCGCTTTGTCCGGATTTCTGGGCACCTCCGGCCCCGCCTCTGCACTGACCGCCGCCGCGACGGTCCGCGACGGCAACGCCATCCAGCTCGGCGACGTCACCTACCGCCTCGACGGCGTCGACGCGCCCGAGCTGGACCAGGTCTGTATCGACGATCACGCCGATCCCTGGACCTGCGGCATCGAGGCCCGCGACCAGCTCGCGAAGCTGATCGGCAAACGATCCGTGCGTTGCGACGATGTCGGCCCCGAAAAAAGCTTCGGCAAGCGGCACCGCGCGATCTGCACGGCCGAGGGCGACAAGACCAGCTTGAACGAGCAGTTAGTCAAGCTCGGCTTTGCCATCGCGCGCGAGCCGATCAAGGCGAACGTCAAGTCGGCGGCAGCCGACGCGAAATCGGCCTCGGCCGGGATCTGGAAGGGCTGCTTTGTTGCACCGCAAGAATTCCGCGCTGGCAAGAAGGACGGCGCGCTCCTGGGTGCCGCCTGCCGCGCCGACCGCGACAAGGAGATTCGCACGGCGTTGTTTCCCGAGGATCTGAACATGCCGCCGAGCTGTAGCATTAAGGGTAAGCTTGCGGTGCGCGCGCGCGTCACCGGCAATATCGGCATCTACCATCTACGGGGTTGCCCGAGTTACCCCGCGACCACCAAGCCGGATCGCTGGTTCTGCTCGGAGGACGACGCCCAGGCCGCGGGCTTCCGCAAGGCCTATAATTGCCGCCGGCCGAAATGAGGAAGCCGGTCACGCAGCCGTGAGCGGTAGCCGGAGACAGTATTCATCCGGAATTGAACTCTATCGGGAGTTGCTGCATTTAAATGTGTACGCAAGCGCTTTGCGCGGGCGTTTCCTTGGCGGCAATCCGGTTCCGGCCCGATTGCTTTGCTCGGGCGTTTCCTCCCTAGACTTGGGCCGCTTGTCACAACAAGCGGCTCTTCTTTTTTGCACAATGCGCTAACGGCGCATTGGCATGATCTGATCCATCGGCGGCATGTTCGCATTCAGATGCGCCATGATCCAGACGGTGCCACCGACCACCAGGAAGACCACCAGCAGCCCGAACGCCAGCGCCAGCACGTTATTGGTGTTGTCGGGGCCGGTGGTGATGTGCAGGAAGAACACGAGGTGCACGCCCATCTGCGCGATCGCCAGCACGATCAGCGCAACGGGAATGGAAGGCTGCCAGACCAGATCGGTGCCGGCGATGAAGAACGACGTCGCCGTCAGCAGCAGCGCAAGCACAAGGCCGACCACGTAACCAAGGATGCGTGCGCCGACACTGTGTTGCTCTTCCTCGCCCGGCGCGAGGTCGCGTTCGGTCCGCACATGCGCCTGATCGCTCATACGCCACTCCCAAGCAGGTAGACCACGGAGAACACCCCGACCCAGACAATGTCGAGCGCATGCCAGAACAGCGCAAAGCACATCATCCGGCGCAGGACGTCTGCGCGAAAGCCCTTGGCGAAGACCTGGGCCATCATGGTCAGCAGCCACAGCACGCCAGCCGAGACGTGCAGACCGTGGCATCCCACCAGCGAGAAGAACGCTGTGAGGAAGGCGCTTCGCGACGGCCCATAGCCGCGGGAGACGAGATCGGCGAATTCGCGGAACTCAATGGTGAGGAACACCACTCCGAGCCCGCAAGTCACGGCCATGCCGAGGTAGAACCAGAACCGGTTGCGCACATCGGCCGCGATACTGGCCATGCCGCACGTAAAACTCGACAGCAGCAGGCAGACAGTCTCGATCGCCACATTCCGCTGGTCGAATATCTCCGAACCTTTCGGGCCGCCGGCGGTCTGGCCGACCAGCACCGCATAGGCCGCAAAGAAGCAGGAGAACATCACGATGTCGGAGAGCAGGAAGACCCAGAAGCCATAGGCGGTCACGATGCGCTTCGGCGCCGGCCCGGGATGCTCGATGACGAGCCCGATGTGATGGGGATCGGCGTGCGCACGGCCGGCCGTCGCGGTCATTGACATCAGACTGTCCCCGCCATGCTGACAAGGCTGCGCCGCTCCTCGAGATTGACGCGGTCTATCGCGGCGACTTCGTCGGCCGGAATGACGTATTCGTCATGGTCGCGCCAGGCGAACACGACGAAGGTCGCGAACGCCCCGATGCCGCCCAAAATCACCATCCACCAGATGTGCCAGATCAGTGCAAAGCCCATGATGGTGGCAAAGAACGCGCAGACGAAGCCGGTCGGGGAATTCCGGGGCATCTCGATGTCATGATACTCGGGCACTTCATGCTCGAGCGATTGCTGCTGGGCGCGGCTCTTGATGTCCCAGTAGGCATCCTCGCCGCGCACATCGGGATTGAAAGCGAAGTTGAAAACCGGTGGCGGCGACGAGGTCGCCCATTCCAGCGAGCGGCCGTCCCAGGGATCGCCGGTGCGATCGCGCAAGGCATCGCGGTTGCGGATGCTGACCACGATCTGCACGATCTGGCAGATCACCCCGATCGTCAGCACGGCCATGCCGGCGGCCGCCACGAACATCCACGGCCGCCATGCCGCGACATCATAGTGCTGCATCCGCCGCGTCATGCCGAGCATGCCGGCGACATAGAGCGGCACGAAGGTGACGTAGAAGCCGAGGAACGTGAACCAGAACGCCAGCTTGCCCCAGCGGTCGTCAAGGCGGAAGCCGAACGCCTTTGGAAACCAGTATTCGAAGCCGGCGAAGGCACCGAACAGCACGCCGCCGATGATGACGTTGTGGAAGTGTGCAACCAGGAACATGCTGTTGTGGAGCATGAAATCGGCCGGCGGCACCGCGACCAGCACGCCGGTCAGTCCTCCGATGATGAAGGTGACCATGAAGCCTATCGACCACAGCATCGGCGTCTCGAAGCGGATGCGGCCGCCATACATCGTGAACAACCAATTGTAGATCTTCACCCCGGTCGGTATCGCGATGATCATGCTGGCGATGCCGAAGATGGCGTTGACGTCGGGACCTGCGCCCATCGTGAAGAAGTGATGCAGCCAGACCATGAAGGAAATGATGCAGATCGCCATGGTCGCCAGCACCATCGAGCGATAGCCGAACAGCGCTTTGCCCGAAAAGGTCGAGACCACCTCGGAGAAGATGCCGAAGGCCGGCAGCACGAGGATATAGACTTCCGGATGGCCCCAGGCCCAGATCAGGTTCATGAACATCATGACGTTGCCGCCGGCTTCGTTGGTGAAGAAGTGGAAGCCGAGATAGCGATCGAGCAGCAGCATCGCCAGCGTCGCAGTGAGGATCGGGAATGCCGCGACGATGAGGAGGTTCGAGGCCAGCGTGGTCCAGCAGAACATCGGCATGCGCAGATAGTTCATGCCCTTGGTGCGCAGCTTCAGCACCGTTGTCACGAGGTTGATACCGGCCACCAGCGTGCCGACGCCGGAGATCTGCAGCGACCAGGCGTAGTAATCGACGCCGACGCCGGGCGAGTAGGACAATTCCGACAGCGGCGGAAAGGCGAGCCAGCCGGTGCGGGCGAATTCGCCGATCACGAGCGAGAGATTGACCAGCAGCGCACCGGTCGCGGTCAGCCAGAAGCCGACCGAATTGAGCGTCGGGAAAGCGACGTCGCGCACGCCAAGCTGCAGCGGCACGATCAGGTTCATCAGCCCAATCACGAACGGCATCGCCACGAAGAAGATCATGATGGTGCCGTGCGCGGAGAATATCTGGTTGTAATGCTCCGGCGGCAGATAACCCTGCGACTGATAGGCGACCGCCTGCTGGATCCGCATCATGATGGCGTCGCTGCCGCCACGCAGCAGCATCACCGAGGCCAGCAGGATGTACATGACGCCGATCCGCTTGTGGTCGACGCTGGTGATCCACTCGTGCCAGAGATAGGGCAGATGCCCCTTCACCACGACCCAGATCAGCACCGCGAGAATCCCGAACAGCACGACTGCGCCCGCAATCAGCGGAATGGGTTGGTCGAACGGGATCGCCGACCAGTCGAGCTTACCGAGCATCATGACCTCCACTGTGCGGACGGCCGGCATCGGAGATCAGCTCTGGCCCCGGTCCTGGCGGAATGTGCTGGCTCGCGATCAGGTCGAACAGCCTGGGATCGTCGAGCCGGTAGGTCGGCCTGCCCTTTTCGATGCCCTGCTGCATCAGCTTCTTGTAACTCTCTTCGTTGAGCACGGCATCGCTCTTCGCCGTCGCCGCCACCCAGTCCGGAAAGGCGAGCGGCGAGATCACGTTGACGTCGAACATCATGTCCGGAAAACCGTCGCCGGAGAAATGCGCCGACAGGCCCTGCAGCTTGCCTTCGCTGTCGGCGCGCAGGTTCAGCTTCGTCACCATGCCGTTCATGGTGTAGATCATGCTGCCGAGTTGCGGGATGAAGAACGTGTTCATCACGCTCGACGACGTCAGCTGAAAGTTCAGCTCGGCGCCGGCCGGCACCGTCAGCGTGTTGACGGTGGCGATGCGCTGGTCGGGATAAATGAACAGCCATTTCCAGTCGAGCGAGACGGCCTGAATGCGGACCGGGCTGCCAGTGCCGGGCACGGGTGCTGCGGGATCGAGCTGGTGCGAGCCGATCCAGGCGACGCCGCCGAGCAGGATCACGGTGAGCGCGGGGATCGCCCACACCACCATCTCGACGCGCCCGGAATAGACGAAGTCCGGCTGAAAGTGCGCCCTCGGATTGGAGGCGCGAAACCAGAACGCAAAGCCGAGGATCGCGATGATGGTCGGCACCACGATCGCGAGCATGATGAAGACGGAATCGACCAGGATCGTGCTGTTGGCCGCAGCCACAGGCCCTTGTGGATCGAGCAGATTCATCGGCAAGCCACTGGCGGTTGGGAAGCCCCGGGACAGAGCCTAGCGCGGGAAAGGCTCCGGCAGCAAACGCAGTCGCGGGAAAACGGTTCCTCAGCCGCAAGGACCAGCCCTGCGCAATGCGCCGGCCGCGACATGCAATTCCATGCGATGTCAATGACATGAATGCAGGAGGAGCGCCCTTCTCTCCGGCGGGGACGATTGCTAATCTGCACGAAAATAATTGGGAAGAACGACATGCGGGGCCCCGAGGACGATGCCGGTTTCGGCGGCAAGGTAGCGATGGTCAGCGGAGGCGGCGCTGCGGGCGACGGTATCGGCAATGGCCGTGCTGCTGCAATCCTGCTGGCACGCGCGGGCGCCAAGGTGCTGGTGGCGGACCGCAACCTCAAGCTCGCCGAGCGCACCGTGGAGATGATCTCAGCCGAGGGCGGCACTGCCGCAGCCCATGGCGGCGATGTCACCAGCGAGGGCGATTGCAAGGCACTGGTCGAAGCGGCGCTCGATCGCTGGGGCCGGCTCGATTTTCTCGACAACAATGTCGGCATCGGCAGCCGGGGCAGCGTGGTCGACGAGACGCCCGAGCAATATCGCCGCGTCATGCAGGTCAATGTCGAGAGCATGTTCCTGCTCTCGAAGCATGCGATCCCCGCCATGATCAAGACCGCCAAAGGCGGCGCGATCGTCAACATCTCCTCGATCTCGGCGCTGCGGCCGCGTGGGCTCACGACCTACACGACATCAAAGGCCGCGATCATCGGGCTGACCCGCGCGATGGCGGTCGATCACGGCCGCGACAACATCCGCGTCAACTGCATCTGCCCGGGACCGATGTACACGCCGATGGTCTATGCCCGCGGCATGAGCGAGCAGGCGCGCGCGCAGCGCGCCATGGCCTCACTGCTGAAGACCGAAGGCACCGGCTGGGACGTCGGCCATGCCGTCAAGTTCCTGCTCAGCAATTTCGCGCGCTACATCACCGGCCAGGTGCTGGTGGTCGACGGCGGCGTGACGCTCCAAGCCCCCGAACGTGGATCACAAGAGCACTGAAAGGAACACCAGGGATGGCCCGCCTACCCTATCTCGAAGCCGACCAGGTCGCGCCTGAATATCGCGACATGCTCAAGCGCAACACCAATCTGCACAAGCTGTTGGTCAACTCGCCGGAGATGGCGCGCGCCTTCAACGGCATCGGCGGCTACATCCGCTTCAAGAGCAAGCTCGACCCGCGCCTGCGGGAGCTTGCGATCCTCCAGGTCGGCTGGATGGAGAAGTCGGAATACGAATTCACCCATCACGTGAAGATCGGCAAGGAATTCGGCGTCACCGACGAGGACATCGCCGGCCTGATGGCCGAGACCAACGGAAAGCCCTCGAAGCTCGAGCCGCTCGCCAAGGCGATCCTGAAAGGCGCCCGCGAGATGGTACGCGAGCTCGCGATGCCGGATGCGACCTTTGCCGAGATCAAGCAGCATCTCTCGGACGAACACATGGTCGACCTCGTGCTGACCATCGCTTTCTATTGCGGCGTCGTGCGCGTGCTCGCCACCATGAAGATCGACAACGAGCCTTATTACAAAGAGGTACTCCAGCAGTACCCGATCCCCGGAGTGAACTGACATGCGCTTGAAGGACAAGATTGCGATCGTAGTCGGGGCCGGGCAAAGCCCCGGCGAGGGAATGGGCAACGGCCGCGCCACCGCGCTCACCTTCGCGCGCGAGGGCGCCAAGGTGCTTTGCGTCGATCATCATCTGGAATCGGCGCAGGAAACCGCCGCCATGATCGCCGCGCAGCAAGGCACCGCCGCAGCCTTCAAGGCCGACGTGACCAAGTCCGCCGACATCAAGGCGATGGTGGCGGACGCGCATTCGCGCTGGGGCCGCATCGACGTGCTGCACAACAATGTCGGCGTCAGCCTGTCCGGCGGCGATGCCGAGTTGCTGCAAATCACCGAGGAGGCATTCGACCGCGTTGTCGCCATCAATCTGAAGAGCTGCATTCTGGCGGCGAAAGAGGTGATCCCGATCATGCGCGCGCAGAACAGCGGCGCGATCATCAACATCTCCTCGATGGCGGCGATCACGACGTATCCGTACGTCGCCTACAAGGCGACTAAGTCGGCAATGATCGCCTTCACCGAACAGCTCGCCTACCAGAACGCCGAATACGGCATCCGCGCCAACGTCATCCTGCCGGGCCTGATGAACACGCCGATGGCCGTCGACACCCGCGCCCGCGAATGGCACAAGACCCGCGCCGAAGTCGAAGCCGAGCGCGACAGTAAGGTGCCGCTCCGCCGGAAGATGGGCACGGGATGGGACGTCGCCAATGCCGCGCTGTTCTTGGCATCGGACGAGGCGAACTTCATTACGGGCGTGACGCTGCCGGTGGATGGCGGCGCGAGTGTGCGCAGGGGGTAGACATCCCAAGCACGCTGCTGTCCCTTCTGCCCTTGTGGGAGAGGGTACACCTTCATCGCGGCACGCTTGTCACCCGCCATATCGTGCCGTTGCCGTCCTCCGACACCAGCAACGATCCATCCTTCGCCACGGCGACACCGACGGGCCGCCCCCACACGTCGGTGTCATTCACCACGAACCCCGTGACGAAATCCTCGTACTCGCCCGTCGGCTTGCCGTCCTTCATCCGGATGCGGATCACCTTGTAGCCGGTGCGCTTCGACCGGTTCCAGGAGCCGTGCTCGGCGGCGAAGGCATCGCCTTGGTACTCGGATGGAAACTGCGTGCCCTGATAGAAGGTCATGCCGAGCGAGGCCGAGTGCGGCTGCACCAGCACATCAGGCACGGTAACCTTGTCCTTGAGGTCCGGCCGCGCGCCGGCATGGCGCGGGTCTTGATTGCCGCCGACATAGAACCACGGCCAGCCATAGAAGGCGCCTTCCTTCACGCTGGTGACGTAGTCAGGAACGAGATCGTCGCCGAGCCCGTCGCGCTCGTTGGTCGAGCACCAGGGCAGCCCGGTCTGCGGCTGGACCGCCAGGCCGACGCAGTTGCGGATGCCGGTGGCGTAGATCTTCCGCTCCTTACCATCGGGAGTAAAGGCGAGCACGGTGGCGCGCTCGGTCTCGCTCGCCCACGCGGCGCCGAGCGGCTGCGTTTTCGACCACGCTTCCAATCCGCGCGGCGGCGTACCCATGCCTTCGGCGATGTTGCTGAGCGAGCCGACCGAGACCAGCATGCGCTTGTTATCAGGCGTGAAGACGATGTCGCGCGTGGAATGGCCGCCGTCATGCGGCAGGCTCGCCACGATCGTCTCCGCCTTGCCGCGCGCCTTGAGGTCACCGGCTTGATAAGGAATGCGAACGACGCTGTCAGTGTTGGCGACATAGACCCATTGCGGATTGTCGCCGCCCGGGAAAAAGGCGATGCCGAACGGCTGCCGCAGTCCGCTCGCGAACACCTCGTTGGTCGCGACCTTGCCGCCCTCACCAGCGCGCAACACGCGGATGTTGCCGGCGCGCGTCTCCGCGACGAAGACGTCGCCGTTCGGCGCAACCCTGATGATGCGCGGGGCGCGCAGGCCCTCGGCGAACAGCTCGATCTTGAATCCGGCCGGCACCTGAAGCGCAGCCTCCGGCGGCCGGGGCACCACGCGCGAGAAGCTCGCAACCGACGGCGTGGCCCGGGGCTTTGCAAGGTCCTGCGGCCGGATCAACCTGACCGTGCCGGGCTTGTCGGCCTGCCAATCGCCGTAGGCGTCCTTGCCCTGCAGCACCGCCTCGGCCTGTGCGCAGGTCACGATCGCGACCAGCCACCCCGCGGATATCGCCACCAACGAAATCCTGTTCTTCACGTCGTTTCCTTCCGGCCTTCACGTGTGGGGCGTCAACGCCGATCGACCCGCAAGCGTTCTGCGACAGGTCAAACGCCTGCCGAATCCTACGTCAGCTCATGCCCGCACGATGTGCATCAGCCGCAACCCATCGTACTGGAAAATGCCGCCGAACGGTGCGACACATTGTATGGGCGGGGCCGCCGGTTGCGGTCATCAAAGCTGCGGCATTGCTGCCGCAATTGATGGGGTGATCATGTGGGGATCCATCATATCGGAATGGGCGAGCCTGCTGCTCCGCTGGCTGCACGTGGTGGCAGCGATCGCGTGGATCGGCAGTTCCTTCTATTTCATCGCCCTCGACCTCAGCCTCAAGCCCAACAGCGATCTGCCGGACGGCGTGCAGGGCGAGGCCTGGCAGGTCCATGGCGGCGGCTTCTACCGGATCATGAAATATCTGGTTGCACCCGCCCAGATGCCGGACGAGCTGACCTGGTTCAAATGGGAGGCCTACACCACCTGGCTGTCCGGCTTCGCGCTGATGGTGGTGGTGTATTATCTCGAAGCCGATCTGTTCCTGGTCGAAAAGTCGATCCTCGACCTCACGCCATTCCAGGCGGGGCTGTTCAGCTTTTGCAGCCTCGCGCTGGCATGGCTGCTGTATGAAGCCGCCTGCCGCACCGGGCTTGCGCAGCGCGAACTCCCGTTCGCCATCGGCGGCTATCTGTTCCTGGTCGCGTTGACCTATGCCTTCACCCACGTGCTGAGCGGCCGCGGCGCCTTCAACCAGATCGGGGCAATCATCGGCACCATCATGGTCGCCAACGTCTTCGCGTTGATCATCCCGAACCAGAAGAAGATCGTGGCCGCCCTGATCGCGGGGCAAGCACCCGATCCGAAACTCGGCAAGACCAGCAAGGAACGCTCGGTCCACAACAACTATTTGACGCTCCCTGTCGTCGTGCTGATGATCAGCAACCACTATCCCCTGCTCTACGCCACGCGCTTCAACTGGATCATCGTCGCGATCATCCTGGCGCTCGGCCCGGTGATCCGCCACTTCTTCAACGAGAGTCATGCCGGACGCAAATCGCCATGGTGGGTGTGGGGCGTCGCAGCGGTCGGCGTGATCGCGATCCTCTTCCTCTCCGCGGCCGGGCCGCGCGAGGCCAGGACAAGCGTGCTTCCGGTGCAACCGACGCTCGCCAATGTCGAGGAGATCGTGATGTCCCGCTGCAGCATGTGCCACGCGACCGAGCCTGTCTGGGACGGCATCGTGACCGCGCCGAAAGGCATATTGCTCGATGCGCCCGAGCATATCCATCGCAACATCCGCCTGATCGGTCGCGTCGCAGCCTGGTCCAATGCGATGCCGCCGGGTAACATCACCGAAATGACCAGCGAGGAGCGCGCCATCCTCGCCGCCTATATCGAGCAGGCTCGCTGACGCCATCGCGCGTCAAGAGAGCATTTCGCGGAATGAAATTCCGCCTTTCCCGCCGATTTGAAAATGACTTGATCGCCTATCCGGCGTAGACAGGCAGCAGTGGCCGCCGTCGTGGCCTGAAGTTAGTTTGCATTCGGGGAAAGAACAGTGGCCCTCAAGAACGTCATCGGTATCGACCACGCCGTAGTCATGGTTCCGGACCTCGACAAGGCCGCCGCGAATTACAAACAGCTCGGCTTCACCCTCTCGCCGCGCGGCACCCACAGCGCGCATATGGGAACCGGCAACTACACCATCATGTTCGACCCGGACTATATGGAGCTGCTCGGCGTCCTCATTGCGACCGAACACAATGCGCCCGCGCGCGCCTTCCTCGACAAGCGGGGAGAGGGCATCGAGCGCATCGCCTTCACGGCGGTCGATTCAGCCGCCGGCGCGGAGCAGATTCGCGCACGCGGTCTCACGCCGATCGGCCCGACCGATTTCGAACGGCCCGTGACGCTGCCTGATGGCACGGTCTCGGCGGCGAAATTCCGCACCTTCATGTGGCCGACCGCGGAGGCGCCCGGCGGCGTGCGCATCTTCGCCTGCCAGCACAAGACCCGCGACACGGTGTGGATTCCCGAATTAATGAAGCACGCCAATGCGGCGAAGCGGATTAAGCAGACGCTGATCGCGACGCCCGAGCCCGCGAAGGAAGCCGCGCATTTGGGGCGGCTGATCGACCGCGCGCCAAAGACCGGGGACGACGGCGCAGTGACCGTGCCATCCGGCGGCGACCGTGCCGATTTCGTCTATCTGACGCTGGACCAGCTCGGCAAGCGCTATCCCGGTGTGCCGATCGCGGGACTTTCCGAACGCGGCGGCGCGGCCCTGGTGCTCGTGAGCGGCGATCTCGCGGCCACCGAGAAGGCGCTCGGTTCGGCAGCTGTGCGCAGCGGACCTGCGATCTGCGTACCGCCGGCCAAGGCCAACGGCACCCTGCTCGCATTCGTTGCCGGCTGATTTGAACGGCACGCTCGCCGACTGCGTTCGCGAGCTCATGGACAAGCCCATCAAGGGGCATCTCGCCCTACGACATCATGACGAGACCGCAAACAGCGTTCGACCAGACGGTGCTGTCGCCCGGCGATGCCGCCGAGATCGCGCTGCGCCAAGACTTTCCCAAAGACTTTCCCAAGGATTAGTTTCAAGGATCAGTTCGAGGCGCGTCTGCCGCCGGACTTCCCCCGCTACTTGGACGCCGACTCCGTCGGAGCATCCAGGAAGACCACCGGTGTGCCACGCTTGACGTGGTCACCGAGCGCGCGCACGTCCCAATTGGTCAGCCTGACGCAGCCGTGCGACGCCGACTTGCTGACCTTGTCGGGCTCCGCCGTGCCGTGGATGCCGTAACCCTGCGCCGACAAGCCGATCCAATATGCCCCCACCGGATTGTTCGGGCCCGGTTGGACATCGAACGGCTGTTTCGATTTGACGCTGCTGAACTTGTAGTCAGGATTGTAGTGATAGGTCGGCTTCTCGTCGGTGCTGGTGACCTTGAGCGTCCCCTTCGGCGTCGGACGGTCCGGACTGCCGATTGTCGCGGGATAGAATGCGAGCAGGCGGCCGGCCCCGTCGAACGCCCTCAGCGTCCCGTTCCTCTTGTCGATCTCGATCCGCGCAACGGGTGGCAGCTCTCTTCGTGCAGGGACATTTGCGACAGTGATCGTCTCGCCGGCCTTGTCGAACGACTTGCCGGAATTGAGCGTCCGAAGCAGGTCGCCGCTCATGTGGAATTTTTCGGCGAGCCCCTCGAGCGGGCTGGTGTAGCTCAGCGCCTTCAGCGCCTTCATGTCCTCGAGCTTGCCTGGCAGCTCTTTCAGGAACGGCCCCTTCACATCGGCGTCGGTGATCTTGTAGTCGACAACCATCGGACCTTCGCTCGCCGCGCTCAGCCTGTCCCAAAGCTCCGGCGCGATCGTCTTGTCGGATGCGATACCGCTCTGCTCGGAAAATGCCTTCAACGCCTTCTGCGCGTTCTCGCCGAACTTGCCGTCGATTTCGCCGGGCGAGAACTGCGCACGGTCCAGCATGATTTGAAGCTTCACAACGGACGCGCTGATCTTGTCGGTAGCCCGCTGTTTCGCAGGACGCACAGCATCGTTCACCGCCGCTGCATCGAGATGCCCTGCAAGCGCCGGACAGATCACCGACAGTGAGATCGCCGCGCCAATAATCCATCGCATCATGTCGCTCGTCCCAATATGTCCCGCAAAACGGCGGAGAGCTTCCCGGCGGGAACACCGTAGTAGCACCGGCGGAACCGACGAGACCGCAGCTTTGCCGCAATCACACGGTTAAGAACTCCTTATCGTCTAAGAACTCCTTATCATCGTCGGCGCAGCGCCGGCCGTTCACCCACAGTTCGAGGTTGTCCACGCAATGCGATTTGTCGTCGCGGCCTGCGCCGCGTTTATGATTCTGATGTGCGACCTCGATCCGGCGTCCCGCCAGACATCAGCTTTCGAACGCGCTGTTCTTGAAAACACGCAAGCCTCGTCACTTGTTCCGGTGGTTGAACTGTTCCTCGCAAGCGTGCAGGCCCTCGAGTTCGCCAATGCACGTGCGGCCCATGAGGAGACACCCGAGCCGCTTGCGAACGAGCCTGTCACGCAGGCGCCGGTTTCGCGGACGGAACGATTCTGCCACGCGCTTCGTGGAGCAGCCGAGGCCAGCGGCATTCCGGTGCCATTCTTCGCCCGCCTGATCTGGCAGGAGAGCCGCTTCAGGTCCAACGAGGTCAGCCAGGCCGGCGCACAGGGCGTCGCTCAATTCATGCCGGAAACAGCGGCGGAGGTCGGGTTAGATGATCCCTTCGATCCGATGAAGGCGCTGCCGGCATCCGCAAAATTCCTGCGCAAGCTGCGCGACGATTTCGGCAATCTCGGCCTGGCCGCGGCCGCCTACAACGCGGGTCCCGGCCGGATCCAGAAATGGCTCGCCAAGGAGAGCGAGCTGCCGCGCGAGACGCGCGACTATGTCCGCATCATCACGGGCACCAAGGCCGAGGACTGGACCGAACGCACGGAGGCCCTCGCGATCCGGATCGACCTGCCACGCGAAGCTCCCTGCGAGGGCATCGGCAGCCTGTCCAAGACGAAAGACGTCGCCTGGGTTCCGGTCAACCTGACGCCCTCGGCCGCCACCATCATTCGCAAGGCCGAGGAACTGGCCGCCCGGTTGAATACCAGCCGTGCACGCAAGCGGATCGCAACCCTGCTCCGGAAGAACGCCTCGACTCACGCCAAGAGGCGCAGCATGATTGAAGCGCGCGCGGCCGGAAAGAGCGCGAAAACCCGAGCCATCCGTCTCGCCGCGCGCGAGCGATCTGCCGGCTGATGCACAAATCCGCAAGCCGCTCGATGGAACGGCTTCCGTTGGTCCGCCTGCAGGGAATCAGCCATGCCGTCGACCAGTGCCGGGATCCTCGCATATCGAAAGCGGCGGGAAGTCGAGGTTCTCCTTGTTCATCCCGGAGGGCCGTTCTGGCGCAACAAGGACTTCGGTGCATGGTCAATCCCGAAGGGCGAGCATACGGACAGGGAAGATCCGGAAGCTGCAGCGCGGCGGGAGTTTGCCGAAGAGCTCGGCTTCGCATTGTCCATGCCGCTGACCTCGCTTGGGCAGGTCAAGCAGCGCGGCGGCAAGGTCGTCACCGCGTTCGCTGCCGAATTCGACATCGACGTGCGCAGCATTCGCAGCAACATGTTCGAGATGGAATGGCCGCCACGTAGCGGCAAACGACAGACCTTCCCCGAGGTCGATCGTGCCGAATGGTTCACGCTCGAAGCAGCGCACAAGAAGATCAACGCGGGACAGCGGCCGCTGCTCGAGCGGTTAGCTCAGATGGCCGGCATCGGATAGGGATCGGCCACTCCGGCATTTCGTGCAAACTGCGCACCCGACGGTCGGCACGTCAGGCAGCGATGGCAGCCGCTCGGCTGATGACACCGCGAGCGCGCGCAGCCTGCCGGCCTTCACCAACGGCAGGCGATCGTGCCGTTGGCGCCGGCGCGGCGGCACGTCAGGGCAGCATCGAAACAGAAAACGCGAAAACAACCCCATGCACAGTAGCCGCTCCCTGTCAGAACAAGGACTTGCACGGACGAGAACTTGCAGTGACAGGGATTGCGCAGCACGCAAAGCCGTTTGACTCGTCGGGCAAAACACCGGCATGATGGCATCATCGCAACAATCGCCAGCGTCACACCGCCCGACCACGGGGCGCCTAGCGGCGATTGCGCGTAAGCCCTTCATCGACATCTCGAAAATCGCCCAAGCGCGCAGCAAGCGAGCGATTGATTTCGCGCGCCATGAGCCCGCGCCGGCAAAGGACAACACATGACGACATCAGCGAAACGCCACGGCATGCTGCCGGTTGCGGCAAACGATCTCAGCGGCCTTGCCGCCAACCCGCGGATCAAACTCTACAAACGGCGGATTGTGATCCACCATACCGACCCGCAAGCCGGCGAACGCCTGCTCGCCGAGGCGCTCGGCGCCGCCGACCGCGACGCGCTACATGGTCTGCTCAGGCAATTGGTGAAGGCCAGCGCGATCGGACGAGAGCCCGATGAAGCCAATCTCGCCTTCATGATCTCGATGGTGAAGAGCATCGCACCGAAGGATTCGATCGAAGCCATGCTCGCAGTGCAGATGGTGTCCGTTCACACGGCGGCGATGCGCTCCGCCTGCCGCCTCGCCTGCAGCGGCGACGTCCAGCAGCAGGAAAGCATCACACGCGCATTGACCCGGCTGACCCGCACCTTCGCAAGCCAGATCGAGGCACTCAGCCGCCACCGCAACAACGGCGAGCGCGCGATCACGGTCCGGAATTTGTCGGTGCAGGACGGCGGCAGGGCGATCGTGGGCAACGTCACGCAACACGCGAGCATGATCGTCGCGGAGCCGGGCGCTGCGACAGATGCAGGACCGGTCCCGCCGCGCGAGACCTGCGAATGCGAACAGGCTGAATCCAGACAAGGCGCCGGCGCATGACCGGCGATCACATCCGCAACACGCGCGCGATGATGACGAGCCCGCGCTGCGGCGCCGAGACGCGCAGCGGCTCCGCCTGTCGCGCGCCGGCCGTGCAAAGCAGGGCCCGCTGCCGCATGCACGGCGGCGCGCGAAGATCGGGCGCGCCGAAAGGAAATCAGAATGCGTGGAGGCATGGCGCATTCACCCGTGATGCGGCCGCTGAACGAAAGCAGGTGCGGGCCGTGCTGGAAGACGCGCGGAAGCTACTTAGGGAGCTGTCGTGAGTTGCCGGATAGACCTTGAAGGCGAGCCAGCGAAAATCGCAATTGTTGTTGCCGAACACGGTGGCGGGGACACGCAGCAGACGCCCCACAGACTTGCACCCTTGATCATTCCCTTAAGTCTGTGAGGGATTTAGTCGGCTACGCCGTCAAGAGCGGACATGCTCGGCGCCAGGCTAGAGGTCGGCTAAGGGCCAGAAGCAGACTCAGTTCAGCGCAAGAAATCCTGCCGCTATGTCGTCATGGTCGGCTTACGTACCGCGTTCTGTGTAAGCTGGTTAACGCCGAACCATCCCCAGTAAATTCGATGATGTTGGATGAGACCATGCTCGATTTCCATGACTTCCATGAGTTCGATTTGATCTCCGTCGGGGGCTTGCCGGGGATACTCCCAAATCAGAACCCGTTTACCGTCGGTGAACCAATTGTCGTTTCTGTACCACCGTACGAGTTCGTTCGGCCGGCGGCGCGCGCCCTCTTCGAAGAACGGACGAATCTCCCGATGCCCACGAAGGACGCCGCTGCGCCCTTCAAAGATTGCCGGCACTAGAGGCGTTTCGAGAATGGCATCTTGGGCATAGAGAGAGATCAGTCCGTCAGTATCTAGCGACTTGGTGCGCGCATCCCATTCGCGGTGAATCCGCTTGCAATCCGCCAGAAAGCCGTCGCGGAGCGAACCCTGCGTAGTTGGATGATCCATCGTGGGGTTCCTTGGCTTGTCGTGCCGGTTCGGGCGGTCATATGTAACGACCCGCTGCTGACAGCATTATGTCAGCATCCACGGTTACTCGCGACGTGATCGACGGGCATTCCCCGACTCGCGCGCGCTCAATGTGAACGTCTACTTTCGGACCGCAAGCGGACACTGATCGCGGCGGAAAACCTGTCCGTTTTTGGGCCAACAGCGGAAAACGCGTGATTGAGCCTGCCGGCTCAGTCGCGCATTCTTTCAAGTGCGTGCCGTGTTGACTTCTGTTCATCGCCGGTCATCTGCGTCGGACCGAGGTTGAATGTCAGCTTGTCAATCTTTCCGGTGAACTGGAATGGCAGCTTGTAGCTGTCATCCACACCCGTGCGGCTATCGACGCCGATGTCGAAGGACTCGTCGATGGCCATCAAGAACCCAATAGAGTGCGGAATCGACCGGCGGGCATATTCCCTGCCATCAACCGAGAGTACCCCGGTGCCACCCTTGGCCGGTCCCGGACCGTCATATTTGAAATCGAATACGATGGTGTGCTTGCCCGGCTTGAGCGCAGAGCCCAACCAGTCGCGCGCGCCTACGCCGCCTTCCCAGCGGTATCGTTTCAGATCCAGCATATTGTAAACGAAGACCGGCTTGCCCTTCAGCAAATAGAGGCCATAGCCGCTGAACCGGCCGCCGAGCGTGACGATCATTCCCTCCGCGCCGCCAGCCGGAACGGTTATGTCGGCAGTGATCTTGTAGTCCTTGTTCATGATGCTGGGCGCATTTTCGGCGGGAATGCCGGGGTTCGCTCCCGTGTAGGTGAAAACAGTTTTTCCAGCGGTCGCGCTAGGCCGCGGCGTGACGAGGCGCGGCAACACGGAATTGTCCAGCGGCAAGACCTGGTATTTCGTCGCCTCGCTTAGGAAGAGTGCCTGCAGCTCCTTTAGCTTGTCAGGGTTTTTGGCCGCGACGTCGTTGTTCTGCGAGAAGTCGTCAGCAATGTTATAGAGTTCCCACTTGTACTCGTTGATGTCAGGCATCTTTGCCGTGCCCATAAGCCAAGGTGCTTCGGGCGGCGTCGTGCACGCATACCAGCCATCGGAGTAGATGCCGCGGTTGGCGAACATCTCGAAATATTGTGTGTCGCGCTTTGACGGTGCGTTGGCGTTGGCTTGATCAAATGTGTAGGCCATGCTCACGCCCTCGATCGGCTTTTGAGCGATGCCATTGACCGTCGCTGGCGCCTGAATCCCGGTGGCTTCAAGGATCGTCGGCACGATATCAATGATGTGGTGGAACTGACTGCGAATGCCGCCAACGTCCTTGATGTGGCCAGGCCACGACATGACCATGCCTTGCCGGGTCCCACCGAAGTGCGATGCCACCTGCTTGGTCCATTTGAACGGCGTATCAAACGCCCACGACCAAGCGACCGACATATGCGGGTAGGTCTTGTCGGAGCCCCAATTTTCGTAGTGCAGCATTAGCTCGGCTTCAGGGAGTTTCAGCACGCCGTTGTAGGCCGTCATCTGGTTCGGGGTGCCCTCTAGCGTGCCTTCGGCGCTGGTGCCGTTATCGCCGCTGATATAGATGATCAGCGTGTTGTCGAGCTTGCCCATGTCCTCGACCGCCTGGATGACGCGGCCGATCTCGTTGTCGGTATAGGCTGCGTAAGCGGCAAACACCTCCGCCTCCCGCGCGTACACTTTCTTTTGGATCAATGAGAGCGAATCCCACTTCGGCAGGGTATCCGGCCAGGCAGTGAGTTGGGTATTCGCCGGGATGACCCCGAGTCGCTTCTGGTTGGCGAAGATCTGCTCGCGCAGCTTCTCCCAGCCCATGTCGAACTTGCCTTTGAACTTGTCGATCCATTCCTTCTTCGGCTGATGCGGCGAGTGGGTGCCGCCAGGAACGTAATAGAGGAAGAACGGCTTGTCCGGTGCGGCCGCGTTTAAGCTGTTCATGTAGTTGATGGCTTCGTCCGCCATGTCGGTGGTGAGATTGTAGCTGGACTTACCGATCCACGGAAAAATCTGGGTCGTATTTTTGTAAAGATATGGCGTCCACTGATCGGTCTCGCCGCCCATGAACCCATAGAAATACTGAAACCCCATGCCGACCGGCCATTGATCGAATGGTCCGGCCGCGCTGTATAGATAGGTCGGAGTGTTATGGTTCTTGCCGAACCATGAGGTGGCAAAGCCGTTGTCACGCAGAATGGTCCCGACCGTTGCGGACTCGGGTCCGATGACGGAATCGTAGCCTGGGTAGCCGGTCGACAATTCACCGATCACGCCGAACCCAACCGAATGGTGATTGCGGCCAGTGATCAGCGCTGCTCGGGTCGGCGAGCAAAGCGCCGTCGAGTGAAACTGCGTGTAGCGCAGACCCGTCTCGGCGATGCGATCCATGTTTGGGGTCGGGATGACGCCACCGAAGGTGCCAGTCACGCCATAACCTTGGTCGTCGGTCATGATCAGCAGCACGTTGGGCGTGCCCTTGGGCGGCACCACCGATGGGGGCCAGTACGGCTTGGAATCCTTCGCAACCTCGTTGATCTCGCCGCCAAACTTCGGAGGCTCAGGCGGAAGTTGCTTGCCATCAAGGGTCATAGTCGCGCTGGGCGAACCTGGCGTGCCCGTGATCTGCTGGGCCGACCCCGGTGCGAGCGATATGCAAAGGAGAATACTTGATGATGAAAGGAAACTCGCGATTTTGATCACGATGCTCGCTCCCGGTAGCCGCGAGGAAATAATGTTCGCCTTAGGTAGGCTATGCCGATCACCGGCCACGTCTATGCACTTTCGGAAGATTTGGACGCAGATGTCCGCTCCGGGTCACAGGCTGACTCCCGCACCGAGGTGCCGTAGGTCGGCTTCTCTCCTCAAAGCAGACATAGCGGCCCTGTTAAGCGAAGGTCGGCGACGGGCCAGTAGGCGACGTGCTGGGCTGCGGTCGGTTGCGTTAAACTGATCCATTCAATTTGAGTATTCCCAATAGGGTCATCTACAAGGTTGCATGAGAAAAGCTTGGGAATGTCCTGGATCGTTGCCCTCCCCTCTTTCGCCTTTTATTGGTGGCTCACTAGGCGGGCGACGCGACTGAACGGGCGACAGAACTCGCAGCAACTGGAATTGGGCGCTCGCCGTTGTATTGGGTGTCGAACGGTTTAGTTGCCATTCTGTTGGCCCTCGTGCTGTACATCGCCCACATTCACAATCAATCGCCCGTGCCAGCCTTCCTCTGGCTCGCCGCCGTCGCAATCATTGTGGCTTTGCTTTTCCTGCGCCGCGCGTTGAAATGGCGCTACCCTGCTTAGGTAACGCTGTTCGCGCCGCTATCGCGTCAGATGCAGCTCCTGACTGTCCACGCGACGAGAATACATGACCAACGATACCGATTGGGCCGATGGCTTAGACGAAGACATTGCTTTTCTCAGGGAGCATGACCCGAAAGGCTTGAACATCGCACTCAATCATATCCCACCCGGCGAAAACCGCCGTCTGTGGATCAGGCTCTGCATAGCGATGGTACGGAAACAACAGCAAGCAGAAAGCAAAGAAAACATCTAATATCGCGATTTCTCTATGTCTTCTTCGGGTCAAAGGCAGAGATGAAACCTAGTGAAGCGCATGGCCCGGTTCACGTCAAAAAGCAGACTTCGCTCAACAAGAATCTGCGGATTTGTTTGGGACAGAATTTAAGACCTCATGATCGTAACGAGCTCGCGGGTTAGCCCGGCCACCGTCAACCTCTCCAGGCCTTCGTAAACAGTTCCCCACGCGCGTCGGCGGCCCCGCACGCGGCGCCGGCCGCCTTTTACCCCCTGGCCCCCTACTGCGTCCGCTCCGAGATCCAGCCCTTATCCTCACGGACAGCAGATCGAGTGTGGAAGCCGCCTGCACGGCGCGGTGGGCCATGAGGAACGCTCGGCGCGGTATCACTTGAGCACCAGAGCCCAGCATGGTACATAAACGACTCGGGACATTCGACAACCGCCCGATGAGCTCCCGTAGCCAAGTGTTGTTTCGCTCCAATACGGAGGTGAAACATGTCTTGCGGCAGCACGACTTCCAATTCGACTTGTACCATCACCCCTACTGCGCTGTCTCTTTCGGACGTTAGACGGTGGAAGAATCCGCTTGCGTGGCTGGCTGAACTAGCGTGCGCCTTGGAACGACGACGGCAGTACCAGGAACTTCTCGCACTTGATGATCGGCTGCTTGCCGACATGGGCCTTTCGAGGACCACCATTGGAGAGGTGCGCAGGTCCCCGTTGTATCTCATTGCGTGGCGCGACAGCCGATGACATCTGCCATCTGTCTGGCAGGCCTTGCAGTTAGGCGGCCGCAGCCGAGGTTGGTACGGGCGGCAGGTTCGCACTCCGCGAGAGGCCGGCGCCACATCCGGCGCCGGCCGTTTCTCGCCCGCTACTGCGTCCGGTCCGAGGTCCAGCCTTTGTACTCGCCGACATTGTCGCGCGTCACGAGTTTCGACGGCAGCAGTTCGACTGTGGACGCCGGCTTCTGGCCGTTGAGGATGCTGACGCCGACCTGCACGGCGCGGCGGGCCATGAAGAACGGGTCCTGCGAGGCGGAGGCCTGGATCTGCGCCGCCTGCGGGTCCTTGAGCGCCGCTTCGATGTCGGGCGCGCCGTCGACCGCGGTGATGACGATGCCGGTGCGGTGCTGCTGGCGCGCCGCGAGGTCGGTGCCGATCGCCTGCGGATCGTTGATGGCGAAAATGGCGTCGATCTTGGCGAAGCGGGTCAGATAACCCTGCGCCACCGTGAGGCCGCCTTCGCGCGAGCCCTTGCCGTCCTGGTCGTTGGACAGGACCTTGATGCCGGGGTTCTTGCCGAGCACGTTCTTGCAGCCGACGACGCGATCGATCACCGCGGAAACCTGCGGGCCGTTTTCGATGATCACGTCGCCTTTGCCCCCGAGCTTGTCGACGATGTACTGGCAGGAGATCTCGCCGGCCTGGACGTTGTTGGTGGTCACCGTGGCGTCGGCGCCCTCGGCTGCGGTGTCGACGGCAACGACGACGATGCCGGCGGCCTGCGCTTTCTTGATCGCCGGGCCGACCGCCTTGGGATCGCCGGGATTGAGCAGGATCAGGTCGACGCCGGCGGCGATGAAATTGTCGATCTGGGTCACCTGCTTGCCGAGATCATACTCGAAGCCGACGGTGGTGATCTTGACGTTGGGATTGGTCTTTTTGGCCTCGAACTCGGCGCCCTTCGACAACGCGACGAAGAACGGATTGCCGAGCGAGCCCAGCGAAATGCCAACCGACTTGAGTTCCTTGGCGAAGGACGGAGCAGAGCTCAGGACGAGCGCCATCGCGGCGCCGGCAAGCGAGATCGTCTTCAACATTGGCTTCCTCCCTGGTCTGTTGAATCTCCGGCACGGCGACCAGTTGCCGTGACGGAATGGACATGAGGGCGCGGCTCCGGCTGCATCTCTCCCGCGCTCAAGTGCGGGCCGAGCCCTGCAGCCGATAGCGGTCCAGCGCCACCGCGCCGATGATCACCAGGCCCTTGATCACATATTGCCAGACGTCGGACACGCCGATCAGGATCAGGCCGTTCGACAACACGGCAATGATCAGCGCGCCGACCAGCGTTCCCCAGATCGAGCCGATGCCGCCGACAAAGGAGGTGCCGCCCAGAATCACGGCGGTGATGGCGTCGAGCTCGTAGGACTGGCCGAGCTGCAGGCCGTTGGCGGCGTAGAGGCGCGCCGCCTGCATCGCGCCGCCGAGGCCCGCGAGCAGGCCAGACACTGCATAGACAAAGATCAGCACGGCCCAGACCTTGATGCCGGCGAGCCGCGCGGCGCTCTCGTTGCCGCCGACCGCGTAGATGTGCACCCCGAGCACGGTGCGCTTGAGCACCAGCCACGACACCAGGATGACCAGCAACGCGATCACCCAGAGCCACGGTATCGACACGACACCGGGAATGAGAGTCACGGCGCCGTTGCCAATGAAGGCATAGGGTATAGACGGATTGAACACCGTGGTGTCGGCGCCGAGCAGGCGCGCCGCACCGCGCACGGCGGTCAACGACCCCAGCGTGACGATGAAGGGCGGCAGGCGCAACAGCGCGATCAAGGCGCCATTGAGGATGCCGAAAACGGCGCCGGTGAGCACCGCGGCCGGCAACCACAGCGCCCCGAGATCGGGGAATTTGGAGACGATCAACCCGGCCATCGCCGACGCCGCCAGGATGGAGCCGACCGAGAGGTCGATGCCGCCGGTGAGGATGACGAAGGTCATGCCCGCGGCCAGCACGGTATTGACCGCGGATTGCTGCACCACGATGCCGATGTTCTGGCCGGTGAAGAAGCGGCCGTCCGACAGAACATGAAAGCCGATGCACAGCAACAGCAGCACCGGCAGCATGCCGACCGCGCGAATGATCATCCGCGTACGCTGCCGCTTCGTCTCCTGCGCGGCGGCAACACCGGATCCGGCTGGGGCGGCCTTTGCAGGTACGGTGTTGGAGGAAGCGCCGTTCTCAGGCATCGAGCTGCTCCGTTCCGGTGGCGAGTGCCATGATCTCCTCCTGATTGAGCGGCGATTTCGCGTCGCGCCGGATCTGCCCGGCGATCCGCCCCGCGCGCATCACGACGACGCGGTCGCAGATGCCGATAATCTCGGGCAGGTCGGACGAGATGACGAGAACCGCGGCGCCCGATTTCGCGAGATTGTCGATGATCGAATAGATCTCGGACTTGGCGCCGACGTCGACGCCGCGCGTCGGCTCGTCGAGGATCAGGATTTTCGGACCGATCGCGAGCAACCGCGACAGCAGCACCTTCTGCTGGTTGCCGCCGGAGAGCCCGCCGGCGGGAACGCCGACATTGGCAGCGCGGATTCCGAGCGCCGCGAACGCGCGTTTGGCGCGGTCGCGAGCCTTGTCTCGGTCGAGGATGCCGCCGAATTTCGCATCGCGTCCCAGCACAGCGAGATTGATGTTGTCGAGGCAGGACATGTCGAGAAACAGGCCGAGCGCCTTCCTGTCCTCGGTGAGATAGGCAATGCCCGCGTCCAGCGCCTCGCCGGGCGTGCGGATGCGGACCGCGCGGCCCTCGATCTCGACATGGCCCGAGATCATGGGCGCGGCGCCGATGATCAGATGCGCAAGCTCGGTGCGGCCGGCGCCGACCAGGCCGGCGAGACCGACGACCTCGCCCGCATGCACCGTCAGCGAACATCCCTTGACGCGCCTGTTGTCCGCGATGTCGACGGCCGCAAGCACGGGAGCTCCCGGCCGCGCCTTGAGATCATGCTCCTTCTTGTAGAAGGACGAGACGTCGCGTCCCACCATCATCCGGACGATGGCGTCGGCGCGGATGTCCGGCTTGTCGAGCGAACCGACCAGCGTGCCGTCACGCAGCACGGTGACGCGGTCGCCGAGCGCATAGACCTCGTCCATGCGATGCGAGATGTAGATGATGGCGAGACCTTCGGCGCGCAGCTGACGAATCAGCGCGAACAGCCTTTCGCTCTCGCCGGCCGACAGCGCGGTGGTCGGCTCGTCCATGATCAGTATCCTGGAGCGGGCATGCAGCGCGCGCGCGATCTCGACCAGTTGACGCTGGCCCATCGAGAGATTGGCCACCAGAGTCTGCGCCGTGAAATCCGCGCCGAGCCGCGCAAGGATCGGACCGACGCCGGCCTGCATCGCCTCGCGCGCCAGCAAGCCGCCGCGGGAGACCTCGCGACCGAGATAGATATTCTCCGCAACGCTCAGATTGGGCGCAAGCGAGAGTTCCTGATAGATGATCGCGATACCGGCCGCGCGGCCGCCGTGCGGGCCGCTGATCTGCACCGGCTGGCCGTCGATGCGGATTTCGCTGCCGGTGTCTGGCCGGTAGGCGCCCGACAGGATCTTCATCAGGGTGGATTTGCCGGCGCCGTTCTCGCCCATCAAGGCGTGGATTTCGCCAGCGTAGACGGTGAGGTCGACGTCGCGCAGCGCCTTGATGCTGAAGAACGATTTGGAGACCCGGCGCATCTCGAGGATGGGCTCGCTCATCACACCTCCCCGGCGCGCCGACGGCGGCATCGTAATCTCACCCGCGTCTCGTTCGGTCCCTGGCGCGTGGCGCATTAAACAAAAGGCCGCGGCGCAGGGCAATAGCTCCCGCATGCCGACGAACGGTCCGGCGCCGCATTTATCTTTTCCGGGCGGAACCGATCTCGAACGCAATGCCTTTTCTTCGCCACATCGTCGCGCACCATCTGGTGCGCGATCAGCGTCGCGGCCGGTACAGGCGGCGCCATTCCGGAAGTCGCTCGGCATAGGCCTGCGCAAGCGCGCGGTCGGGCTCGAACGTCTCGACGCGCCGTGGCGCGGTGCAGACGGTATCGATCGCCTCCCCGGTGACGGCGAGGCGGCCGAGCCGCGCCGCACCAAACGCCGCGCCCGTCTCGCCGTCGGCAAAGCGATGCACGGGAACGTTCAGGACATTGGCCAGCACCGACAGCCAGAACCGCGACCGCGAGCCACCGCCGATGACATCGGCCTCAGCGATCACCAATCCGGTCTCGGCAAGCACGTCCCGGCAATCCGCAAGCGCGAAGGCGACGCCTTCCAGCACGGCTTGCACGATGGCGTCACGATCGGTGGCGTGACTGAGCCCGTCGAGCATGCCGCGCACATCCGGGTCATCATGCGGGGTGCGTTCGCCGGAGAGGTACGGCAGGAAGCTGACGGACGACGGCGCCTTTGGGTGCAACCCGAGCGGCGCCAGCAGGTCGGCCTCGGAGGTCCCCAACAACCGCGCGATCCAGGCCAGGCACGATGCCGCCGAGAGGATCGCGCCGGCTTGAATCCATCTGTCGGGGACGGCGTGACAGAAGGTGTGCACGACCCGCTCCGGGTTGGCCGCGATCGTGTCGGTCGGCACCAGCAATGCGCCGGAGGTTCCGAGCGAAATGAAGGCCGCGCCGGGATTGATGGCGCCGATGCCGACGGCTCCCGCAGGATTGTCGCCGGCCCCGCCGGCGATCATCGGCCGCCCGGTCATGCCCCAGCGCTGCGCCATCTCGCTCCGCAGCCGTGCCGACGGCGCGCAGCCCTCGACCAGACGCGGCATCTGCCGGCGCGACAGAGCGGACGCGGCGAGCCCCTCATCCGACCAATCGCGGCTGATAACATCGAGCCACAGCGAACCCGAGGCGTCCGAGACATCCTCGATCGTTTCGCCCGTCAGCACCAGGCGCAGATAGGCCTTTGGTTGCAGCACGAGCCTGGTGGCGGCGAAAATCTCCGGTTCGTGTCTGGCGACCCATAGCAGTTTTGGCGCGGTGAATCCCGGCATCGCCTTGTTGCCTGTCGTCGTCCGCAAGGCGGGCCAGCGCCGCTCCAGCTCGGCGCATTCCGCGACAGACCGACCGTCGTTCCAGAGAATGCAGGGCCGCAACGGCACGAGGCCGGCGTCGAGCAGTGTTGCGCCGTGCATCTGGCCCGACAGGCCGATGCCCTCGACGCCGGCCAATTCGCGCGCGTGATCCGCCTTCAGCGCATCCAGCGTCGCGAAAATGGCCTCGATCCACTGCGCCGGGTCCTGCTCGCTATGGCCGGGATGCGGCGAGCTGACCGTCAGCGACCGGCTGCGGCTCGCCACCACGCGCTGCGCGTCGTCGACCAGAACGATTTTGACGGCAGAGGTGCCGAGATCGATGCCGAGATACATGATGCCACTTGCCTTGCGCGTTGCCTTGCGCGTCCAGGATCTTGCGTGTCCATGACATTGCGGGCATGGCGTTCCCGATGTTGGCATGCACCCACCAATCATGTAACCCCCACCCGAAACCTTGTCGGGACGCAATGCCCATGACCATCGCCGCCACCAACGACGCGGGAGCCACCCGCGCGCTGATCCTTGCATTGCTCGCGCTGGCCTGCGGGCACATGCTCTCGACCTTGCTGCGCACCATTCCGGCGGTCAGCCTCGACCTGATGGCAGCGGATTTCGGCATCGAACCACAGGCGCTGGCGAGCCTCACCTCGGTCTACCCGTTCGCGTTTGCGGCGGCGCAGATCCCGGTCGGCGCGGCGATGGACCGCTTTGGCGTGCGGCCGGTGTCACTGAGCCTGCTCGCGGGAACCGTGGTCGGCGCCATCGCGTCGGGGTTCGCGACTGGACCCGAAAGCTTCGCGGTCGGGCAAGTGCTGCTGGGCATCGCCACCTCCGGCATGCTGATGTGCCCGATGACGTTGGCCGCCAAGCAATTGTCGGCCGCCCGCTTCGGGCTGTGGTCGGGCGCGATCCTCTCGATCGGCAATATCGGCATGCTGCTGTCGTCGAGCCCGCTCGCCTTCGTGGTCGACACCTACGGCTGGCGCGCCGGGTTCTGGATCTCGGCACTCGGCGGCGTCGTGGTCGCGTTTGCCGTGTTCATGCTGGTGCCGAGCCAGCCGGCCGAGCACAAGGATGAATCCTCGCCGCTGTCGCAGATGATCGAGGTGCTCAGACTCGGATTGTCGCGGCCCTTGCGCGGCCTGATCGCGCTGGCGCTGGTGTCGCTTGCGACCTCGCTTGTGCTGCGCGGATTGTGGGGCGGACCGTGGCTGATGCAGGTCAAGGGATTGTCGCGGGTCGAGGCCGGCAACCAGCTCGGCGCGTTCACGCTGGCGATGATTGCTGGCCCGCTTCTCATCGGCATGATCGACCGCAAGCTCAGTCGCCGCCGCGAGCTGGTGGCGGGAACGCACCTGGCCGGTGCATTGCTGCTGGGGCTGATGGCGTTAGGGGCGCCGCACTACGCAGTCTCCGTGCTGTGTGGTGTGCCCGTGATGCCGCCGCAATACGACCTCGTGCTGTTCGTGCTCATCGGGCTCGCCACCTCCGCGCAGCCGCTGCTGTTCGGCATGTCGCGTCAGCTGGTCGACGCCCAAGTTGCGGGCAAGGCGCTTGCGGCGATCAACCTCGCCTTCTTCCTCGGCGCGGCGCTGATGCAGTCGATCACCGGCGCGGTCGCGGCCTTCGCGGGGCTGCCGGCGGTGCTGCTGTTCATGGCTGCCATGCTCGGCATCGGCGCGCTGATCTTTTTGGTCTATACCTCGCCAAGACCGGCGATAGAGTAAGGCCCTGCATCAAGGGGACATCTCATGCCTGTCGATACCAAAGCCGCTACCGACCGTCTCATGCGCTTCCTCGCCGTCGAGGGCGTCACCGGACAGGAGGCGGCGATCGGGCGTGAGCTCACGGCCGCGCTGAAGGAGAGCGGCGTGCCGGCAAAGCCGATCCGGCTCGACGACGCCAATACGCGCATTCCGGTGCCGACCGAGACCGGCAACCTCATCGTCGACCTGCCCGGCCGGGGCGCGCTGCACAACCAGCCGCGCATCATGTTCATGACCCACATGGACACCGTGCCGCTGTGCGCCGGCGCCAAGCCGAAGCTCGCGAAGCGCAAGATCGTAAATGATGCCAAGACCGCGCTCGGCGGCGACAACCGCTGCGGCTGCGGCGTGCTGGTGACGCTGGCTGCCGAGCTCGAAAAGCAGAATCTCGATCATCCGCCGATCACGCTTCTGTTCTGCGTGCGCGAGGAGAGCGGGCTCTATGGCGCGCGCCACGTCAAGCTCGACGAGCTCGGCTCGCCGGTGATGGCGTTCAACTATGACGGCGGCTCGGCCTCCAACGTCGTCATCGGCGCCGTGGGTGCCGATCGCTGGACCGTGGAGATCTTCGGCCGCGCCTCG
Organism: Bradyrhizobium sp. LB14.3; assembly: GCF_040547985.1. Taxonomy (NCBI): domain Bacteria; kingdom Pseudomonadati; phylum Pseudomonadota; class Alphaproteobacteria; order Hyphomicrobiales; family Nitrobacteraceae; genus Bradyrhizobium; species Bradyrhizobium sp. LB14.3. The sequence goes on from NZ_JBEPQT010000007.1 coordinate 113,900, forward strand.
CATGCCGGCGTCGCGCCGGAGCGCGGCATCTCCTCGACCATGATCCTCGCGCTTGCGCTGGCCGATGTGAAGGCCGGCGGCTGGTTCGGCAAGGTGGTCAAGCGCAAGCAGCAAGGCACCAGCAATGTCGGCCCCGTCACCGGCGGCGAGGGGCGGCCTGCGGGCGATGCCACCAACGTCGTCACCGACTACGTGCATGTGCGCGGCGAAAGCCGCAGCCATGACGGAAAGTTCTTCAAGGAGATCACCAAGGCCTACAAGGCCGCGTTCGAGAAGGCGGCCAAGCGCGTCACCAACGCGCAAGGAAAAGCCGGCAAGGTCAAGTTCAAGGCCGAAACCGACTATTATCCGTTCCGCATGAAGGAGAACCTGCCGGTGGTGAAACGCGCGATCGAAGCGGTGTCTGCAGTGGGCGGAACTCCGAACGTGCGCGCCGCCAATGGCGGCCTGGACGCCAACTGGATGGTCCGCCACGGCGTTCCGACGGTGACCTTTGGCGCCGGCCAGAACGAGGCGCACACGATCGACGAATGGATCAATCTCGACGAATACGACCGCGCCTGCGCGCTGGCATTGCAGCTCGCGACGATGCGGTGAGCTGCCTTGCACGGCGCGCGCTTGCCGGGCCGTGCATGCCAGCCTAGCCTGCAAAGAAAACGCAGGGACAAATCATGCCGCGCATTTCGACCATCGAGACCGGGTTCTACCGGATCCCCCTCCCCGTCACGCTCTCCGACTCGACCCATGGCGAGATCGCGGCGTTCGAGCTGATCACCTGCCGCATCCGCGATGCCGATGGCGCCGAGGGCGTCGGCTACACCTACACGGTCGGGCGCAATGGCGGCGCGGTCGCCGACATTCTCAAGCGCGAGATCCCGCCGCTCGTCGAGGGGCGCGAGGCCGATGATACCGAAGCGATCTGGCATCAGGTCTGGTGGGGCCTGCATTATGGCGGGCGCGGCGGGCCGGCGGTGCTGGCACTCTCCGCGCTCGACATCGCGCTGTGGGACTTGAAGGCGCGGCGCGCGAAATTGCCGCTGTTCCGCCTGCTCGGCGGTTTTGATGCGCGTGTGCCGTGTTACGCAGGGGGCATCGACCTCGATCTCTCCGTCGAGGCGCTGCTGAAGCAGACCGACGGCAATCTCGCCAAGGGCTTTCGCGCCATCAAGATGAAGGTCGGCCGGCCTGATCTCAAAACCGACGTCGCGAAGGTCTCCGCGATGCGACAGCATCTCGGCGACGGCTTTCCGCTGATGGCGGACGCCAACATGAAATGGACGGTCGAGGAAGCGATCCGCGCCGCCCGTGCGTTTGTTCCCCATGACCTCACCTGGCTCGAGGAGCCGATCATCCCCGACGATGTCGCGGGACATGCGCGGATCATGCAGGCCGGCGGCGTGCCGATCGCGGCCGGCGAGAATTTGCGCTCGCTGTGGGAGTTCAAGAACTACATCGTCGCAGGCGCGGTGTCCTATCCCGAGCCTGACGTCACCAATTGCGGCGGCGTGAGTGCGTTTATGAAGATCGCGCGGCTGGCGGAAGCGTTCAACCTGCCCGTCACCAGCCACGGCGCGCACGACATCACCGTGCACCTGCTCGCGGCCTGCCCGAACCGATCGTATCTGGAGGCGCACGGCTTTGGGCTCGACAAATATATCGAGCATCCGCTGGTGCTTCAGGACGGGCTGGCGCTCGCGCCGGACCGTATGGGCCACGGCATCAGCTTCGACTGGAGCGGGCTGGCGAAGCTGTTGGCGTAGCGCGGATCCGCGGCCGCCGGTGCGCCCCCTCTCCCGCTTGCGGGAGAGGTGAAGTGGAGCGCGCGGCGCGGTCGGTCTCCCCCAGCAATCACCGAACGCGTTGCTGCACGTGAGGCATTCCAAGGTGCTGGATGCAGGGCGCGGATAATCCGCTATGGTGGCAAGCCGCCACCTTGCGAGAGATGCCTGTCTTGACACCCGAACTGCACCAGAAACTGACCGCGTGGCGCCAGCATTTGCATGCGCATCCCGAACTGTCCCTCCAGGAGAAAGCCACCGCCGCCTTCGTACAGGACAAGCTCACCGAGCTCGGCATTCCCTTCGTGTCAGGCATCGGTGGCCACGGCATCGTCGCGACCTTGACGCGCGGCCACGCGCAGAGCCGCGTCGGCCTGCGCGCCGACATGGATGCGCTGCCGATCACCGAGGATACGGCCCTGCCCTACGCCTCGAAAAATCCCGGCGTGATGCACGCCTGCGGGCATGACGGGCATACCGCTTCGCTGCTCGGCGCCGCCGCGCTGCTCGCCGCCGACACCAGCTGGAGCGGCACGGTCGACTTCATCTTCCAGCCGGCGGAAGAGGGTTTTGGCGGCTCGCGCGCGATGGTGGCGGCCGGGCTGTTCGACCGCTTTCCGATGGAACGGGTGTTCGGCTTTCACAATTGGCCGGGCCTTGCCGCCGGCACCATCGCGGTCCATGACGGCGTCGTCATGGCCTCCGGCGGCCGCGTCAGCATCACGATCGACGGCCACGCCGGACATGCCGGCATGCCGCATCTGACGCGCGACCCGGTGATGGCGGCGGGCCATTTGATCGTGGCGCTGCAATCGATCGTATCGCGCAGCGTCGATCCGCTCGACACTGCCGTGCTCTCGCTGTGCACGATCGAAGGCGGCACGGCGCGCAATCAGATCGCGGGGCGCGTCATGATCGGCGGAACGCTGCGCTATCATCGCGACGCGGTGAAAGACACCATCGTGGCGCGGATCGAAGCGATCTGCGCCGGCATCGCGACGAGTTTTGGCGTCAAGGTGATGCCCGAGATCGTCATGGGCGTTGGTGTGGTGATCAACACGCCGGTCGAAGCGAGCCTCGCGCGCCTCGCCGCGGACAGGGTGCGAGCCGACGTACGGCGCGACCTCGCGCCCAGCATGGCCGGCGAGGATTTTGCCCACTTTCTCTCGCGGCGCCCGGGCGCCTTCGTCTGGATCGGCAATGGCGAATTGCGCGACGGCGCCGAGCTGCACGGTCCGCGCTATGATTTCAACGACGCGATCCTGCCGGTGGCATCGAGCTGGATGGCGGAAGTTGCCAAGTCGGCGCTGGCGTCAAACTAGGCCCGCTCAAGAGATATCGCGCGGCAGCTTCCAGCCCGGCTTCGGCTCGAACGTCTCCTCGATGCGCGCGACGTGATAACCGGCAGGCAGAAGCCTGCCGCCCTCCTCGTCCGCGACGGGAACGTCGGTCACCAGCCCTTCGATCAATGCGGCTTCCCACACCTCCTTCTCGGAGGGGAATGGGTCGCCGATCTGCTTGCTGCCTTCGAACAGTGCGTACATCGGTTCCGGTCCTGCGTTGGTCAAGCTCACGAGCAACGTATCGGCCGCACGGGCGTTCCCTTTCGGCTGGCGCGGCTCCCGCCATCAAGCGTGCCGCGTCCGACGATGGCAAACGGATGGCAGGGAAATGGCGCGCGTTCTGATCGGAACTTCCGGCTGGCATTACGCCTCCTGGCGGGGCCCGTTCTTTCCGGAGGGCGTGACGTTGAAGGAGCAGCTACGCTATTACGCCGGACAGTTCGACACTACCGAGCTGAACGGGGTGTTCTACCGCACCCCGACGCCGGAGGCCGTCGAGGCTTGGCGGGCGCAGACCGGGCGCGATTTCGTGTTCGCCTGGAAGGCGTCGAAATTCATCACGCACTGGAAGCGCCTGTCGGGCCGCTCCGTCAACAGCCTCGAGCTGCTGGAGGATCGTATCTCGCGGCTCGGCGGCAAGGCCGGCCCGATCCTGTTCCAGCTCCCGCCGCAATTCGAGGTCGACGCGGACCGCCTCGCCGCCTTCTTCAAGCTGTTGTCGAGAAAGCGGCGGTACAGCTTCGAATTCCGTCATCCGAGCTGGTATCAGCCGCGCATTCTCAGGATGCTGGCCGACGAGAACATCTCGCTATGTTTGTCCGACCATCACGACGCGCCGGCACCATGGAAGCGCACGGCGGATTTCGTCTATGTGCGCGGACACGGACCAAGCGGGCGCTATCACGGGCACTATACGAAAACCACGCTGGCGCAATGGGCGCGGCGCATCAAATCCTGGAAGCGGCAGGGCTGCGACGTCTTTGTCTACTTCGACAACGACCAGAAGAGCGCGGCGCCGGCCGATGCACAGGCATTGAAGCAATTGCTGTAACGCACGGACGAGGCTCGGCGAAGCGCAGTCATGCCGCCGATCGATCCGGCAACCCGCCCTGCAGCTCGTCGAGCAGGCGCTGCTCGCGCTGGATTCTGCTACGGTAGAACTCGCGTTCGCTCTCGGTTCTGGCGCCGGCCAGCAGCAGCCGATAGTGCCGGATCACCTTCTCGCTGCCGCGGATGAGGAGGTCGCGGACGTCGCTCATCGTTCCGCTCCCCGCGCGGCGGAAGCCGGCGGCTGGTTCGGAAGGGTGAACGCAATGGGGAAGACATCGGCGGCAAGGGCCTCGAGCGCGGTCTGCTCCTCGGCGAGGCGTCGTTCGACAAACCGGCGTTCGATGTCCGACAGCTTGGTCTTCAGCAAGCGCCGGTAGCGGGAGAGATTGTTTCGGTGGGCACGGAGACGGGCCAGATCTTGATCGAGCATCGTCGTCACTCCAGACGGTCGTTCACGGTCCTTATCGATTTAGCGGTGTCGGAAGAGCAATCTTCCTGGCCAAAAAAATATTCAGGCTGCCTTCCTTGTCAAGGCTATTCCTCGCCGCTTGCCGGCGCTTTTGGAGGGATCGGCCGGCCGCCGGCGATGTGAGTCGAAAAAAAATTTTGCTCACCTCTTGCAACGTCCTTGCGCCGCTCTATTTCGTTTTTCGCCGCGAGAGCGGTGTGCCGGATGCCCGATCGGGTCCGGCGCGGGCGCCGGTCGGGGTGTTCGGACCTGGTCCGATTCCCTGTCTTGCGCTCCTTCGTATCCATCTTGCTCTTTGGAGGACTTGGTATGAGGACCACCTTTGACTTCGCGCCCCTGTGGCGCTCCACCATTGGCTTCGATCACCTGGCCGACCTCGTCGACAGCACGCTGCGCCAGGCGAGCGAGGACAACTATCCCCCCTACAATATTGAGCGGTCCGGCGAAGACCACTATCGCATCACGCTGGCGGTGGCGGGCTTCAGCGTCAACGACATCACGGTGACCGCCGAACAGAACGCCCTTACCATCGAGGGCAGGAAGCCCGACAGCGCTGCACGCGAATACCTCTACCAGGGTATCGCGGCACGCCCGTTCCGCCGCGTGTTCAATCTCGCCGACTACGTCCAGGTCAAGCAGGCTGCCTTTGAGGACGGCCTGTTGATCATCGACCTGGTGCGCGAGATTCCGGACGCGATGAAGCCACGCCGGATCCAGATCGCGGGCGCTTCGTCACCGCAGATCGAGCAGAGGAAGGCGGCTTAGCCTCGTCCCGCTCGTTCGGCACTGCCGCAACCAGCATGGCGGATGGCGACCGGGTCGCCGTCCGCCGATCGAGAACCATCCCTTCGGAAGGAGTGTAGAGGGAGACAACCATGACCAATGCCAATGCGACCACCGACGGTCTCAACCCGCTGTTTCACCCCGCCGCACATTATGCATCTCCGAGCGCCGTCCTCGACGACCGCGGCCTCTCGACCCCGGAGAAGCGGATCATCCTGTCGTCGTGGGCGTCCGACATGTACGCGGTCGAATCCCATCCCGCGTTGCGCGAGATTCCCGGCCTGGATCAGACCATCCGGCTCGCGGACATCCTCGCCGCGCTGCGCAGGCTGGATGACGACGACGACCCGCCGCCCCCCGGCGGCGCCTCGATGCGGCTGCGGCGTCCCGCATCTGATGCGGGAGCCGACGGTGACGGCCGACCACCTGATGGTCGCGCTGCCATCGATCTCTGCGCGTAGCGCCTCCGGCGTCCGCCGACGTTTCCTCCAAACAACCCGTTGACCACACCGCAGCCAAGCTCCCGGCAATCGCACAGGGCCGATGAGAGATTGCCGGATGTGCTCGGCTTGCCTCCCTCGCTAGACGATGCCGCCTTGCCGAAGCGCCGCGATCGCGGCCTTGTCGTAGCCGAGCTCGGTCAGGATAAGATCGGTATGCTCGCCGAGCGTCGGCGCGCGCGTCGCGATTTCACCGGGCGTTTCCGACAGGCGGACGGCGGCGCGTGTCACCGGTGCGGGCTTCGGCAGACCGGGATAATCGACGTCCTGCATAAAGCCGGCGGCGCGGATGTGCGGATGATCCAGCGCCTGTTGCGGGCTCAGCACGGGGCCGGTCGGAATCATGGCATTGCCGAGGGTGTCGACGGCCTCCTGCGTGGTGCGCTCGGCGCACCAGCGCGCCATCCGCTCGCTGATGACGGGGCCGTTGTTGCCGCGGCTGATGTCGTCGGCAAAGCGCGGATCGTTCAGCCACAACTCCTCCTCGCCCATCAGCCTGGCCCAGCGTTTGAACAGCGGATGCCCCGTGACCTGGCACAACACCCAGCCGTCGCTGGTGCGATAGATGTCGGCTGGCGCTGCGGTCTGGCCGAGATTGCCTGTCGGCACGCGATTGACGTTGATAACGGCCTGCTCGATCAGCGTGGCATTGGTGAAGGACAAAGCGGTTGCAAGCAGCGCGCCCTCGACGATCTGCCCGCGCCCGGATTTGCCGCGCTCGATCAGCGCAGCGAGCGTCCCGAACGCGCAATGCAGCGCCGTTCCGAAATCGACCCAGTTGACCGCGGCCCGGTAAGGCGGATCGCCGGTGCCCGTCATGTACACCGAACCCGACATGACCTGCCCGACGCCGTCGAAGCCGACGCGGTCGGACCATGGCCCCGGCCCGCCGAACGCGGTTGCCGTCGTCAGGATGATGTCCGGCTTGATCGCCTTGAGCGAGCCGTAGTCGAGCTTCATCGCGCGCAGGGTCTGCGGCGGCAGATTGGCGACGACCACGTCCGCGGTCGCCACCAGGCGGCGCATCACCTCCTGCCCTTCCGGCTTCATCGGATCGAGCGTGACGCACTTCTTGTTGCGATTGACCTGAAGAAACAGCGCGCCTTCGCCACCCTCTCCCACCGGCGCCACGAAGCGATCCTCGCTGCCATCGCGCTTCTCCACGCGAATGACCTCGGCGCCGAATTCGGCCAGCAAGGTCGCGCAATAAGGCCCTGCGATATAGCGCCCGAAATCGAGAACGCGTACGCCCGCCAAAACTCCCCGCATTCGTCCCTTCCCGGTGTTCTTGCCTCAGGTTTTTGTCAGATTACAGGGACTGGCCGCCACGGCAAGGTCGCAACGGACGTCATGCCCAGCCCTCAAGATGTCATCGGTTCGCCGTTTCGGCTGGCGGAAATTGTGCGCTCTAGATTCTTATTTTGACGCGTTTTCTTTACGCGAACCGGTGTCCACTTCGCTTGAAAACGCTTTAGTATGACCCGTCCGTCCCCCAGCGAGAGCCCCATCCATGCCGCAACAATTCGATCGATCCGCAGAAGATCTCGGCAACGCGATCCATCTCGAGCACGTCAACATCCAGGTCCCGGATCAGCGGCCCGCCACCCTGTTCTACGTCACGGGCCTCGGGCTCACCCGCGATCCCTACCTGATGGTGTCCGACACCAACATGTGGATCAACGCTGGGCGGAGCCAATTTCACTTGCCGAGCGGGAGGCCGCAGGTGCTGCGCGGTCATGTCGGACTGGTCATCGCGGGCCGCGAGGCGCTGCTGGCGCGATTGGCGTCGGTCGCCAAAAAGCTCGAGGGCACGGCGTTCGCCTTCGCCGAGCGCAACGACCATGTCGAAGCGACTTGTCCTTGGGGCAACCGCCTGCGCTGTTACGAGCCCGACGCCGCGCGCTTCGGCCGCATCGCACTCGGCATTCCCTATGTCGAGTTCGACGTGCCGGTGGGTTCAGCAGCGCGTATCTGCGCCTTCTACCCTGAAATCATGGGCATGCCATCCGAAACGTGGAACGGCGACGGCACGGTCGCCGCCGTGAAGACGGGCCGCGACCAGCATCTGTTGTTCCGCGAAACCGATCGGCCGCAAGGCGACTACGACGGCCACCATGTGCAGATGTACATCACCGACTTCTCCGGCCCTTACCGCAGGCTGTTGGCGCGCAATTTGATCTCGCGCGAGGACAATCAATATCAGTACCGGTTCTGCGACATCGTCGATCTCGACGGCGGCAAGCCCCTGTTCACGGTCGAGCACGAGGTGCGCAGCGCCACCCACCCGATGTTCATGCGGCCGATGGTCAATCGCAATCCGGCGCTGAACAATCGCAATTACGCATCCGGCCACGATCAATCGCTCTGGGCGATGGGGCCGGACCAATACGAAGGATAGGCGGGCGCTGGTTGGGGTGGAAGCGGCTGAAGGGTCCGTTCAGGGCCAGACCGGAAGTGGACCGACGGCGTAGCTAGAGTGCTAAGTCTGGTGGATTTGGCCGGCTTCAACTCGGCGCTCGCGCTACATCAGGCCATCCGCAGGTCGGTCGTGCGGCGGTCGGAACAATGTAGCCGAAGGCGTTTCCCCAAACATCGCGCGGTAACTCCCTGAGAAGCGCCCCAGCTCCCAGAACCCGTGCTCCATGGCAATTCTCGTCACGGTTGTGGTGGAAGAATCGGCTTGCGAGAGCGCCCGGCGAACAAGGTGCATTCTCCTCAGCGCAAGATAGCGGATAGGACCCATGCCGAGATGTGTTTCGCAGGCGGCGCGAAGGCTGCGTTCCGCCGCTCCGATCGCTCCGCATATGTCTTCCAAATAAAGCGGCACGTTCGGGTTAGCTTCAAGATATTCATGGAATTTTGCGATTATCCGAGCCTGCCGCAGGCCGCAGTTAATGGATCGACTAGATGCGCTCTCCGTCAGACACCTGACCAGTAGATGGATGAACTGGTTCTCCAAGGAGCGCGCTGCCTCGTTCACGACAAGAATCTCAGGCGCGTTTGCTGCGATTTGGCCCACTACCTCATGCAGGTTCAACAGCCGCGACATCATAGCAGCATCCGGCCGAATAAGCTGCTTCTGCGCTGAGTTCGAAAAAAACTCGCAACCGGCTATGGCTTGGCAAGCGGCATCGAGTTGGGCGATCGCGAGAGATATCGATCCCAGACGAAACTCGGCCTCGGTCTGCTGGTGTATCTCGTCGCTGTCATTGGCGATGATGTCTCCAGACAAAACGTCCATTCCGCAGTGCCGCATACTAGCTGGCGACGATGACGTCAGGAACGTAAATACCCTGCGTCCGGGCTTGATAACGCCGGTGTTGAGCGTGGGTAGATTATGGAAGAAGCGTTGCAGCAATAGCTCACCCAAGCGGACCTTGGTCAATTCCGCCCTGAACGAACAGCCTGACGTCGGTAGCACCTCAAGATCCGCAGTGGTGATCGCCGCCTGGTAGCAAAGTGGATCTTCAAAGCTGAGCGTCGCACTCCGATCCATCTTCTCCTCCGCAGTTTTCGGCACACGTGTTGTGTGTTTCCATCGGACGGTTGGCGGTTGGGGCTCGGCGGCGGGCTCCGAATTAAGTGAATCCGGCCGGGGGCGACGAATAGATTTGCCAGCCCCTGTCGCTTAAGGTCCGAAGGTTCGAGGATGATCGATGGGCACCGAGCCAGAGCAGCCGATCAACATGACAGCGGACGAGTGCGACGAACTCGCCGACGCACTGACCGAAGCGGCTGTCGCTCCGCCGGCCGGACAAAAACGACTTGAGATAACACACTTGGCGCATTGCTATCGCAGGCTCGCAAGGATGAAGCGTTTGGTCGCGCGGAACGTGATTTGATGGGGCTGAGAGTGGGGTTCTGATCTTCGCCCCCGCTCCAGAACGGCTCTGCAGCCGCGCCGCAGCGAAGGTATCCAGCTGAGGAAGGTATTCGGCGAAACCGCCCCGCTAAATTGGACCAAGGTCCCACGTGGCCGTGCGGCGGAGGACGTGGGCGCGCATGAAAACCGATCTGTGGTCCGATGCGGCTTAGTCCCACCACCGCCCAAAGCCGAGTTCACCACTCGACAGCTCCCGAATGAATGCTCTATTCTCGTCCGGGTTTCGAATGGACGAGCTTCGTGAAAGCCTGCGATCGTGTTGGTTGGCCGGCTGCTAGGTACGCGCGTCTTTTGCGTGGTGCATTTCTGCTGATTCTTTTCACGCCTTGGGTTTTCATCGCTCAATCTCACGCTGAAGATGCGTCGCGACGGGTTTTAGTTCTCCACGCATACAATTATACGTTCCCGGCTACCGCACTGGTTTCGGATGCGGTTCGAAAGCGCTGGCTGGAACGATCTCCCGAGGGGCTTGAAATCGACGCCGAATATCTGGATTTGGCCCGACGTCCGGATGAGGCGCACGCCTCACGAATGGCCAATTTCCTTCGCGAGAAATACGCCGGCGTCCATTTCGACCTTCTGTTCGTAATCGGCGTCTCGGCGATACCTTTTATCCTCAAGTATCGTGACGTAATCGGCCCGGGTGTTCCTGTCGTATTTTCCGATGTCACCCGGTCGACCTACGAAGCGCTGCAGTTGCCGCCGGACATCACCGGCGTGATCAATAACTCCTACCCTGAAAAGACACTCGAGCTTGCAGAACGGCTTCAGCCCAACGCACGCCGCTTGGTTGTGATTAGCGGGACCGATGTCGTCGATCTCCGCTGGCGTGAAATCGCACGCACTGCGATTGAAAGCCAGAATGCCGGGCTTGAGGTGGTCTACTGGTCTAACCTCACTCATGCGGAATTGCTGCGCGACGTTTCACGGCTGCCAAGTGACAGCATTGTCATGATGCTTACCTTTTTTGCAGATCGCGAAGGCAAACGCTTCATCCCAAGAGACGTGGCTGCGGCGGTGGCGAAAGCTTCCGCCGCCCCAGTCTATGGGATCTTCGATACTTATATCGGCGCCGGCATCGTTGGAGGATACACAGACACATTCGAGTCTCTGGGCATAACTGCCGCTGACATGGCCCTTGAGATACTTTCAGGTACCGAGGTCACGAAGGTTCCTCCCAAATCCAATCCGAAGCCCGCATTCCGGACTGATGCGCGGGCTATGACGCAGTGGGGCCTCAAAGAAAGTGACCTTCCGCTTGGCAGCGTTGTACTCTTCAAGCAGCCGACGCTCTGGAGTGAGCATCGCTACCTCGTACTGAGCACGATCTTGATTGTCGGACTGCAGGCATCCTTCGTCACCGCATTGCTGTTCCAGCGACGCCGGCGCTATCAAGCGGAGATATCGCTCAAGGAAAGCGAGGAGCGAATGAGCTTCACCGCGGCTTCGGTAAATGTCGGTCTATGGCAGTTTGACCGAACAACGAACGGAATGTGGGCCACTGAGCATTGCCGAGCAATGTTCGGGCTCGCGGGTGACCGGCCGCTTACCCGCGATACGTTTTTGGAAATCATACACCCTGGCGACCGCGATGTCGCACTCGCCGCGATCCGGCAAATCGGGAATGCCGGCGAACCTGCCGTAACGCAAGTTCGGATACTAATGGAAGGTCAGGTGCGCTGGATCAGCATCCGGACGCGTGTGCGCCCCGACGATCACGGAGCTCCGAACCGATTTAGCGGAATCTTCGTTGATGTCACCGAGCAGAAGGCCGCCGAGTCCGAAGCGGAGTTGCAGCGACAGGAAGTTACGCATTTGATGAGGGTTTCCGTTCTGGGTGAGCTCTCCGGTGCGATCGCCCACGAGGTCAACCAGCCACTCACTGCGATCTTGTCGAACGCGCAGGCTGCGCTCTATCTGCTGGCTGACGATCCCCCCAACATCGCGGAGGTTCGAGACGCGCTGCAGGATATTGTGCAAGATGTTAACCGGGCTGGCGAAGTCATTCATCGCCTGCGCAGCTTGCTGAAAAAAGGCGAGACGGTGCTGGAGTCTGTCAGTATGAACGCACTGATCGATCAGACGGTCGCGTTGCTTCGGAGCGAAATGATCGACCGCCGCATTATGGTCAACATGGATCTTGCGGCAGCTTTGCCGCAGCTCTTCGGCGATGCCGTCCAATTGCAACAGGTTCTGCTAAACCTCCTCATGAACGCGATGGACGCGATGGCTTCGACCGCGGGGACGCGGACGATCACGATCTCCAGCCGAGCAACGCAGGGATGCATTGAGGTTTTTGTCAGAGATCGAGGACCAGGGATCGAGGTTGCCCAGGCAGACCGATTGTTCGAACCGTTCTTCACGACCAAGACCCATGGCCTTGGACTTGGACTGACGATCTGCTCCACCATCATTGAAGCGCATGGAGGCAAGATTGCCGTGGCTAACGACCGTACTGGTGGCGTCGTCGCGACTATATTGTTGCCAACGCAAGAAGTCCTTGCGGAGGCCCAATGAAAGATCCGACGTTCACAATTTTCGTTGTTGATGATGACACGAGGGTGCTGAATGCGTTGTCGCGGCTGTTACGGGCGCGAAACTTCGACGTCAAGGCATTCACGTCTGCGCCGATGTTTCTAGCCGAACACGATGGATCGGTGCCTGGTTGTGCCATACTAGATGTGTCGATGCCGGGGTTGAATGGGCTAGAGTTGCAGCAGACCTTGACTGCAGCAGGTTCGCAAAGGCCAATCATCTTCCTGACCGGAAAGGGTGACATCCCGACCAGCGTCCGCGCCATGCGTGCCGGTGCGATCGACTTCCTGACCAAGCCTGTCAAGGAAACAGAACTGTTGGCCGCGATTGCACGAGCCGGGAAAGAGGATGCGGCGACCCGCGTCGCTATTGCTGAGATCGGCGAGATCAAGGTACGGCTCGCGATGCTGACACCGCGGGAGCGCGAAGTTCTGACCCAGGTGGTCGCCGGCCGCCTCAACAAGCAGATCGCGGGGAACCTGGGTACTGCGGAGAAGACGATCAAGGTGCACCGCGGGCGGGTGATGATGAAACTCGGGGTGCGCTCGGTGGCGGACCTCGTAAGGTTGACGGAAAAAGCGCGGATCTAGTGCCGAGTGGAATTCCAGGCAATGTTGGTCCAAGGGCCAACTCGACAGGCCACAACCCTGACGCCGATAGTGTCACCATGGGAGACAACTCGGGCTGCATCGCGATTGTGGATGACGACCCCTTCGTTCTGAGGGCTCTCGAGCGCTTGTTGAGGGCACGCGCGCTCGAGGTCAGGACATACACCTCGGCCCGGGGCTTTCTGGCCGGGCTGCCGCTCGGACTGCCAGTGTGCCTGATCGTCGACCTGCAGATGCCCGAAATGAGCGGCCTCGAGCTTCAGCACCAACTCACTCGCTCAGGGATCCGGATTCCCACCATCGTCATCACGGCTCACAACGAGACCAGCGCTCGTGAACGCTGCGAAGCGGCCGGTTGCGCGGCTTTCCTTGCCAAGCCGATGCAACCTGCATCGCTGCTGGTCGCCATCGAAACTGCGACGAACACCAAGAGGTAAGCTTCTGTCCAGAGCCGGTCGGCGTCCATGGCAACAAAAGGTGTACGGTGCTACGTTCTCAAAATAAGGCAAGGCGTGCGTTTTGCCGGATTAGCATAGGCAGCCGTTGGTTCCCCGACTAGCCTGAGGATGCCGTGCTCATCGTTCTTTGCCGCTGTTGTCGTCGCCCTATCGGCAATCTCTCATAGAGCTAAGCAAATCTGCTGGGGACAGGCGTCCGGTTCGCTCGCGATGAAAGGTCATACCGATGGGTACGAATGCCGGTGTTGGGATGAGTCATCATCGAAATCCGAAGGTGGCCGGGCGCGAGGCCGCCGAGAGAGCATTGACGGCGGCCGGGATCGACCGGCCCGACTTCGTCTTTATGTTTGCTTCCGTCGGATATGAACAGCGCGCACTCTTGGACGCCGTTCGCGTGGCCACCGGCGGTGCTCCGCTCGCCGGCGGGTCTGGCGGGGGAGTCATCGCAGGTGTCGAAGCCGACGAGTCGAACTTCTCGGTGGCCGTGATGACCATCAGCTCCGATGAATTGAAATTCAAGAACGCAATCGCCTCCGGCCTCAAGGCGGATTCGGAAGCCGCGGGAAGGACCATCGCTCAGAGCCTGGCTTGCGAGATGCAGCCTGACACGCTTGGGTTGATCATGCTTGGCGACGGGCTGACCCTGAATTTTGACCGATTCGCCGCAGGCCTCAAGAGTGAATTGCAGCTTGATCGTCACCTGCCCCTGTTTGGGGGTACGTCGGCCGACAACATGGAATTCAAACAAACCTATCAATATTGCGACGATCAAATCACATCCGATGGCATCGCCTGCATTCTGCTGTCCGGATCAGCTCGGCTTGCCTGGGCGGTTAACCACGGCTGCCTTCCGATCGGCGGCGAACGCAAGGTGACCCGCTGCTCCGGCAACGTCATTTACGAGATCGACGGCATGCCAGTCCTCGATGTGCTCAAGGAATATCTGGTCGGTGACGAAATCGACAATTGGAGCAAGGCGGTCCTCAGTCTCTGCATGGCATTCAAGGCGCCCGAACAGATCAAGGGTTACGACGACTATTTGATCCGCTTCATGCCGACAAAAGATGACAAGGCGGGGTCAATCACAATTCCGACCGAGGTCGAAGAAGGTACGAGCATCTGGATGAGCCGGCGCGACCACGAGAAGATATCGGCCGGCGTCGACCGCATTGGCGAAGAAATCAAGTCAACATTAGGCAATAACGCACCGAAGATGGTGTTTCAGTTCGACTGCATAGGCCGCGGCAAAGCCGTTTTCCGCGACCAGCAAAAAGGCCAAATACTGGAAAAGCTTCAGCAAAAAATTGGGCCCACGGTGCCATGGATAGGCCTCTACACCTATGGAGAAATTGGGCCGATAGGAGGGCGCGACTATTTCCACAACTACACCGCCGTAGTATTAGCAGTTTACTGAGTTAGCCAATGTCAGCACCGCTACTCCGCGTCCTGTGGAAAGATCGGTAGCATGAGCGAGATCGACCGCCTTCGCGTTGAAAACCAGCGCCTCTCGGATGAGGTCAAGCGCCTGGTGACGACTGAGAGTCAGCTCTACGAAGTCCAAGAGCATCTCGACGGCCAGATGAGCGCGTATCGTCAGCTCTACGAACTTGGTAAGAAATTCAATACAACCGTCGACCTCGCCACGATCCTGCAGCTTGCCTCAGAATTCGCTTTATACGAACTCAACTTCGAGCGCTGCCTCATTCTTTTTAAGCAGCCCGGGGCGAACGTGTTCTCCGTCGAGACGATGGATGGATACTATGACGATGCCGAGAGCCCCAGCATTGCCAGGCTGGCTCTCCCCGCCGCCTCGCTGGCGCTCGCGCCACTTTATGACGGTGTGGAGCGGGTACTGTGTTTGCCCGATTGCCGCCGCAGCGAGCTGACTTCGCTGCGGCGTCTCTTCGGTATGGACGAGTACATCGTCTCGCCTTTGGGCGGGGAACCGAACAACCCCATCCGCCTGCTGGTCGCGGGAAATACAGCGGCGCAGGCGCATTACCAGCGCCGGGTTGTCCAAGACGGCGAGGTCCTGCTCGAGCTGGCCAACTTAGTTAGCCAGACTTCTACCGCGATCAACAACGCGAGCTTCTACCAGGCGCTTGATCAGGAGCGGCAGTCTCTCGAAGAAAAAGTCCGTGAACGAACGCGGGAGCTGTCGCACTCGCTAGACGAACTGCGCGCCGCGCAGGATCGGCTAATCCAAACCGAAAAGCTCGCTTCGCTAGGCCAACTCACCGCCGGCATCGCCCACGAAATCAAGAACCCGCTCAATTTTATCAATAATTTTTCCGCACTCTCGCAGGGGTTGGTCGACGAGCTAGGCGAGGTCCTTAAACCAGCGTCATTGAACGATAGCATGCGCCAGGAAACGGATGAAATCGCAAGGCTTCTTAAAAGTAACCTCGAAAAGGTGGTGCGGCACGGCAAGCGCGCAGACTCGATCGTCAAGAATATGCTGATGCACTCGCGCGATGATTCAGGTGAGCGGCGCGCGGTTGATATCAATACCCTGGTTGAGGAGAGTCTCAACCTTGCCTATCACGGTGCCCGGGCCGAGGAGCAGGGGTTTTATATCAGGCTCGACCAGAAATTCGATCCCGGCGCAGGAGAGGCCGAGCTGGTACCCCAGGAGATCACCCGCGTGCTACTGAACCTGATCAACAACGGATTTTATGCTGCGAGGAAACGTAAGGCAGACGATGGCCGCGATGATTACGAGCCTCAGCTTACTGCAGCAACCAGAAATCTGGGGAACCGCGTCGAAATTCGAATTCGCGACAATGGCTCGGGAATTCCGTCCGAAGTGATGGAGAAAATGTTCAACCCATTCTTCACGACCAAGCCGCCCGGAGAAGGCACCGGTCTCGGGCTTTCGCTAAGCTACGATATCGTTGTCAAGCAACACGCCGGCTCGATTGAGGTCGACACTCAAGCCGGCCAGTTCACTGAATTTCGAGTGGTCCTTCCACGCTCCGCCCATGCCAGCAACGCTGAGACTCATTCGTGACTTGTCTTATACTCGTGGTCGATGATGAACCCGACGTCGAAGACCTGTTTCGCCAGCAATTCAGGCGCGACATCCGTTCCGGCCGCTTTACAATGGAATTCGCTACTTCGGGAGATAGCGCGCTTCAGAAAATCAGTGATGCCAATACCGTGCCTTTGATCCTGATTTTGTCGGACGTCAATATGCCCGGAATGAGCGGCCTTGAACTTCTACCCAAAGCGAAAGCGTCAAGGCCGGATGTCCCGGTGATCATGATCACTGCCTACGGTGATGGCGACACCCGACGAAGAGCCATGGCAGCGGGTGCAGAGGCCTTGTTGACGAAACCAATTGATTTTTCTGCGCTCCGCAGCGAAATAGATTGTCGTTTGACCTCTGGGCGGTAGTTTGATTTCGCTCGGTCGCACTTGCTCCGCCAGTTGGTGGATCAATTGAGTCCGCCCCTCGGCTCGAAAGAGGCGCGAACTGAAGTGTCCCTGACGACGCATTCCAACATTCACATCGTTCTGCCGATTTTTCAAAGTCGCTGCGGTTTGGCGCATTAACTAACTCTGACGCGCGCCCTTTCAGCCTAGCTCTCGCCTGACCATCGCTGCTGCATCGCACATGGCCTTGAGCTTCCCGAACGCAGTTGCGCGCGGCATGTATTTCATGCCGCAATCGGGCGCAGGAACCAGGCGATCCGGCGATACGTATTTCAGGCCGTTGCGAATGCGATCGGCCACGGTATCGACGCTCTCGATCGCGGGATCGGCGAGGTCGAGCACGCCGAGCATGATCTTCTTCGACGAGAGGTCCTTGAGCACACCGAGGTCGAGCTTCGGCTGCGCGGCTTCGATCGAGATCTGGTCGGCGATCGTGTCGTCAAGCTCGGCGAGGAAGGAATAGCCGGCCGGCTTGTTCGAGCCGGGCACGACCGCGGCATAGCCGAAGCAGAGATGCACGACGGTCGGCACCGTGATGCCCTTCAGCGCCCGGTTGATCGCCTTGACCGCGTAGCGTTTGGCGAGATCCGGATTGTTGCGCACCCAGGGCTCGTCGAGCTGGATCACGTCAGCGCCTGCTCTTTGCAGATCCAGCGCCTCGGCATTGACGGCCTCGGCCAAGGCCATCGCGAGCTCTTCCTCGTCCTTGTAAAACTCGTTCCTGGCCTGCTGGCTCATGGTGAACGGACCCGGCAGGGTGATCTTCGCTGCACGATCAGTATTCCTGCGCAGGAACTGCATGTCGTGCAGCTCAACCGGTCCCTTGCGTTTCACCGGCCCGACGACGCGCGGCACCGGGGTCTGAGTGTTGCCAGTGCGTGCCGTGATCATCGCGGGATTATCCCCGTCGATACCGTCGAGCGCCGTGGCGAAGCGGTTGGAGTAGCTCTCGCGGCGGATTTCGCCATCGGTCACGATGTCGATGCCGGCGCGCTCCATGTCGCGGATCGCGACGATGGTCGCATCGTCCTGCGCCTCCTCAAGATGTTCCGCCGGTAGCCGCCACATGTCGTGCAGGCGAGTGCGCGGCACCACCTTCGACAGCATGGCGCGGTTCACCAGCCATTCCGGCTGCGGATAGCTGCCGACCACAGTGGTCGGCAAGATGTGCGTTGGCAAGGGCATGGGGTTCTCCTTCTTATGTTGTCGAGCGCGGCTGTCAGGCCGCGCGCGTCGCCGTGGCCGGCACCTCGTCCTTGACGGGATTGCGCAAGATGCCGATGCCAGAAATCTCGATCTCCACGACGTCGCCGCCCTTCATCCACAGCGGCGGGGTGCGATAGGCGCCGACGCCGCCGGTCGTGCCGGTGACAATGACATCGCCCGGCGCGAGTTCGGTGAAGGTCGAGCAGTAGGCGATCAGGGCGGGAACGTCGAAGACGAGATCGGAGATCGGGGCCTTCTGCACCTCGACACCGTTCAGCCGCGTGATCAGTGTCTGCTTGGTGACATCGGCCAATTCGTCGGTTGTGACCATCCAGGGCCCGAAGCCGCCGGTGCCGGCAAAGTTCTTGCCGGGTGCGAATTGAGAGGTGTGGCGCTGCCAGTCGCGGATGCTGCCGTCATTGTAGCAGGCATAGCCGGCGACATGGCCAAGCGCGGCTTCGCGCGAGATGCGGCGACCGGCCTTGCCGATGACGACCGCCATCTCGCCTTCATAATCAAAACGCTCGGATTCCAGCGGCCGGATCATCGGCTGGCCATGCCCGACCTGGCTGTTGGCGAAGCGGGTGAAGATCATCGGGTGTGGCGGGGTAGGATGGCCGCTCTCGGCCAGATGGGTGGCATAGTTGACGCCGATGCAGAAGATCTTGTCGGGATCGGGAATGGTCGGCAGCAGCGCGACATCCTGCAGCGCGTAGTCGGGCGTCTCGCCGGCAAGCTTTTTCAGTTCGCCGAGCGAGCCCTTCGCAAGCAGCGTCTTCAGCGTCGCAAATGCCGTCAGCCGCCTGCCGGCATCGATGACGCCCTTGTCGGTGACAATGCCGTAGCTGGCGGCGCCGGCGATCGTGAAACTTGCGACTTTCATGGGTCAAACACTCTCTTCGATGGAGGAAACATAATCGTTGATCGGAAGTGCAATCTCGCCGCTGCGGATCGGAACGCATTGCGGCGGGAAATCCTGGCGGAAGCGACCGCCGGCCGCTTCGGCGCGGTCAAGAAAGCGCTCGAGATGGTCCATCGCGCCGGTCGGCAGATCGTGCAGCACCATTAGCGTCCACGGCTGCCGGTTGCATTGGTCAAGTGCGCGCTCGGTCCAACGGTCGGGATCGTCCCAGTCGCGCGGGATCGCATTCCACAGCACGCAGCTGTGCTTGTTGCGGGTGAGATAATCGACGACGGACGGCTTCAAAAGCCGCGTGTCCAGATTGCCGCCGCCACCGAAAGGCCGGAACCAGCGCTGCGGATGCGCGAGATCGCCGATCGCTCCTTGCGTGCGGCCGATTTCGTTCTCCCCAGTGTCCCGGTCCGGCTGCTCACCGAGCGGAATGGTGTGCGTAAACGTGTGATTGCCGATCCAGTGCCCCTCCCCGTGTGCTCGCACCGCAAGGCCGTGCCGCGCGGGGTCGGCGAGTTTCTCACCGATGACGAAGAAGGTGGTCTTGATCCCGCGCTCGCCGAGAATATCGAGCACGCGCGGCGTCACGTCGGGATCGGGGCCGTTGTCGAATGTCAGGGTCAGATCGTACACGCTAAAACCTCAGGTCGCCGGCTGCATCGCGCCCGACGCGATCTCGTCATTGGCCTGACCTGCGCGCGTGCCGGTCTGCCAGATCGCCGCCTTGCGCTCGATCCACCGGATCGCGGCGTTGAAGGCGATCGCCATGAACAGCACGAGCAGCACACCCGCGAACACGTGCGGACTGTCGAGGATCGTGCGGTAGCGCGAGATCAGATAGCCGATGCCGGCCGAGGAGATCAGCATCTCCGAGACCACGACGCCGACGATCACAAGCGCACCGCCGACGCGCAAGCCCGACAGCACGGTCGGGATTGCCGCAGGGATGATGACGCGAACCAGCCGCTGTGTCAGCGTCGCGCCCATGCTGCGCGCCGCGAGCAGGAGCTGCGGATCGATGGTCTGGATGCCGGCCGCGGTCGCGAGCATCGTCGGCAGGAAACCGTAGATCGAGGCGAACGCGATCTTTGACTCCGAGCCGATGCCGAGCCACACGGTGAAGACGGGATAGAGGATCACGAGCGGCACCGCGTAGAGGCTCGATACCATCGGCATGATCAGGACGCGCGGGCGCGGCAGGCTGCCGACGACGGCGCCGAGCAGGATGCCGCCGCCACAGGCGAACGCCATGGAGACCACGACTTCGTAGAGCGTCACCGCCAGCGCATGACCGTATTCGGCAGCGTCGCTCCATCCAGCGACCAGCGTTGACGACAGGGACGGCAGGAACAGCTCGGGAATAAGACCGGTGCGCGGCAGCAGCTCCCAAAGTGCAATCAGGCCGATCACGATCAGATATCGCAGCGTCTTCGCGCTGATCTTCGCGGTCATCTTGGCGCTCATCTCCCGCCTCACGCCGATTTGCGGATGTGCCGCCAGATGCGGTCGCGCAGCGCGCCGAAAGCGTCGCCGCTCAGCATCTCGTAGGTGCGGGGCCGCGGCAGCTGGACCTGGAGATGGTCGACGATGCGGCCGGGCCGCGCCGACATCACGATCACCTCGTCGGCGAGATAGACGGCTTCGGTGAGGCTGTGCGTGACGAACACGACTGTCTTTCCGGTCGCCGCCCAGATACGCAGCAACTCGTCGCCCATGGTCATGCGCGTCTGCTCGTCGAGCGCGGCGAACGGCTCGTCCATCAGCAGCACCGGCGGGTCCTGCACCAGCCCGCGCGCGATCGAGACGCGCTGCTTCATGCCGCCTGAGAGCTCATGCGGATGGCGCTTTCCGAAGCCGTCGAGGCCAACCAGCTTGAGCGCATCCTGCGCCTTGGTGCGCCGTTCCGCCTTGGGCACGCCGCGCAGTGCCAACGGAAACTCGACATTGTCCTCTGCCGTCAGCCAGGGAAACAGGCTCGCCTCCTGGAACACCACGCCGACCCTGTCGGGGTCCGGCTCCGGGATCGGCGCGCCGCTGATGGTGATCGTGCCCGAGGTCTGCTGGCGCAGCCCAGCCATCATCATCAGAAGGGTGGACTTGCCGCAGCCGCTCGGACCGACCAGCACGACGAAGCGGCCGGGCTTGATCTCCAGCGAGACGTCCTCCAGCGCGACGACGTCCTGCGACCTGGTCTTGAACACCTGGCCGACATTCTTCACCTCGATCGCGCCGGCGCGCGCGGGAGGCTTCAACGGGGTCACGTTCGCCAATGGCTGCATCGCGTTTCCACCCATCTGACTAGTTCGTTGAAGGTCATGGCGATCGCGGCGACCATCACGACGCCGGCGAGGAGCTGCTTCATCTGGAAATTCTCACCCCAGGTCGCGATCTGGTGGCCGATGCCGTCGCGCGAGGCGTACATCTCGGCCAAAATCACGCCGGTCAGGTTGAAGATCATGGAGATCCGCAAGGCCTCCAGCAGCACCGGCAGCATGCTCGGCAGATAGACCCGGAACGCGGTCTGGATCGGCGTGGCGCCATAGGAGCGCGCCACCGTGAGATGCTCGACCTTGACCGACTCCACCGCCGTCGCGGTCGACATGATCACGATGAAGATCGTGGAGAAAAAGCCGAAACCGACCTTCTGCGCGAAGCCGACGCCGAACACCAGGATGAACATCGGCAGGAAGATCGACTTCGGAATGCTGAACGCGAAGAACAGCAGCGGCTTGGCCACGTCGGCAAAGTAGCGGTTCTCCGCGACCAGGAAGCCGATCACTGCGCCGAAGGGCACGGCGAGCGCGAACGCGGCCAGCACCTCGGTCGCGGTCACCATCAGATCCTTCTGCACGGCCGCGCGCTGCAGGAGATCGCCGAGCGTCGCGAACGTGTCGGACGCCGACGGCAGCAGGCGCGGATTGACGATGCCGGTGCGCGGCAGCACCTCCCACAGCGCCAGGATCGCGATGATGATCGCGATCCGCACCAGGTTGATGGCGAGCGTGCTCTGCATCGCTATTGCTTGGTCGGGATCGGCTTGAACTTGGTCGAGATCACGTCCTCGACCGGCACGATATCCTTGAGCCCGCCGAGCTTGGCGAGATCCAGCGACAGCTGCACGGCCGCGTTCACATTGACCGCGCCCATGTCGCCGCTGGTCTCGAGCTTCATGATCGTGTTTTCGTACTCGAGGCTCGCGATCTCCGGCGGCATTTCATAGAGCTCGGCGATCAGCTTGACCGTGACATCGCGATTGGCCCGCATGAACGCGACCGCGCCGTAGAGGGCGTTCACCGCCTTCTGCACCAGCTGCGGCTTTGCGTCGGCGAGCTTGTCGAGCACGATCCAGCCGGCGGTCAGGTTCGGCGGTACGGCGGTCGCATAGTCGAGGATGGCCCTGGCCTCGCCAGATTTCGAGATATGGAAGCTGAGCGGCGAATAGACCACGGCAGCCTCGACGTTGCCCGCGAGGAGGTTCGGCACGAGGCCGCCGCCGCCGACGGGAACGCGGGTGAAATCGATCTTCTTGTCCTGGATGGTCCACAGCGCGAGCAAATCGGAGCCGGATCCGGCCGCGGTGATCGCCACCTTCTTGCCGTTGAGGTCCTTGACGTCGATGGTCGACTTGGTCGGGACCATCAATTGCCAGCCGAAATTGCCCATCGCGGCATTGGCCACGATCCGTGACATCACCCCCTTCTTGCGCCCGGCGGAAACCAGCGAGGGCGGATCGAGGATGATGTCGGCTGCGCCCGCAGCCATTCCTTCGAACGTCTCCGCACCGCTGCGGTAGATGGTCAGCTCGGCCTGGATGCCTTCCTTCTCGAACAGCTTCTGCCGCACAGCGGTCTCGGCGATCGTCGTCGGCCAGTAGGTTTTCGTCGGCAGGCCAACACGAATGGTGTCGGCGGCGCTCGCAGGGCCGGCAAGAATTGCGGCGGCGACGAGCGACATAAGCGCGTGACGGCGATTGATCTTCATTGTTGGTTTCCTCCCGGTCTCTGTTTTTGTTTGCCGGATTTTCTCCGGATCGTCAGGGCGCGCGGCTTACCTCCGCAATGCGCGAGGCAGCGAGCTCGACAAAATCTTTGGTGGTGCCGAAGTGCTTTGACAATGCGCGAACTGCCGCATCCGCATCGCGCTTCACCACTGCAGCGACAATCGTCTTGTGTTCGGCTTCGACGTTGCGCGGTTTGCCACCGACCTCCCTGCGAATCGAAAGCCGGCGATAGCGCTCGCTCTGCTCATGCAGCACGTCGCGGAAGCCGAGCAGCCATGGCGAGCCGCACGCGTTGACCAGCGCGCGATGGAAGATCCGATGACGGATTACCCATTCCTCGTAGTGCACCGTCGGATCGTCGGGATAGTGATAAGGAACGGCCTTCAGATCCGCCCACGCCGATTTCACCGAGGCGAGCCAGGCCTCATCGCCGCGCTCGATCGAGCGGCGGAGCGCAAGCCCCTCGATATCGATCCGGGTCTGCGTCACGTCGGCGAGATCGGCAAGCGACACCGGACTCACGCGGAAGCCACGCTGGTCGGACGCCTGCACGAGCCCGTCGGCGACCAGACGCGATAGCGCCTCGCGCACGGCGGCGAGGCTCACGAAAAACTGCTTGGCGAGCCCGGCGATATGCAGTTTCTGCCCCGGCAGCAGCCGCGTCGCCAAAATATCGGCGCGCAAGCGCTCATGCAGCGCCGACGTCAGACTGCGCGGACCATCCCCGGGGCTTCCGGACATATGGAACTGAAGCGGACCCATGTTGGGATGATTGCAAGGCGGCGCGCGCGGGTCAATAGAAAATCGAAAATCGATTTTTTCTAGCCTAGGTTACGCCGCCGCCCCGCTGAACGCCCTGGGACTGAATGGCTTGGGATGGCGCCACATCGAGACGGACCGCAACGCCATCCAGATCCGGGCTTGGCGCGGGATAGAGCTTCATCACGAGCGGATCATGACCGGGAACGATGTGGGCCGCGTCGGACGCCGCGACCCGCAGCTTGTCAAAACCCACCAGCATGTCGCCGACGTGAAAAGCCGTCGTGAACGGACGCTCGCTCGTCATGTTCTCGTAGAAATGGCTGACGTCGGAGGCGAGCACGACAGGGCCGCGGCGTGTGTTGACGCGGACGAACTGGAGACCGGCGGAATGCCCGCCGGCCGCATGAACCGTCAGTCCGGGCGCAATCTCGGCGTCGCCATTGTAGAACAGCACCCGGCGCGCATAGTTCAGCCGCACGATCCCGCAGACATCCTCGACCTCGAAGGAATGCGACAGCCTCGGATATTGCATATAGCGCCCGGTGGCGAAGGCGAGTTCGCTCTCCTGAAGATGAAACCGCGCGTTCGGAAACCGGTCGAAATTGCCGGCGTGGTCGTAGTGCAGATGCGTGAGGATCACGTCCTTGACGTCGGCGACGTCGACATCGAACGCGCGAAGCGTCTCTACCGGGCAGCGCAGGAATGTTCGCCCGCGCTGCCTCGCAATTTCAGCGTTGAACCCGGTGTCGATGACGAAGGTGCGATCGCCTCCCCTCGCCAACCACATGAAATAGTCCATCGGCATCGGCCCGTCATGCGGGTCGCCGCCGATGAAGTGCTCGCTCCGTTGCGCATCGCGCGTTGCATAGTGGATGGCGAAGAGCTCGTATTCCGGATCAGCCATGACAACTCACATAGTCCGTGCTCAGGGTTTTGCATCGACCTCGTTGAAGGCCTCGCGCGCATTGCGGAAGGCGTCGATGCCGGCGGGAACGCCGCAATAGACGGCGACCTGCAGCAGGATCTCCTTGATCTCCTCCTTGGTCAGCCCGTTCTTTAGGGCGCCCTTCACATGCAGCTTCAGCTCGTGCGGGCGGTTCAGCGCGCCAAGCATTGCCAGATTGACGATCGAGCGCGTGCGCCGGTCGACGCCGGGCCGCGTCCACAACGCGCCCCAGCAGAACTCGGTCGACCATTCCGCCATCGTGCGCGTGAACTCGTCGGCCCCGGCAATCGACTTGTTGACGTAGTCCTCGCCGAGCACTTCCTTGCGAACTTTGAGGCCTTTTTCGAACAGTTCGGTCTTGCTCATGATCGTCCCTTTCAGGTCTTGAGAGATTCTAGTTGGAAGTTGTCTGGCGCGACGCCGACGGCGGTCGCAGCGATTGCAGGAGATTGCCGACGTTATCCGCCTTATCGAGCAGCCAGACTGCGTCGATAACGCGGTCCGCATCCCAGTCGCTCCGACCAGTGCGCACGCCTTCGCGCAGCTTTTCTTCAATGTCGCTATCTGCAAGCGGCGCGGCCTGGCTGCCGCGCGGCGTGATGACAGTCTCGGTGAGGACCTCGCCGGATGACAGACGCAAGATGACCCGCGCCGCGCCATCGGGCATCTCACTGTCGAGCTCCGCCCTCACCTTTTGTCGCAGCTGCGCGATATCGGGCCGGGCCACAGTTTCACGTGCAAATTCGACAACGCCGGCCGTGCCGAGCAGTAATCCGCAGGCAACGCAATGATGGATACTGACGCGCGCATCACGCTCGTTGTTGACAGGGCGATCGCCCCGCGCAAGCAGCAGCGCCGAGCCCTGCACCGTTACCGACTCGATCTGGTCGATCCGTCGGCCCATTTTCCCGCGCATAAGGAGGCATGCATCGATCACCGAATGGAACACGATGCCGGCCGGATAGGGCTTGTAGGTATTCTTCGCGATCTCCCAGGTCTTGCCGAGACCCTCGAGCAGGCGGGCGAGATCGGGCTCATCTCCCATGGTGCGCGCCCAGCCGAGCGGACCTTCGATCGCGCGCGGCGCGGCCTCATAACCCTGCTGCGCAAGCAATGCGGCGAACAATCCGTTGCGTGCCGCGTTGCCGACGCTGACGTTCTTGGCGGCGCTCGGCAGGTTCTCGACATTGCCGGCCGACTGGCTCGCCGCGAGTCCGATGGCGTTCGCAATCCCTTCCGCCGGCAGCCCCAATAGCTTCGCGCAAGCGGCGGCCGCGCCAAAAATCCCGCAGGTTGAGGTGATGTGCCAGCCGCGCGCGTAGTGGCGCGGCGACACCGAATTGCCGATGCGGCACTCGACATCCACGCCGAGGATGAAGGCCGTCAACACCTCCTGGCCCGACACCTTGCGCGTCTCCGCGAGCGCGAGCACGGGAGCGGCAACCGGCGCGGCCGGATGAATGATCGTCTCGGGATGCGTGTCGTCGAAGTCGAGCAGATTGGCCGAGATGGCATTGAGAAACGACGCGCATAACGCGTCAATCGGCTCCGAATGGCCGATCACCGTCGATGTCGCGGCGCCGCTGAACGGCGACAGCGTGCGCATCGCGGCCATCACGACGGGATCGCGTGCGGAGCCGAGCGTGGTCGCAAAGAAATTGAGGATCGATCGCCGCGCTTCGTGGCTTTGCGCCTCGACGTCCGCCCATGACGCGGACGCGACAAAATCGGCGAGCGTCTTGCTCACACTCGAAGTTGGGACTTGCGGCACGCGGGGCGTCTTCCTCGTTTTCCCGGACCTTATGCCGATCATCGGCAAACTGTCGACCCCAAATGTTATGCTTGACAGCTTGTCTGACAAACATAACAATCCGGCCCGCTGGCGCGGGATCCCGCTGCCACGACGACGGCGGCAGAAAAGGCCGACCGGCGAAAACGTTTGACCAGAATATCAAGAAGGCGCGCCCGTCACGGGATCGCGCGACAGGGAGTAGACGATGGCGGGAGAGATTCTCGGCGTGATCGGCACGGGCCGCATGGGCGACCCCATGGCGGGGCGATTGATCGACGCGGGCTATTCGCTCGTCATCTACGACACGCAAGTCGAGGCGACCCAGCCGCTGGTCAAGCGCGGCGCGCTACTCGCAAAGTCGCCAGCCGACGTCGCCTCGCGCGCCGATATCGTGCTCGCCAGTCTGCCGACACCCGACATCGTCAAGGCCGTCACGCTCGGACAGGACGGCATCAGCAGCGGCAATCGTGCGAAGATCGTGATTGATCTCTCGACCTCCGGTCCCGGCACGGCGAAGTTCGTCGCTGAAGGCCTCAAGGCCAAAGGAATGCAACTCGTCGATGCGCCCGTGAGCGGTGGCATCAAGGGCGCCGTCAACGGCACGCTGGCCGTGATGGTGTCGTGCCCGCAGGTAACCTACGAGACTGTGCAGCCAATCCTGAAGAATTTCGGCAAGCTGTTCTACACCGGCGACAAGCCCGGCGTGGCGCAGACGGCCAAGCTCGCCAACAATCTGATGGCGGCCGCGGCGCTGGTGATCACGTCGGAAGCAGTCGCGATGGGCGTCAAAGGCGGCGTCAACGCAAAGGTGCTGATCGACATCATCAATGCCAGCAGCGGCCGCAACAGCGCCTCCGAAGACAAATTCCCCCGCGCGGTGCTGCCCGGCACCTTCGATTTCGGCTTCACCACCGGCCTCTCCTACAAGGATGTCCGGCTGTGCGTGGACGAGGCCGAGGCCATGGGTGTGCCGATGGTCTGCGGCGCGGTGGTGCGGCAGATGCTCGCGATCACCAACGCCAAATACGGCGCGTCGTCCGATTTCACCTCGATCGCCAAGGTGCTCGAGGAGTGGGCCGGCGTCGAGATGCGCGGCTGATCGCGCAAAACCCTCGGGGAGAGCGACTGCGATGACGATCGGCCCGACCGTATCAGGCAAGATATCGCTCGCGCGCCAGATGGCGCGGAGCGTGCTTGCGCTCGACCTCGGAGATTTCGGGTCCGAAGTCGTCGCCAAGGCGAAGATTTGCCTGCTCGACTTCTTGTCCTGCGCCTTCGAGGCGGGCCATCATCCCTGGAGCCGTCAGGCTGTTTCAGTCGCGAATGCCGGTGGCAGCGCGACGATCGTCGGACGACCGCAACCCTCCTCGCCGGCCGACGCAGCCTTCGCCAATGCCGTGATGGGACATGGTCTCGTCCGTGAAGACATGCATGCGGCCAGCATCGCGCACCACGGCGTCGTGATCTGGCCGACCCTTCTCGCGCTGTCGGAACAGACGCCGCTGCACGGGGGCCGACTGCTGACAGCTGCCATCATCGGGTACGAGACCGGTGCGCGGATCGGCCGCGCGCTCGTCAGCTCAGATCTCGCGCGCTTGTATCGGCCGACCGGGCTGGTTGCACCGATCGGCGCGGCGCTGGCGGGAAGTTTCGCGCTTGGCCTTTCCGAAGACGCCGCGACCAGCGCCATCGCGATCGCGGCCAATACGTCGAGCGGACTGAACGAGTGGCCACATGCCGGCGGCTCGGACATGTATTTTCATCCGGGCTTCGCCGCCAGTAACGCAATTAAGGCGATTGGCCTTGCCGCAGCCGGCGCTTTCGGCTCGGAAACGATTCTCGAAGGTGAAGCCGGCTTGTTCGCCGCATATCGCCGCCAGGCCGCGCCCGACAGCGTCGCGCTATTCCCGAATGGCGAGAGCGAGATCATGGCCGTTTACAACAAGCCGG
Organism: Bradyrhizobium sp. LB14.3; assembly: GCF_040547985.1. Classification (NCBI taxonomy): domain Bacteria; kingdom Pseudomonadati; phylum Pseudomonadota; class Alphaproteobacteria; order Hyphomicrobiales; family Nitrobacteraceae; genus Bradyrhizobium; species Bradyrhizobium sp. LB14.3. The sequence continues at coordinate 142,311 of NZ_JBEPQT010000007.1, forward strand.
TCCCGGCCTGCAATTTCGCGCAGACCGCCGCACAGGCGGCGCTTCGCGTGTCGCGCGAGCTCGCCGGCGCCGACGAGATCGACCGCGTCGTCATTCGCGCGCCCGATGCCGCCGTTCGCTATCCCGGCTGCGACTCCACAGGGCCCTACCGCAACGCGCTTCAGGCCAAGATGAGCATTCCGTTCAGCGTCGCCGCGACGCTGGCGCGGGGCGAGATCGCGGAAGAGAATTATGCCGGGCTCGATGATGCCGACATCATCCGCCTGGTTTCGGTCACGGACCTCAAGGCCGATGCCGGCTTCACCGCTGCCTTCCCCGGCAAGCAGGGCGCGGATGTGACCGTGCATCTGCGCGGCGGCCGGACGATCCGGCACGCGTTGCCCGATGTCATTGCCGCCACACCCTCCGATATTCGCGCGCGTTTTCGCGCCGCCGCCAACCGCGCCCTCGGCGAGGACCGCGCACACCGGCTGGAGCAACTCATCGACGACTGCGAACAGCTCGGCAATGCCGGTGCCATCGCAGCACAGTGCCGTCTGGACGCACCGGAACGGATTTTACGATCGGCATCATAAGAAGTGCCGGAGAGTACGGGGGAAACATGGTCGACTTGGAGACCAGTCTATTAGCACCATCGGCGCATGATCGTCAGCAGGCCGGCGCAGGCGCCGCGCGGAGGCTGGGTTGATGGAGGGATTCTTTCAAGCGCTCGCCGCAGGCCTTCTGATCGGTGCCGTCTACGGCCTGATGTGCGTCGGGCTCGGCCTGATCTTCGGCGTCATGCGCGTCATTAACTTCGCCCACGGCGATTTCATGATGCTCGGCATGTATACCGCCTTCTATCTCTTCACCGCCGCCGGGATCCAGACGCTGTTCGGCAACACCGTCGGGCCGTTCGTCGCGATCCTGCTCGCCGGGCCCGTGCTTGCCGTATTCGGCTATTTCGTGCATCTGGCGCTGATCTCGCACGTCTCAGGCACGCGCACCGCCTCGCTCGAGGGCGAAGGCCATTACGCCCAGCTCATCCTCACGCTCGGCATCGCGCTGATCCTGCAGAACGGCGGCCTCATCGTGTTCGGATCCGTGCTGGCCTCGATCCGCACGCCGCTGTCGAGCACGGCCTGGGAGCTCGGCCCTTACTTTGATATGAGCATCTTCCTCAACAAGGCGCGCAGCATCGACGCGATCGTTTCGCTGGCGATCATGACGCTGCTCTCGCTATTGATCGCGCGCACGCGGATCGGCAAGTCACTCCGTGCCGCCGCCGACAATCCGACCGCCGCGACCTATATGGGCATCGACGTCGACCGCGCGCACCGCACCGCCTTTGCGCTCGGCTGCGGCATCACGGCGATCGCCGGCGGCCTGCTCGCAACCAACTATCCGTTCCACCCCTTCGTCGGCCTCGAATACGTCATCGTCATGTATGCCGGTGTCGTGCTCGGCGGCATGGGCAGCATCATCGGCGCCTTCTGGGGCGGGATGACGATCGGCCTGGTGCAGCAGATGTCGACGCTCATCCTGCCGACGCAATTGCAGAATGCTGCGATCTTCGCCGTCTTTCTCCTTATCATCTTCTTTCGCCCGCAAGGCTTCTTCGGGCGCATGGTCGAGAGGACGTGACCATGCTCCGGATGCGCTCCTTCCTTCCTCCCCTGCTGTTCACGATCGCCTATGCCGTGGTCTCGCTCGGCGTCACGAACTCCTATTACCAGCTCATCCTGACCCTGGTGCCGGTGTGGGCGGTATTCGGGCTGTCCTGGAACCTGCTCAGCGGCTACACCGGACTGATCTCGTTCGGCCACGCCGCCTTCTTCGGGATCGGCGCCTATGCCACCGCGCTCGGGCAGATCTATTTCGATATTTCGCCGTGGCTGCTGATTCCGGTCGCCGCCATGCTCGGCGGCATCGCCGGGCTCCTGATCGGATTTCCGACCTTCCGCCTGCAGGGCCACTATTTCGCCCTGGCGATGCTCGCCTACCCGCTCGCCATTCTCTACGTGTTCGAGTGGCTCGGATTCCAGGAGGTGACGCTCCCGATCAAGCGTGACGCTCCGATCGCCTATATGCAGTTCGCCGACCCTCGCCTCTACACGTTGCTGGGGCTCGCGATCATGCTTGCCACGATCGTGCTGACGCAGGTGATCGAGCGCTCGCGCTTCGGCATGGCGCTGCTCGCGATCAAGCAGAACGAGGCTGCGGCCGAAGCGGCCGGAATCGATACGCTGGCCTGGAAGCTCCGCGCGATCACGCTGAGCGGCGCAATCGCGGCTGCTATCGGCGGGTTCTACGCGCAGGTGCTGCTGGTCGTGACCCCGGCCTCGGTGTTCGGCATGCTGGTGTCCGCGCAGGCGCTCACGGTCGTGATGTTCGGCGGCGTCGGCACGGTCTGGGGTCCGGTCATCGGGTCGGTCATTCTGATCCCGCTCGCCGAAATCCTGCACGCGGAGGCCGGTGCGCGCATCCCCGGCATCCAGGGCGTCATCTTCGGCCTTGCCATTGTCTGCGTGATCCTGTTGGCACCGGAAGGCCTCTTTTGGAAACTGCGCGATCTCTTGCGCAAACGGGATGCGTCCAAAGCAACGGTCAACGACGCTCCGGAAGCGACCGCCGCCAACGTGACGACACTGAAGGCCGGCTCGCAACAGCGCGCCGCGACCGGCGAGGTCGTGCTTGAGGTTCGCAACCTCTCGCGCTCTTTCGGTGGCCTCAAGGCCGTGCAGGATGTCAGCTTCAAGCTGCACAAGAACGAGATCCTCGGCATCATCGGCCCCAATGGTGCCGGCAAGACCACGCTGTTCAATCTCCTCAACGGCTTCCTGAAGCCGAACCAGGGCGAGGTTCTGATCGACGGCCGCAACGTGTCCGGCCAGCGGCCGCACACAATCTGCGAGGCCGGCGTCGGCCGCACCTTCCAGGTCATGCGGCCGTTCCTGCGCATGTCGATCCTCGACAATGTCGTGGTGGGCGCCTATGTGCGTGCGCGCTCCGACGGGGAGGCACGCAAGCTTGCCGCCGACGCGGTTGCCCGCGTGGGGCTTTCTGCGGTGGCCGATCGTGTCGCCGGTGAACTTTCGACCAAGGAGCTGCGGCTGATGGAGCTTGCGCGCGCGATTGCCGGCCAGCCACGCATCCTGCTGCTCGACGAGACGCTGGCCGGCCTCGGTCACGGCGAGGCGGACGAGGTCGTCGCCGTGATCCAGCAGCTTGCACGCGACGGCATGACCATCGCCATCATCGAGCACACCATGCAGGCGATGGTCCGGCTGGTCGACAGATTTCTCGTGCTCGACCACGGCGCCGTCATCACCGAGGGCCTGCCGGAGGTGGTGACGCGCGATAGCCGCGTGATCGAGGCCTATCTCGGCAAAAAGTGGGCGGCCCATGCTGCGAATTGAGGGATTGAGCGCGGGCTACTCCGCAAAACCCGTCCTGAACGACGTGTCGATCAATGTCGGTGCAGGTCAGTTCGTTGCGATCGTCGGGCCCAACGGCGCCGGCAAGACCACGCTGTTCAAGACAATTTCCGGTATCGTGAAGCCAAGCGGCGGGGCTATCTCATTCGACGGCGTCGATCTGCTCGCGGTGCCGCCGCCACAGCGCGCCCATCTCGGCATCGCCCATGTTCCCGAGGGCCGCCAGGTCTTCCCGTCGCTGACCGTGATGGAGAATCTGGAAATGGGCGCGATGACAGAGAGCGGCCGGCGCGACTGGCAGGCCAATATCGAGCGCATTTTCGAATGGCTGCCGGTGCTGAAGGAACGCCGCAATCAGTTTGCGGGCACGATGTCCGGCGGCCAGCAGCAGATGCTCGCGATCGGCCGCGGTCTCGCCTCCTCGCCAAAACTCCTGATGCTGGACGAGCCCTCAATGGGGCTCGCGCCATCGACTGCGGACTTCATCTTCGAGCGCCTGATCGAGATCCGGCGTCAGTCCGGGCTGACCATGCTGCTGGTCGAGCAGCGCGTCGCGGAAGCGCTTGAGTCAGCAGATCACGGCTACGTCCTCGAAGCCGGACACGTCGTGCTCGAAGGCAACAACGACACGCTGCGCGCCGACGACCGCGTACGCAAAGCCTATCTCGGCATGTGACAAACAAGAAAACAAAGACCAGGGAGAAAACAAAAATGAACAAGACATCGAAGGGCAGGACATCGAAAGGATTGACGCGTCGGACCGTACTGTCGGGCGCCGCCGCCGTCGGCCTCGCCGGCGTGGCACGCGCGCAGACGCCGGCAGAGGTCAAGGTGGGACTGATCGTGCCGCTGTCGGGCATCTACACCCGCCCCGGCCAGGTGATGAAGATGGGCGCCGAGATGGGCATCGAGCACATCAACGCGCAGGGCGGCATCAAGGCGCTCGGCGGTGCCAAGCTGAAGCTTGTCGTGATCGATTGCGGCGACACCACCGAGAAGGCCAAGAACGCGGCGCAGCGCATGGTGGCGCAGGAGCCCGATCTCGTCGCCGCCACCGGCGCCTATCTCTCGTCCTTCACGCTCGCCGTGACCGAGGTGACCGAGCGCGCCGAACTGCCGGTGCTGACGCTGTCCTATTCGGACCTGCTGACCGACCGCGGCTTCAAGTACATCTTCCAGACCGCCGCGACCGCAAGCCGCCAGTCCGAGCTCGGCCTGCCGACGCTGATCAAGCTCGCCGAGAATGCATCGGGCAAGAAGCCGAAGACCGTGGCGATGCTGATGGACAACACCGCGACCTCCGTCGCCACCGCCAAGGCGCTGAAGGAAAAGCTGTTCGCGCAGGAAGGTCTCCAGCTCGTCGTCGAGGAAGTCTGGACGCCGCCATTGTCGGATGCGACCCCGCTGATCCAGAAAGTTCGCTCTGCAAAGCCGGACCTGCTGCTGTTCATGCCGAACGCCGTCTCCGACGCCAAGCTCGGTCTGGAGAAGATCAGCGAGTTCGGCCTCGGCCAGGGCAAAATTCCGACGGTGTCGTTCAGTATCACCATTGCCGAGCCCGACATGCTCCAGAGCGTGAGTCCGGAGACCGTGCAGGGCATCATGACCATCGTCGCCAACTGGGGATCGAAGGGTCACGAGGCGCTGATCGCGGAGCTCAAGGCCAAGTACAAGGAGCCCTGGATGACGCAGAACGTCATCTCGACCTATGGCGACATGTGGCTGATGAAGGAGGCGCTGGAGAAAGCCGGCAAGGCCGACCGCAACTCGGTCGCGCAGGCCTTCCGCACCCTGGATGCCGGTCCCTCGAAATACTATCCAGGCGGTCAACTCAAATTCGACGAGAAGGGCCGTCGCGTCGGCGCCGGCGTCGTCATCGTGCAATGGCAATCGGGCGTGCCTGTCACCGTTTATCCGCCCGAACTCGCGCAGTCGCAGCCGTTCTGGCCGAAGAAATCCTAACAGCGTCGCGCGTTTTTTCAGGGAGGAGAATTGTCATGACCACGAAGAGCAAGATCACGATCACGCGGCGAACGCTGCTGGCGGGCGCATCCGGTACGCTGATCGCATCCCGCGCCTGGGCGCAACAACCTGCGGAAGTGAAGGTCGGCCTGCTGGTGCCGATCTCCGGGCTTTATGCCCGGCCGGGAACGGTGATGCGTGAAGGCGCCGAGATGGCGGTCGATCACATCAACGCGCAAGGCGGCGTCAAGGCACTCGGCGGCGCCAAGCTGAAGCTCGTCGTGCTCGATTCCGGCGACACCACGGAAAAGGCCAAGAACGCCGCCCAGCGCATGGTTGCGCAGGAGACCGATCTGGTCGCGGCCAGCGGCGCGTATTTGTCCTCGTTCACGCTCGCGGTCACGGAGGTGACCGAGCGCGCCAGCCTGCCCGTCCTCACCCTCTCCTACTCCGACCTCATCACCGAGCGCGGATTCAAATACGTATTCCAGACCGCAGCCACCGCAGGTTCGCAGGCGCGGCAAGCGTTGCCCCAGATCATCAAGCTGGCGGAGACGGCCTCCGGTAAGCGTCCGAAGACGGTCGCGATCCTCACCGACAACACGGGGGCCTCGATCGCCTCCGCAAAGGCGATGCGCGAGGGCCTTCTGGCGGAGAACCAGTTGCAGCTGATCGTCGACGAGACGTTCACGCCGCCGCTGGCGGATGCGACGTCGCTTGTGCAGAAGATCCGTTCGGCCAAGCCGGACCTGCTGTTCTTCCTGCCCACGGTGATCTCGGACGCAAAACTGCTGCTCGAGAAGATGAACGAGTTCGGTCTCGGCCAGGGCAAGATTCCGACCATCTCGTTCGGCATCGCGATCGCCGAGCCGGACATGCTGCAAACCGTCAGCCCCGAACTGCTTCAGGGCGTACTGACCTGCGTCGCAAGCTGGGGCGCCAAGGGCCACGAGGCACTGATCGCCGAATTGAAGACCCGCTACAAGGAGCCGTGGATGACGCAGAACGCGATCTCCACCTACGGCGACATGTGGGTGATCAAGGACGCGCTCGAGAAAGCCGGTAAGGCCGATCGCGTCGCCGTCGGTGAAGCATTGCGCACCATGGATGCCGGCCCCTCGAAATACTATCCGCTGGGCGAGATCAAGTTCGACGAGAAGGGCCGCCGCGTCGGCGCCGGCATGACCATCGTGCAGTGGCAGGCAGGCGTGCCGGTGACGGTATTCCCTCCAGCGCTCGCACTGGCACAGCCGTTCTGGCCGAAAAACTGACAACGGAGAACAACATGGACAAGGCGACTTACGACCGCGGCCTCGAAATCCGCAAGAGCGTGCTCGGCAACGAGTTCGTCGACAAGGCTATCGCATCCGCGGACGATTTCAACCGCCCGATGCAGGATCTCACCACCGAATATTGCTGGGGCTATGTCTGGGGGCGCGAAGGGCTGGAGCGGAAGACCCGCAGCTTTCTCAATCTCGCAATGCTGTGCGCGCTCAACCGGCCGCATGAGCTGAAGACTCACGTGCGCGGTGCGCTCGCCAACGGCGCAACGCGCGAGGAAATCCGCGAGGTCTTCATGCAGGTTGCGATCTATTGCGGCGTGCCGGCCGGCGTGGATGCATTCCGAAACGCGAAGGACGTCTTCGCCGAACTCGACAACAAATAGCGAAGCGTGGCTACGATGAAGGGCAAATGGGCACTCGTGACTGGTGCGACTGCGGGCCTCGGACTGGCCGTCGCGGAAGGCCTGGCCGGCGCGGGTGCCAACATCGTCCTTCACGATCTCGTCGCGCCGAAGCAGGCCGCGGATGACCTTCGCGCCCGCTTCGGTGTCGAAATCATCGCGGCCGGCGTCGATCTCTCCCAACGCGAGGCGATCGAGGCCATGATGGCGGACCTGCTCGACCGCTGCGGCGCCATCGATATCCTCGTCAACAACGCCGTTATCAGGCATTTCTCCGCGATCGAGCAGTTTCCGCCCGATCGATGGGAGCAAGCGCTGGCCGTGAACCTGTCTGCGCCGTTCCATCTGATCCGCCTGGCGCTGCCGGCGATGAAGCAGCGCGGCTGGGGCCGCATCATCAACATGGGCTCGATCTATTCGAGCCGCGCAGTCGAGGACCGCATCGACTACGTCACCACCAAGACGGCGATTTTGGGCATGACCCGCGCCGTCGCCATTGAGACAGCACGCAGCGGCATCACCTGCAACACGCTCTGCCCCGGCACGCTGCCGACGCCCGCCATCCTGAACAAGCTCGCGGCGATTGCATCGGACAGTGACCGATCGGTAGACGACGTGACCCGTGAGTATCTCGGCGAGCGCCAGCCCACGCAGCGCTTCGTCGAAATGGATGCGGTCGCCGCCATGGTCGTCTTTCTCTGTGGAACCGCCGCAAACGACATTACCGGAGCCAGCCTGCCGATCGACGGCGGCTGGTCGGTCGCATGAGAGCATTGGAATGGGAGTGTTGTTATGACTGAACATTCGGGTCAGACCGTCGTGCTGACAGGCGCCGCCGGCGGCATCGGACGCGCCATCACCAAGGCGCTCTTGGAAAGCGGCCGCCGCGTCGTGCTGGTCGATCGCGACGCCAAGGCGCTTCAGGAGCTGGCGGCGACGGCCGGCAATGCGGTGTTTCCGATCCAGCTCGACATCAGCGACGCAAAGGCGGTGGATGGCCTGCCCGATGCCATTCCCGGTCATTTCAAACCGGTCGATGTCCTCATCAACAACGCCGGCCACGATATCGGCGGACGGACACGCTTCGACATTGGTTCCGCGGACGACTGGTCCAACATCATCCAGACCAACCTGATCGGCCTGATGCGCGTCACGCGCGCGATCCTCCCCGGCATGGTCCAGCGCAATGCCGGCCATGTCGTCAATATCAGCTCGATCAACGCGGTCCGGATCGTGCCTGACATGGCCGCCTACAGCACCAGCAAGGCGGGCGTGCACATGTTCACCGAGACCCTCCGGGGCGAGCTGGCGGAAACTGCGATCAGGGTCACCGAGCTCCAGCCCGGCCTGACCCGGACCAACATCATCCTGACCCGCTACCGCGGCGATCAGCAGAAGGAAAAGGACTATTTCGACCAGTTCAGGATGGCGCTCGAGCCGGCCGACATCGCCCGTTCCATCGTCTTTGCCCTCGACCAGCCCCCGCACGTTCAAATTGCCGAAATGATGATTCTGCCTGTAAACCGGTTTTGAGCCCTCAAACCAAGGCCAGTCATGGACAGACGCACGGAACTGCAGTCGCTTCGCATCGAGGACGTCCCGACCGTCCGGGCGATGGTCGCGCAAAAGCTGCGCGGGGCGATCATGTCCGGAACGCTCAAGCCGGGCCAGCGGCTGGTCGAGCGCGAGCTCTGCGAGATGATGGGCGTCAGCCGTCCCTCGATCCGCGAAGCGCTGCGCGCCCTCGAGGCCGACGGGCTCGTCAATACCGTCCCGCATCGCGGCCCCGTGGTCTCGACGATCAGCCTGGAGGAGGCCCGGCAGCTCTACACGGCACGCGCGGTCCTCGAAGGCTTCGCCGGCCGCGAATGCGCCAGGCTTCACGATCCCGAAGTGGCGCGCCGGATCGGGGACGCCCTGACGCGGCTGAAGGCCGCCGCCGCCAAGCAGGATCTGGTCGGGTGCCTCGAAGCCAAGACCGACTTCTACGGCGCGCTGATCGGCGGCTGCCGCAATGCCTTCATCGAGCGCATGCTCAAGCCGCTCCACGACCGGATCCAGCTGTTGCGGATCACATCGATGTCGCAACCGAAACGGATCAACAAGAGCCTGCGCGAGGTGACAGCGATCTGGCGTGCCATCCAAAACGGCGATGCGGACCTCGCCGAACGTTGCTGCGTCGATCACATCAACGCGGCCGCGGTGGCCGCGCTCGACATGATCGAAAAATCGTCGGCGGCCAAGGAGGCGGCGCCTTCCGACGACTAAAAAAATGCCGCCAGGGGGTGTTCGATGACGTATCTCGTACGATCGCTGATCCTGTTTTTCCTGCTCTGCCCGTGTGGCGCGGCGATCGCAGACGACTACCCCACCCGCCCGGTCACGATGATCGTGCCCTTCTCCGCCGGCGGCCCCGGCGACGTCATCGCGCGGATCCTCGGCAACGCCATGAGCGCGACGCTGAAGCAGTCGATGGTCATCGAGAATGTCGTCGGCGCCGGCGGCACGCTCGGCACCAACCGCGTCGCCAAAGCCGCGCCTGACGGCTACACGCTGCTGTTGATGCATGTAGGCCAGGCCACGGCACCCTCCCTCTATGCCAAGCTGCCGTTCGACCCCGTCGGCGACTTCGCCACGATCGGGCTTGTCACCGACGTGCCGATGATCCTGGTGGCCCGGCCGAATTTTCCGGCCAAGGATCTCGGCGAGATGATCGCGCGCATCCGCAGCGAAGGCGACAAGATGACTTTCGGCAATGTCGGTCTCGGCTCGGCCTCGCAGCTCTGCGGCCTGATGTTCATGAACACCACCGACACAAAGCTTACGCCGATCTACTACAAGGGCGGCGGACCGGCGCTGAACGACGTCATCGCTGGCCACATCGACGTCTATTGCGATCCCGCGACCGGTCCGACGCCGTATATCCAGTCGAACACGATCAAGGGCTACGCGATCACAAGCAAGAAACGCGTCGGGACGCTGCCTGACGTGCCGACCTCGGCCGAAGCCGGTGTTCCCGAGTTCGACGTCACGACCTGGTACGGCCTCTACGCGCCGCGCGGCACGCCGAAGCCGGTGATCGACCGTCTCGTGAGCGCGCTGCAGACAGCCCTGAAGGATCCTGCCCTGATCAGCCGCTTTGCCGAACTCAGCATGGCTCCGGTCGAGCCCGAGCGCGCGACGCCGGAGGCGCTCGAGGCTTTCCTGAAGGCCGAGATCGGCAAATGGGGACGGATCATCAAGGCCGCGGGAATCGAACCACAGTAGATCCCACCATCAAAGGCTCGAAGCGAGGCCTTCAGGTAACACTCGACTGGCGATGATCCGCGTCGCGTACCGTCCGGATCGACCACTCTCTTGGGATTAAGAGGCAGTACCTCTTGGATGAACAAGGGGTACAACGACCGCATGAAATGCGGGTCCGTCCTTGGCGCATCCGAACCGCAGTTTCTGACGCGGGTTGGGATGCCCATCATTGCCATGTGCTTCTCAGGATTATCGCTGAATACCAGCAACTCCTTGGGGAAGGCCCCGTCATTGGGAGAAGGCAGAGCGACCAGCGGCCCCAATCATTAGAGCCACATCGGAACGATCGAAATGACGAGCAAAACCCCTAAAAGGACATTGAGGACGCGCCACTGCATCTCCGTTTCGAGCAGGCGAGCGAGCAGCAATCCGGCGGCGCACCAGAGCGAGAGAGACAGGATTGCGGCGATACCAAATGCGCACCCGAGCAGCGCACCGAGTTGAAACGGGTTGCCCGCAAGCGCAGCAAAGGAAGCTGCGGCCCCCAGCGTCATCGCCCAGCCTTTCGGGTTGTGCCATAGCAACCACACCCCGCCGAGGAAGCTGGTCGGTTTCGCGAGATTAGCTTGGAGATGGGGAGGTCCGCTGCGACCGATCTTCCAGGCAAGCCACAAGAGATAGAGCGAGCCGATCGCCTTCATAGCGAGTTGCAAGGACGGTAGCGCCAGCAAAACGCTCCCCAAGCCCGCAGCGGCCGAGGCCGCCATTGAAGCAAGGCCCACCGCGATGCCGGCCATGAGCGGTATGGAGCGACGATAACCGAAATGAGCGCCCGAGGCTGTGGCTAGGGTCGTTGCGCCTCCTGGCGTGATCGTCGAAACGATAACGAAGAGAATAAGCGGTAAGAACTCGGCGGAAGACACTCTCTGCCCCTGTTTATTGAAGCGAGAATTTACCGCGCCGCAATCCATTATGGAAACGCATGCTGTGCATGGAACGCATTACGATCCAAAATACAAGGATGCGTCGTAATCTCGATATGGGGCTTCTGCGGACCTTCGTAGCCGTCGCCGATCATGCCAGCATGACGGCGGCCGGAAATGCGCTGCACCTGTCTCAAAGCGCCGTCAGTCAGCAGATCTCCCGATTAGAGGATTTGTCTGGCGCTCTCTTTACGCGTGATCGCCGACGCATTCGGCTCACCGCCACAGGAGAGCGGCTGCTGGGGAAAGTCCGTCGTCTGCTGGTCCTGAATGACGAGCTTTGGTCAGACATGACTACCGACGCGATGAGCGGGCAAGTTCGCCTGGGCGCTCCCTACGATCTCGCCGGCACGTGGCTCGCTCCAATCTTGAAAAGCTACACTGAGAACTATCCGTTGGTGGACATCATGCTCGTTTGCGCCGCGTCTCCTGATCTTCTGGCGAGCACCCTGGATGGGACGATTGATGTTGCCCTTATCGAAGAACCGCTCGGGCCGTCCCGCGGCGAGTGCCTGATCGTCGATCGCTTGGTGTGGGTTGGTGCAAAGTCCGGCTCGGCACATTTGAAAACGCCGTTTCCTGTTTCGATGGTCGCCGAAACATGCGGATTCCGGCCTGCGGTCCTTCGAGCGCTAAGTGAGCACGGCGTGGCATGGCGCACTGTGTTTGAGAGCGGGAGCATCGATGCCAGCACGGCTACCGTTCGCTCAGACTTGGCGATCACGGCTTTGCTCACCTCGACCGTGCCGGCCGACCTCGAGATCGTACCTACAGAAGCGGGCCTGCCTGAGTTGCCTCCGTTTGCGATCAATCTGCATATGCCTAACGGCCACGCGCCGCCAGCCGCCACCGAACTTGCGCGGCACATCCGTGAAAGCTTGATACGACATCTGCCGGGAACGTAAGCGCCGTCTTCAGCCTCGTTTATCATGGGATAGGACGAGATGAGGATCATTATAGTATGGCTGGCAACGCTCGGCTTGAGCTGCGGCGACAATAGGCTGCATCTCGCATCAGTACCGGTTGCGACCAAATTGGAAGCTGCCGTTCGTTAAGGAAGCCTCGGGCTGTTGGAAGACAGTCTGGTCCATAGAAGCAAGATGATGCGAGTTATCTGGCTTCCGGATCATGCAATTGTGGTGCGACCGCGCGCACCAACTCGGCGACAAGCATCACTGCTGGGTCCATGTCGGTGCGATGGTGCCGGACAAGATGGAGCGAGACTAGCGTCCGATCTCAAAGATAGACTTCGCGTTTCGTTGAACAGTGCTTAGGCGGCGGGATTCTGCAGCTGTCGATCCCGCACGCGACGTCAACGCGAGCGGTCGGAAGCTTGCAACGCGGACAGCGTTCATAGGCTCAATTCGTATCTTGATAAGTCGAACGAACGTTCAACGCGCGAGGATTTTCATCTGCCTTCGACCAAAACGAAACCAGCACAGAATTTCCAAATGCGAGGCAAACGGAATTTCCAAATGCGCCGGAAAATCCTCCTTCAGCAAGGCCATTCCTCCAACAAAATCAGCATGTTGGATCTGGCTGGCGACCCAGTGCTGATCGCACCTGTCTCTAGGTCATTTCCCGGCAAACAGGGAATTTTGCGGGGAATTTGATCGTTTCGGCTTCGCAACTGCCGCTGGCGAAAGAAAAACCGGCCTGTTTGCAGGGCGTTATCGCGAATACCCTATGCCACGTATCAGCGAAATTTGAGCAGATATCAGCGAACTTCCGGGGATGAGCAGCGAATTTGTATCCTGCGACGCCGGAGACAGCGAGCACCACGCCTGCCTGGTTATTCTGCCTGGTTATTCTGAAAAGAGAGACTCGGGCGCCGGCAAAAAAGAAGGCTCTCCGGGCAGCTCGATTATCTGCTTCCAAGTCGAGGTCGTGACACCGAACAGAACGCAGCCTGACTGGCTTGTGCTATCGCCAAAGGCCGGGCCCCAGTTTTGGTTTGCTGTTAAGCCGAGAGAACTCACCTCGTCATGGCGGCGGCGGGATCAGCCGGGTGGAATGGCGCATCAGCGGCGTCACGGCCGGCGTGGACACACAGGTGTCCGCGCCGACAGGCCAGCCGACACGGCTCAGCCGCGGCCCGCTGCTCGATGCCGGCGACAACGCGATCGAGGCGTGGCCTAAACGCCGCGAACCTGCTCGCGTCGCTCCCCGCGCGATTGTACGTCGCCTCGCAACTGGTCGCACCGCCCGGCGCCCCGACCCAGCCGCCGCTGGGCGACCAGCCGCCGGTTCGACCAGGCCGTGGCTGTTTCGTCTTGGTGGCCGGCGTTAACGACTATGCCGATCCCCGCATCCAGCTGTCCTACGCGGCATCGGATGCAAAGGACGTCGCACGCGCCTTCCGGGGCCAGCGGCAAGACAGACCCGGGTCCTGCAGGACGACGTCACGCCGGTGGCGGCGGCAAAGCCCAAATACGAACTGTCGCAGACCGCGCAGCTCCAGGTTTAGCCGAACGCGGGCGGAACCGTCGTGCGAAGCCTCTCCACAAAGACGGTGGTCACGGTGATCGAGAGCAAAAATGGGTGAGTCGCTGATTGCAACCGATCGCAAGCCGCTCGGCTACATCGCCACGAGGGACCTCGCTCCATCCAGTAGAAGCGTCAGTTGAAGGCATCACTCCGATCGGAGCACGCGACGCGGTGTAAGCAAGCGCCGAACTTTGATCCCTATCGCCTTCCAACATTGACCCCACACGTGATGAGCAATGGCCCAAGAAATTAGGCAGTGTTGGCCGGGGTGAACCTTCAGCCCCGATCGGGGTCAAACCGTGCGGCGAATAACACGCAGAATGGCTGCAAGGATTCGGTCGGGCGTTCGGCTCCAGTATCTCGGCTTTCAAGTCGACGATTAGGCCGGCGGGGAAATTCGATTCCGATACGGAGCGGTCAACAGCAATTGGAAAACCGCCCTTGCTGCCATGTACTGCGCAGCAGGCCTGCTCCGCTCGCTTCCAGTCAGAACAGAAATCCCTGACCGGTCTATAACGGACCATCGCCAGGCGCGGCCGCGCCTATAAATGGAAAGATCAAAGAGAGGAAAATCGCCAGCGATCATGGCGGGAACACCCTCAAACAGGCACATGGAAATAGACAGGATACATTACAAATCTGACAGAACAACTTTCGGCTAATGTCAGAGTTCCAAGACTGCGTGCTTCTCGAAAATAGTTGAAGCTTAAAGCTTGGCGCTACTCGACGATCTCCGGTAGCGATTTATATAGAATGCGACCGATAATCGGCGTCGCGGATCCGGGATGCTTGCAGGACCCGAACTTGCCCCACCGAAAGCGTGAACTAAATGTCACCTTCCTCTACCGACAAGATCGCGCTCTTCATCGACGGAGCCAATCTCTACGCGACGGCGAAAACTCTGGGCTTCGACATCGATTACAAGCGCCTGCTGAAGGAATTTCAGAGCCGCGGGACACTGACGCGGGCGTTCTACTACACCGCGATCATTGAGGATCAGGAATACTCCTCGATCCGCCCCCTGATCGACTGGCTGGACTACAACGGCTACACGGTCGTGACCAAAGCGACCAAGGAGTTCATCGACGCCTCCGGCCGCCGTAAGGTCAAGGGCAACATGGACATCGAGCTCGCCGTGGACGCCATGGAGCTCGCCGAGCACATCGACCAGATGGTGCTGTTCTCGGGTGACGGCGACTTCCGCTCCCTGGTCGAGGCCGTTCAGCGCCGCGGCGTGCGGGTCACCGTGATTTCCACGATCGCCAGCCAGCCGCCGATGATCGCCGACGAGCTGCGCCGCCAGGCCGACGTCTTCACCGACCTCGTCGAACTGCAGGCCAAGCTCGGCCGCGATCCGTCAGAGCGCCCCGCCCCGCGTGACCGTGAAGCGCGTGGACACATGCCAAAATTCTTGCAAGAGCCGAAAAGGAACGACCCTGCCGGCTAGACAGTTAAGGACCGCCCGCATCGGCGAATCTGGGCGGACGGACTTCAATAGAAGAGCATCACCGACATCCACGCCGCCAGCGACGCGCAGAGACCAATTCCAAGATAAGGCAATGCAAGGCGCATCGGGTTTCTCCTCCGAGACGCGAAATATGCCTTAGCTTCACATGTCGGCCGCCCAATGACTACGAATCTCCGGTTGTGCCGCCGCCGCTGCCGGGCGGCGACTTGCTGGTGCACTCGGAAGCAGGCGCATGCTCGACCCGGGCACCGGTTTGCTGCTGGTGAACCTGCTCCTCGGCGTACAAGAGCACCTTGCGCCGCGTATTCTGATCGGTCAGCTTCTGAAAAGCCCTCATCAACCGCAGCATTTGAAGATCTTCGGTGCCGTTCGCCATGGCAAAATCTCGCTAAAAAGGTGGCATCTCCAATGGGAAAGTTATGCAACGGTTCACCCGGCGGAGGAACGTGGAACTTCGTCGAAGGTTAAGGTCTGCTGGCCATAGCCGCCGATGGCTGGCGGAGCGGCTCCGATCCACCTCTCCAAGACACCCGGCCGGGGGCCGTCTCTCCGGCAAGAGCTGTTCTCATGACATGCGTCACCAACGCGACGACCCCGGATTGGTCTGCGAGAACAATTCCGCGCCTGCCCCTGTGGCGACGCCGGTGCGCGTCAAGGGCGGAATGCCGCGTATGCCCAATGGCTTTGTTTAAGGTCGAGATCGACAAGGTCCGCTGGCGGGTCCGGGTATGAATTCGTGCCGGCGATCGCCTTGAGCGCAACGTAAGGGCAGCCAAATCATGACCGAAAAGAAAAGCGCGAAGAAGTGTAAGGCGTCCGCAAGGGAGAGCGCGTCAATCCTCCGTCCGCAAGCAACGGCGTTCGATACGGTTGCTATCTATCGCCCTTCCCTCAAGTTGCGTTCCTGCAATGCAAAATCCCAATTCGGTTTTGGTCTTGTTAGGGTTAGGGATCGCCTTGCCCGGTGTTTGGCTTTCTGGGGCCGCTGAGCGTGTGGTGATCATAGGCGCCTCGCTACCGCTTTCCATCTGGCGTCGATCGGATTAGCAATGGGCCCCGCGCGTCGGGGTCCGCACCTAACCGCAGCGCGGGGCCTTATGGCCGCCGGCATCGCTCGACAGCCGGATCATGTTGCACACAGCTTCTTAACCGGCCAGTTCAAAATGCGGGCTTGGAAAAGGGTCGTAGGATCTGCGCGATGTCGTACTGGTGGAGGGCCTGCCGACGGCTAGTCCCGGCGGCGCCCTGAGCCGGAGCCGCTAGGCAGACCTAGGTCGAGCGTTGAGACGCACCAAGGCGCCTCTGGCGACCGCCGTCGGCTCGCCCAAGGTGCTCTGACCAGCCGCGGCCGCTTGGATCAACTGTTCCGCGATGTACTTACGGCTCTCGTGATCGCCGCCACGCGGAAGTTCTCGGCACACCTCCTCCAAAATGAGGTCCATGTTCGCACGCAACCGAGAGCTTATTTCGCCCATCAAAATGCCGCATCCACGGATGAGCACAACATGAAAGTTCCTGGAGGGTTAAAGCCGGCGGACGTGTGCGCCGACGGACAAACGCCGTCTGCGCGGAGACCCTGAAGGACGCGATTGACGTGCACGATCCTTAGCCCAAGCGCCTCGGCCAATTCAGGTTGCGTAACAGGAAACTCAAACTCGTCATCGCCGACGAGTCCGACCGCCGCCAAGCGCTCGCGCATTTCGGCGAGAAGATGCGCCATACGGGCCGGTGCTTGGCGCACTGCCACGTTGACGATCCACTCACGGAAGATTGCGGCGTCGATCAGGGTTTCGCACCAGAAAGCGCGCGCGACTGCGGGCCGCTGCTCGATCAGTGCCGAAAGAGCGGAATGGTCGACGAAGCCCAGTGTCGCCGCGGATATTGTCGCGAGATCATGATCCATAACCCTGAGAAAAAGGCTCTGTAAGTCCGGAATGTCTCCCGGGATGTGGAAGGACAGGATCTGACGCTTGCCGCTCTCGGCAATCTTAGACCGGCAGAGGAAACCACTTAGGACCAAACAGCTACGTTTGGGGCAATCACCTTCACGAACGACGCAAGTGTCGGCTGTAAGCTGCTTTACATCGACGGGCAGCGTCTTGACTGCGGCGGCGTCCTCGTCGGACAGCCGAGTGTTCGCACGCAATCGTCGGATCAGGATTTCTGTGGGATGCATGATGAGTCTCCTGATGGCCGAGGGCAAGACCATCCGTTAAGGTCGGTTCACAGATGCCAAGAACACCTAATCCAAGTTGCAGGGCCAGGTGCAATTCGGATGCTACGACGAAAAGCCGAATCTCTCCGGAGTAAGGAACGAGTAATAGGTCCGAGCGGTCCTCATATCCTCTTATTCAGTTTAAGGAGATGAACTGACCGTGCGATTGCTCCTGGCTATACGCGACGAGTTCGATTGTTGTCGAAAGCGTCTCCTGTCGCGCCGGCATGGACGCTTTGGTCATCAATACTCACGCAAAGTAGGCGAAACGGCGCGGCCTGCCGGTTTCGATGATATTTTAAGGCAATTATAGTTGCACAATACCCGTGAGACCCAGATGAATAAAACCTATGTTAACAACTTCGGCGCGTAATACATAAATTGAATAACTGCATTTATTGACGATTAAGGCCGACCAATGACCGCAATTTCCGCAGCCGATGTTATTGTCGAGTTGGACGCCACCATTGCTGGGAGCTCATCTGAACGTTGTGTTCGGATGCTTCGGCGCATCGTCGAGCTGCTTGTCGCCGAGAACAGCCGGTTGCAAGAGCCGCACGTCGGCCTGCTCGACGACGTCCTTGTTCGTCTGATCGCTCGGATTGCCCCCGCCACTCTCGTCGAGCTCAGTACAGCTCTTGCAGACTTGCGGGCGGCTCCGAGAACGACGTTGCGGCGTCTTGCCTCATGCGCAGACGCCGCGATCGCGGTCCCCGTTCTGCGTCAATCTCCGGCGTTGTCTCCGCGGGATCTTATGGAGATCGCGGCGTCCAGCAGCGAGAGTCACCTCCTCGCCATTGCTGACAGGCGCGAGATCGAAAATGCGCTGACGGACGTGCTGTTGCAGCGCGGCAGCAGCAAGGTTTGTCTGGCGCTTATCGGAAATCCAGCCGCGGGATTCTCTGAAGTCGGCTATTCCATCTTGATCGGCAAGGCCGAGCAGGATGACGAGATCACCAAGGCTCTGGCGTTGAGGCCAGGCACACCGGACATGGTTATCCGAGCGCTGCTATCGGCATCTCCACGGGCAGCAACCGTCACGAACACCGACGCGCGTCCGTCCGCATTTTCAGGCGCAACCACGTCCTCCGAAATGCCGGTAACGGTGAACCGCCCTTGGGACGCAGAGTACGCCGCTGCGAGGCCGGAGATCGTGTCGCTGAACCGCGCCGGCAAGCTGAACGACTCGACCGTCAATCGGTTCGCTATCCGGAGCGAGACCGCCAATCTATACACCGCGCTGTCGGTGCTGTCCGGAGCACCCGTCGAGGTCGTGGAGCTCGTAATGGCGGAGTCCGATTGCGAAGGCTTGGTGATGGCGTGTCGGGCGTCGCGCCTGAATTGGCAGACGACGCTGGCCATCCTCAACAATCGCGGCCCGCGTCCTTCATTCGGCGAACGCGAACGAGCTCAGGAGCTGTTTGAAAAGCTTCATCTGTCGACCAGCCAATGGTCTCCGTTCGTTGGGGAGAAATCTCCGCGAGCGCCGACCACTGCACTGCGAAATCGAGAGCGCGACGATGAAATTCGATGGCCGTAACGCCTCTCGAGTGCGGATGGACCACAGGCAGGCCGTCAACCTGATGGGCTCCGACGGCACCTGGCGGCGAAGCTGTGTCCTGCTCGACGTCTCGGACACGGGCGCCAAGATCGAGGTCGAAGGATCGCTCGACGTTCTCAAGGCCAAGGAGTTCTTCATGCTGCTGTCGTCTACGGGACTGGCCTATCGGCGCTGCGAGCTGGTCTGGATTGACGGAACCGTCGCTGGGGTTCACTTCATCCACGCGGATGGCAAGAAAGCGCCAAAGACGGCCAGCGACAGAGCCGAGTCGAAACAGCCATAAGCCGAGCAGTTTCATCGAACTCTAATCTGATGCAATGATCGTGTGGAATCTGACGCAGGCCCATTCAGACCGGCCCCCTTCAAACAGAGGCATCAGTCATGTTGGTACATGTCCTGGCTGATACTTCCGATAAGCTCTTCGGGCTCTGCTCGGTCCTTGAAAGGCAATTCACTGTCGAGGGCGAGCGGCTCGACGTGGAGGCAAAGCTACCGCATGCGCCTGCCGCCGTCGTGATCCGTGCCGATCTACGATCTGTCGAAAACATTGCCGCACTGAAAACGAGAGCTGCGCGTCTCGCCAAGGCCGGCAAGCGGATCTTCCTCGTCGAGCAAACCTCCCGCGTTTGCATCTCGCAAGCCTACGCGCTGGGCGCCACGCTCGTTTTGCCCGGCAAGATCGATCCGATCAAGCTCATGGCCGCGCTGTCCGATCCGGCGCGGAGCGAAACTAGTTCGACGTGCGACATCTCGCAGCCTAATGATGCGGTCGAGGCTGCGGCCAACGCCATCACATCATTGTTCACTTTAGTCGCACTCGGAGAGCGGATTGACGTCGACGGCACCAAGGAGGCCGGCCGCATGATCACCAACCGG
Source organism: Bradyrhizobium sp. LB14.3 (assembly GCF_040547985.1). Lineage (NCBI taxonomy): Bacteria > Pseudomonadati > Pseudomonadota > Alphaproteobacteria > Hyphomicrobiales > Nitrobacteraceae > Bradyrhizobium > Bradyrhizobium sp. LB14.3. The sequence goes on from NZ_JBEPQT010000007.1 coordinate 162,209, forward strand.
ATTTCCGAGCACGGGCTATCCGAATGGCTGACCACGGTGCGGCGCCATCATGAGGGAACCTACCAACACTGCCTTCTCGTAACCGGCGTCGCGATCGATTTCGGCCTCAGTCTCGGCGTCCGCAAAAGCGACCTTGAACGGCTCTCTACCGCTGCGATGTTCCACGACATCGGAAAGGCCAGGATTCCCTTAGCGGTTCTGGACAAGCCGGGACGCCTCGATGACAACGAGCGCGCGCTGGTCGAGACCCATCCGGCAGCGGGTTATGACGTGCTGAAGGAGCACGGCTCTATCTCATCCGAAATACTCGACTCCGTCCGGCACCATCACGAGTATCTCGACGGCAGCGGCTATCCCGACGGCCTCTGCGCCGAGAACATCACGGACATCGTTCGCATCCTCACCATCTCGGATATTTTCGCGGCGCTGATCGAGCACCGGCAGTACAAGCCGACCATGCCCCGTGAGGCGGCCTACGACATTCTCTGCAGCATGAAAGGAAAGCTCGAGAAGGCGCTGGTCGTCTCGTTCAAGGAAGTTGCGCTAGCCAGATGAGATTGATGCACGGCACGGTGGACCTCATCAGCTTCCCCGCAAATCACGAGAGAATCATAGCAAAGCGGCTTTCACTCTATCAGGGTCATTTGTTAAGCTAGCGTGAGCAAGAGCCAAGAGCCGAGGTCTGCTATGGGTCAAATTGCGAACTCTAATCCATCGAATTGGACCTAAGGACGGCTCCACTCGTCCGAAAGCCGACGTAGGTTCAGAAGGTGACACGTTCGAAAGTGACCGGCCTCATCAACTGAGGAGGTCATCATGACCGCCGTCTCAAATGCCACAGAGAACGTCCAAAAGCGCGTCCCGTGGAACAAGGGTAAGATTGTTGGCGCCAAGCCGCCACTTCGGCCGAAGCACGTTTGCTCTATCCGGACGAAGCTCCAGGTTGAGGGACGATCCGCGATGCGGCGTCGTTCAACATCGCCATCGACAGCAAGCTTCGTGGCTGCGACGTGGTGGGTTTGAAAGTCGATGACGTGGCACCAAGCGGCTATGCCGCCGATAGAGCAAGCGTCCGCCAAAAGAAAACTGGACGGCCGGTCAAGTTCGAACTTACAGAGTCTACCCGCCAAGCCATCGATGACTTCCTGAGGGCGACGAGCAAGAAGCCTGGCAACCGTCTGTTCACCGGCCGTAGAGGCCTCGGGAGCAGCCTGCCCGCTCGGCAATATGTGCGGCTATTATGGAGCTGGCTGTCCGGTATAGGATTGGATCCTCACCTGTCCGAAACGCATTCGCTTCGTCGAACAAAAGCGACCCTTATCTATCGGCGCACGGACAACCTGCGAGCCGTGCAGCTGCTTCTGGGGCACACCAAAATCGAGAGCACCGTCCGATACCTAGGAATTGAAGTCGACGATGCGATTGCAATAGCAGAGCAAGTCGACGTCTGAACTAACTGGGCAGAGCGGACATGCTCTGCCCTTTCTTGCAGCCGACTTCGGGCCAGAAGCGGAAGAATGGGGCTGCACTTGATCGAACTCAATCGCATGCAGATAGTGGCTACATCGGTTCAATCTCTCCGGGGCGCCAGGTCCTGTTGAACCAAGGTTCGAGCGGACCGTAGAGGCGCAAGAGGGTGTTCCAGCCCTTCCCCGGGATCGTCTGCACCCAGTTTGATTCCTTCTCCGAGGGAGCCTTTGGTCCGAAATAAACGTCCACTGAACCATCCGCATTGACCAGCAATCCCTTGGTGAGACTACCGACAGCCGGAGATTGTTGATCGGTTTGGAGCATTGAGCGTGTCTGGTTATCGTAGAGTGTGAACGACCAGAAATCCTTGGCCGGAATGTTGGGCGGCATGTGCAGCCTGTACGTTTTGCTGCCGTCCAGGGGGTTACCCTTTGCATCCACAAATGCACCGGCGTACTGCGAACCCTCACCAACCATCTTCATCGTCATCGCTGGCGTCACGCCGGTGGCATAGAAGAAGAACATGTTTTTTGCGTCGAGATTGACCGCTCCGTCCTGTTCAAACTTATAGCTGCCGCCGACGAAAGGTGTCACCCACGCGCTGTTCGGATAGAAGTAGGCATCTTTCATCCGGGTCCTGTAAGTAACTGAGCGCGCTGTTGCGTCGCCCACCGCCGCTGCTTCGGTAAGTATCTTTTTTAATCGGACATCGGGGGCGAATGGCTTACCTTTTTCGATGCCAATGGCAGCGAACAAGCCCAGTGTGTTGGGGTCCAACGCATCAATAGGTTCATCCTGAATAACGCGATTGACGAACTCGAACAGCGAATAATCGCCGGGACCGATCGTGTTGAAAGCCTTGCCAGAGATGTCCACGAACTTCATCGGAGGTGGGTTGGCCGCCTGGCTGAGCGAATAAACTTTCAGGTTCTTCTTTACGTTATCCACGCCGGGCTTGGGATCGCCGTCCCTCAAGAAGGTGCGGAAGAACAGCAGGTTTCCAATTGTGCGCGGACGCGCAACAAAATACCCATCGGGGACCGCGCCCGTGTAGCCCGGCGGCAGCAAGAGGTACTTGCCTCCTTTACCTTTATCTGGACCGGTGATGCCAACATCGCTAACCCACCGGAACCAGGCGTCATCGATCGGGCCAAGTACCTCTGGCGGGATCTCCACGACCAGCGGACCATCCTTCGTGCTCAGATAGAGCAAAGTGTAGGGTGTGGTTGTATTGGCAGTAAGGAACAGCGACTTGGCGTTCAAAAGTTGCTCTGAGATCAAAACAGTCTGATTGACGGATCCAAACTCGGCGAAGCCTTTAAGAAACGCTTCAATCGAAACGGCGGGCAACGCAGCAAGGTATGCTTGAACGCCGCGTTGAAAATCGAGGTTGTCGTAGACCTTCGCCGCTGTAGCTTCGTCGGGGAAGCCATCAATAAATTTGAGCGTACCGATCCGCGTTTCGACCGTGTTCGGCGTTACGAGGTACGGAGGTGTTTCGGTGGTCATCTTCATCTTGGGCGACTGTGCGTGCGCCGGCGTACCTGCGCACAAAAATAGCAAAGTGACGGCTCCGAACTTCAACGCACTGTGAAAGTTCATGTTGGGCACTCCGTGAAGGTCGGATTTGCTATGACTAAGGTGTGCAATTTCCCACAAAGCTGAAGTGGCTACCCCGGCGCCTCGATCAATGAGTGTAGCAAAGACGCGCGCTCGTACAATGCGATTTCGGCGGCGGCAATGTCCGGTTCGGGCCATTTGCGTCAATTTGCCCCCTCCTTCCTGATGTCCGGTCTGGCCCAGACTGCCGACGTGCCGGACACGAAGGCGATCTTCCCCTTCGGGCCAAGAGCAGAAGCCGGAGTGCAGAGCCCGCTCACGAGGCGGCCTTACTCTTTGTCCTCGGTCCAACTTTGCTCACCGCACTGGCACTTGAATATGCGGACGATCCCCCCGGTCTGGGGATTGAGCATCTTCATTAGATGCCCTAAAGGAAGCCCATGGCGCGTTCTAAGGGTGCTGTCCGATCAGCCTCGATCAGGCCGTCTCGTTCTCCGTCCCTGCCGCGCGCCGCCGCCAGATCCCGGCAGATGCCGCTCCAAGCGCGCGAGTTGTCCGTTAAGGCGCGCGAGTCAATTGAGGTGTCGGCGGAGATTCCTGATGATCTCGCGCAGGTCGTCCGCATATTCCTCGATGATGCGTCGAGCCTCCTCCAAGCGCGAAGGCTTGGGCTCTGGCGCCTCTCTATGCGGGCCTGGCTCGTCCGATTGGCTCATGCCCAAAGGCTCGCCGAGAACCACCGCTGAGTGTTGAGATGGATCAAAGAACGCCGGACGGACACTTGGTCATCCAAGGTTCAGGAAGGAACGTCTAACGTTGGTTAGCGGGGATAGGCTCCGCTGGAGTAGCATGGATGAAATTCAAGCTTACACTTGCCGCACTCACCGTTCTCGGTGGCGCCGCATTTTCATTTGCAACGGCATCGGCAATGCCAGTTGCTCCGCTCGGACAATCAACGATCGCGAACGTTGAGACGGTAGCCTTGGTGTGCGGCCGGCACGGATGCGTCCGAACTCGCCCGGTCTATCGACCTGCCTATCGCCGCGGCGTAGTCGTCGTTCGGCCTTATGCCCATCGATACTATCGGCGCTACTGAGCTTCGTTCACGGGAAAAGCCCCGCCAGCGTAAGCAGCGCAAAGGAAGAGGCTGCCAACTGAGGCGACCCCTGTTCCATTGGGAAATTTACGGGCGGACTACTCCGGAGGCTGCACCCCGGGCGAGCTGAGCCATTCGGTCATGTGAGCGCCGACCTCGACATGTCGGGCTCTGCGCAGCAAGGCTTCCCGCTGCGCTCCAAGGGAGCTTCTTGGCTTTTTGTTGGTCGGCATCTAAGCGCGAAGTGTCCTAATCCTCCAGCCCGATTGTCCTAATTAGGACAGCACCCATTTGCGTTCCTCTGCGCCGACTGGGCGAACTTGCCATAGCCTGCTCTGAGGACGATAATCGACATTGTTAAAGGTAACTCGCTCTCGCTTCTCCAGCGCACCCGCCTTTTGGGTTTGCGTCGCCCTCGTCCCCATTGCAGTCTGGAGCGCTTGCGGCGACCTCTAAACGACGTTGTCCTGATGGACCTGACGGCGACCGAACGCGACTTCTTGAACCGCTTGGCTTTGGAATCCTGGGCCAGCCCGCCGCTATTTGAACCATGAGCTCGTCGCCCGCCTGGTCGAGCTTGGGCTCGTCGAGGCCGAACCACTCGCCTCGGGTGAAGTCGAATACACGATTACCTCGGCGGGCCGCGCTGCCTTGTCCTGATCCGCGCTGTCTGTGGCCCCCGCTGCCCACGGAGACCCCGCCAGACTGTTGTGCCTTTGCCGGTCACCACTTCTGGCGTTCGTACCAGTCGTTCACTTCTTTCGTAGCCTGATCCTTTGCGTAGCCGTATCGCTGTTGCAAACGACCTTCTAACTGGTCTTGCTTGCCGGCAATTACGTCAAGATCATCGTCAGTGAGCTTGCCCCATTGCTCCTTGACCTTGCCCTTCATTTCTTTCCAATTGCCGTCAACACGATTCCAGTCCATTAGCTACCTCCTTCGGAGATGTGGGCTGGAAACCAAATGCCACTTCGTTCGTTCCAGGGCTCGATGCGGCATATGGACTTCGCGATCGAACTGGGCAGGCTGCACGAGAGCGGCACCTATGTGCGGCTGCTGCCGCCAGGCGCGGACCTGTTCCCGCGTCAATAAAGCAGCATCGCCGTTAGCCACGCCGCCAGCGAGGCGCACAGACCAATTCCGAGATAAGGCAATAGGAGGAGGCGCATCGGGCTTTCCCTCCGAGACGCGAATATGCTGTCAGCATCGCATGTCGGGCCATCAGGAGCCACGAATCTGAAGTTGTGGGGTGCCGGCGCCCACACGTCGCGCGCGCTTAGGCGACACCCGGCCGGTACGGCGCCGAGGTTCGGCAGAATTTCCATTGGAACATCGAACACGGTCTATCGGCGGCATGGGGCCATCGATAGCCTTAAAGACGGCCCCGGCGCTGGGGGCTTTTGGGGTCGTGGAGGCGGGGGCCGCTGGAGGCGCTTGAGCCTTGGAAGGCTAAGCAAGGCGAGCTTACTCTCAAGCCAAGCGGCTGTTCTGTTCGCTTCCGCACATTCGCGATACTGTTCCGATCAGGAACCGCACAGGGGAGCCGCCGCCGGACTCAACCTGGTTTTGCGCTGTGAGAACAAGTGGTCACGACCAGCATGGTTCGGCTGCATTGCCAATCTTGTCCTAAAGTCGGCTCAAACACTCCGCGAGGAGTACCAATTGCCGTAGTGGTGCCAGCCGCCACCAGAAGAACGGCCGTCAAAGCGAGCGTTCGAGAGGTTGTCCAATTAAATTGCATGGCGCTTCCCTCCAGTTGAGGCGGGCACGCTATCCTGGGTGATACCTGCCGCCTGTGAACTACATCACACGGCTTCCTCAATGCTCATCACAACCGGGTGCAGGAGGCCCGCCAGCATGAACCGCGACCATCCGTAAATTTCCCGAGGTCAAAGAAAAACCCGCCGACCTTGCGAGCCGGCGGAGTTTATTTGAGATTGTTGGCAATCGGCGGGCACCGATCACTGGATTAGGTTAGCAGAGTCGCCAACACAGCGCGAACCCGGCGGGCCATTGTTTTATCACTGGAGCCGCCAGCGGTGCGTCATCAGCCGCTGCCGATCTCGCCTCCTATGCGGCCCTTCATTTGCTAAGCTCCTCGTGCTTGCGGCGTCTACGGCATGTACTCGTTAAACGGCTGGCCGCCTGATGTCCGGTTTACCGCGAACAGCCGCCGAAGAGCGAATGGTCTCCGAGGTCTCAGATGGGCCGATTCTGTTGAAAAAGTCGGCTGTTGCGGCGCAGATAGATCAGTGATTCAGCCTGTCTAGTTGGCAGGACTGAAGATCATGATGGGGGTCGGCAAGTCGAGCAAGCCGCTTTGTTCTATGAGTTCTCACTTGAGAAGCATATTCCCGCCGATCACCTGCTCAGGTCGATCGACAGGTTTGTTGACCTCGGAGAGATCAAGCGGGACCTAGCACCTTTCTACATCGGCCTTCGATCGATCCGGAGCTCATGATCCGGATGCTGCTGATCGGTTACTGCTTCGGTATCCGGTCAGAGCGGCGCCTGTGCGATGAGGTTCACCGCCTACCGGTGGTTCTGCCGGCTCGGTCTCGAGGGGCGGTGCCGGATCACTCGACATTCTCCAAGGACAGGCACGGCCGCTTCCGGCAAAGCGATCTCTTCCGACGCGTGTTCGAGTGCGTGTTGCGCCGCTGCATCGAGGAACGGCTGGTCGGCGGTGAAGGGTTTGCAGTCGATGCGAGCTTGATCAAGGCCGATGCCAATCGGCAGAAGGGCATCGAAGGCGACAAGGGACTTCCGCCGGCGGCGGCCGGACGAGCCATCGATGAGTATCTAGCTGTCCTCGGAGATGCAGCCTTCGGGGCAGCGACCGAAGTCACCCCCAAGTTCGTGTCGCCCTCCGACCCGGCGGCGCGCTGGACGGGGGCTCACGGTCGCCAAGCCTTCTTCGCCTACTCCACGAACTACCTGATCGACGTCGAGAACGCGATCATCGTCGATGTTGAGGCGACTACGGCGATTCGGCAGGCGGAGGTGCTGGCTGCCAAGTGCATGATTGAGCGCTCGCTCGAACGGTTCGATCTCTATCCAAGCCGGCTCCTCGGTGACAGCGGTTATGGCTCGGCCGAGATGCTCGCCTGGCTGCTCTATGAGCACGGCATCGAGCCCCACCTTACAGTGTTCGACAAGTCGGCCCGCACAGACGGGATCTTCTCGCGCGACGACTTCACCTATGACCATACCGGAGACGTCTATCGTTGCCCCGATGGCAAAGTTCTTACCACGACCGGAACGCTGGTGAATGAGGGTGCCACCATGCTTTACCTGGCCAGTAAGCGCGATTGTGATCGCTGCGCATTGAAGCTCCGGTGCTGCCCCACGCAGGCCTCACGGAGGGTGCCACGCTCGATCTACGAGGGCGCTCGCGACATGGCGCGCCAGATCGCAAGATCATGGGAGGGTCGCACTTCTCGTCGGCTCCGCAAGAAGATCGAGATGCTGTTCGCGCACCTCAAGCGCATTCTCAAGCTCGATCGCCTGCGACTAAGGGGTCCGAACGGCGCGCGCGACGAGTTCACCCTCGCAGCCACCGCCCAGAACCTCCGCAAAATGGCCAAGCTGATCCCAATGCCAACCCCAAGGCTCTCATAAGAACTGGTGAGCCCTTCGTCCGCATCGCAACTCGTACCATTACAGCGAACTACTTCGGGCCTTTTTCAACGGAATCGGCCAAGAGCGGACGTTGTGCATTGAACGTTCGAGATGGATCGCTCCTTTGTGGCGAAGTCTTGCGATCACTAAACTATTTTTCGCGGGCGAGATGATCAGCAATCGCACCAAGGATGAGGCATAAAACTGGGTCGTGATCGAGTTGTCGTGCTGGGAGCAAAACACGGGAATGGGCGTGAGAAGCCCGCAAAATCGCGCTAAGGACATCGCTTTCGACGTAGCCCCGATTAGCGGAGCTAAGGCTCGCTGGGTACGCTGAGGGAGCTTGCAGCAGCTCTTAACGAGTTTGGCATTCCAACTCCACGAAAGGGTAAATGGCCGCGATTCAAGTGCAGCGCGTTGTGCATCGCCTGTAGCTATGAGCCACAGCGCGAGCGTCGCGGCGGCGATGGCATTCTCCGACGGGCACGCGTTGAGGACGGATTACCGTACGCCGTAACGCGCGAATTCCTCGGCGATGTCGCTCCGGACAGCTTTCGCGGCCGCGACATCGGCTTCTCCCGAAACCGTCTCGCCTCTGCGGATCTTCGCCAGGCCACGGCCATATAGCGCTGCGGCAAACGCGGGGTCGATGCGCAGTGCGGCGTCGTAGTCGACGATGGCCGCGTCGGTCCGTCCGGCCTTGAGGTGGGCGAGCGCGCGGGAATCGTAGGTCGCGGCCGTATGCGCGCCCGACCCGATCGCCCTGTCGCAGGCTTCCACCGCGCCTTGCGGATCGCCCGTACTCGCCCGGATCCAGCAAAGGCCGCTCCAAGCACCTTCCATGTCGGCGTTCAGACGAGTCGCCGAGGCGTAGTCGCTTTCGGCGCGTACAAGATCGCCCTTCTTCAGCCAGACCTCGGCGCGGTTGACGAAGGCGCCGGGGTAGGCCGGCTGGAGGACGATGGCACGGTCGAAATCCTCCATCGCGGCATCGTAGTCGCCCGTTCTCAGTCTCGCCGCGCCGCGGTTGTTGACAGGCTTGGCGAAGGTCGGATCGATGCCGATGGCGGCGTCGAAGTCGGCGAGGGCGCGGTCGTAGTCGACCTTCGCCGCGTAGGCGATACCGCGGTTGTTGTAGGCGATGGCCAAGGCCTGTGGGCCGCCACGGCCGGCTGCGATGAAGGCAGAGCAGGCCTCGATCCTTCGGTCGGGCGACGAGGCGGCATTGCAGAGCTCGACGTTCCGGAATTGACTTTCCGGCGTCTGCGCCGATCCGGGGACGGCCAGCAGCAGAATCATAACGGGCGCCGTCCCGAAGACCTTCAACATCCCCGGCAAATGCCGAGAGCGCGGTCGGCCCTCCGCTGCCGGGGCGGCGCAACGACCGGACCGGTCTTCCGCTTCATGACGGCGTCCTTGCCCTCCTCGATCAGCGTGGCGAACTTGACCGTGCCGTCGTCCGAGATCTCGATGTGGGGCGTGGTGCCCCGGATCCCCAACGTCGCCACCGGCGTGTCCACCTTCATGCTCCCGGTCTTGGCGATGCTGCCGGCGACGAAGGTGAAGGTGCCTCTGGTCAGGCTGATCAGGGTTGAATTGTCCTTGCCGTCCGGATCGTAGACGAACTCGTTCATTTCCATGCTGGCGTTGCTCGACAGGCTGAAGGAACTGCCGTCGGCAAAATTGATGCCGAGGCGGCCGTCGGCGCCGGTCCTGACGACGTCGCCCCGATAGACTGGATCGCCAACCTTCGCGCCGGCCCCGTCATCGGACAGTCTCGCCTGCACAACCGCGGCATCGATATGCTCGATCGCTGCCTTGCCAGCGACGGTCACGACCTTGCCGATCGGCTTGACGTCCTGCGCCCGAACCGGCGCAGGCGGACACGCCACCGCCACGAGCAAAAGGCCGAGAAGTCCTGCGACCGTCCTTTGTCCGCGCATGCGTCCGCTCCCATCCGTGAAGAGCCCGCTTCGGCGGAATGATGGCAGAGCCGCGCCCGGCACACCATACCGCATGTTGCCACTGCCACGTTTTAGTTGCAGCGGACGATGGTCCCGACCGCTCCGCGCCAACAAAAGAGCGCATTTGCGCGCACCCACTCAACATTTCGTGAAGGGGTCTCGGGACGACAAAGCGTAGTCTGGTGCGCGGAACCGGACACCCCGGCGGTGGACTCACACCCGACCATGGGTCCGGCCGCTTCGGCGGAAGCGGGCAGCATGCGAGGCGTTCAGGATGTCGCTCGCACGTGTCTTCACCGGTCTTTGGCCGGCGCAGAACCAACGCAGTCCGCCGTCCGTCCGCGGCGGGCGCGCTGTAGAGTCGGCGGTCGTCGCGAGACTCGGATGGGCCGGAGGGCTGTCCTTCGTCGCGTTGATCCTTTCGGCTCTGAAAGAAGCGTGGGCCGCCGATCCCGATCTCGCCTTGTTCGACGACGCCTCCATCACCTACAAGGACTTCGAGCATGGCACCTTCGAACTCATCACGAAGGAGCCGGTGCCGCGCCACATCATCGTGGACGATCCCGGACAGACGGTCATCCTGAGCAAGACCGGATCGTCCGTCACCTTCGCGCAGGTGGCCAACAACGCTTCGCGGATGGACGACCTGCGGAGCCAGCAGCAGGACGTGCTCGACAACTACGCGAAGGACCATGGGCCGTCCGGATCCGGTACGCCTCCGGGCGAAGCGGTCGATCAGACGCTTCAGCCGATCGATTTCCAGGCGCCGGACGGGCCCAGTCCACAACATGCCCTTCCCGGGCTGGTGGTGCCGGCCAGCTTCGCCCCGGATAGGCCATTGATCCATTCGCCACCGACACTGACGCTCGGGTCGGGCCCGGTCGAGATCGACACAGTCGCGTTCGATGAGTTCTCGGCCAGCAGCGGCAGCTTCTCGGCCACGAGCTTCGGCTCCGGCACGACCGCGACCTTTGGCATCGCGGGCGGCGCGATCGGCCCTTTCGCCGTAGCGGGCGCAAGCTACGACGTCGAGAAGGCCGGCTCCTTCGGAATCCTGTACTTGAACAGCGCGACCGGCGCCTACGCCTACGTACCGAACAACGATGCCATCAACGCGCTGAAGGCGCCGAACGCCGACAGCTTCACGATCACGGCGTCCGACGGCTTCGCCTCGGCGAGCCAGACCTTCACGATCGACATCGCCGGCACCGACGACGCGGCGGCGATAAGCGGCGGGACCGGTGGATCAGTCGCTGCGGTTACCATGGACGCCGCCACGATTGCGGCGGCGTCCAAGGCGTACGACCCCCCGACCGCGAGCGGCAAGCTCACCGATACAGATGTCGACGATCCGGCCAACACGTTCACGGCCGTGAGCTCTCCGCATGCCAGCGACAAAGGCTATGGCAGCTTCACGATGACGTCCGACGGGCACTGGACCTACGCGCTGGATCCCGCCAGCGCCGCAGTGCTCGCGCTTACGGCGTACCAGACCCTGACCGACACCTTCACCGTGACCACGATCGGCGGCACGCCGCAGGTCGTCATGGTGACCATCCAAGGCGCCGACGATCCGGCCGTCATCTCCGGGGACACGCATGGTCGCGTGGTCGAAGCAGGCGGAGTCCACAATTCCGCGCAGGGCGTCCCAACCGCGTGCGGCCTTCTGACCGCCACCGACGTCGACGGCCCGTCGAACGCGTTCGATCCCGTCAAATGTCCAGAGCCGAGCGACCATGGTTACGGCAGCTTCACCATGACCGCGGACGGGCACTGGACCTTCGCGCTCGACAATGGCAATTGCGCTGTGCAGGCGCTGAACGCAGGTCAGTCGCTGACTGACGATTTCACCGTGAGGGCCGCGGACGGTACGGCACAGACGGTGACGGTCACCATTGAGGGCGCCAACGACGCCGCGGTCGTCTACGGCGATATTTGCGGACGCGTGACCGAGCCAAGCAATTCCTGCGACCCCCCGCCACGTGCCAGCGGCACCTTGTCCGAGAGGGACGTCGACAATCCCGACGACACCTTCACGGCGACGACATGTCCGCAGGCGAGCGACCACGGCTACGGCAGTTTCACGATGACGACCTGCGGCACGTGGACATACGTGCTCAACCCCGAGAACCCCGAGGTCCAGGCCTTGAGGCCTTGCGACGCGCTGACCGATACCTTCACCGTGACCACGATCGACGGCACGCCGCAGATCGTGACCGTGGTCATCCAAGGCGCCGACGACGAAGGCTTTCACAACCGGGCCGAGCCCGCGTTCCATTTCGAGGCGGGTGCGGAACAGCAGCATGCCAGCTCGACGGCCCCGGCGGTCGTTTCCTCGGTCCTCGTCGCCGAGCTCAATCCGGAGCACGATTCCGCCGCGGCCGCATGGCCCCATCCGGCCGATGCGGCGCCGGCGGCTTGGCATTTCGGCGAGCAGGAGGCTGCTGGCCAGGCCGGACACCTACCCTTTCAACACGATCTGGTCCTTTGAGAGCCGCCAACACCTTGGTCGCGTCCGGCGGATTGGCGTTTTCCGGAGGCGCTCCCATCGTTGCGCCGATCACATTCACGGACCCGCACCGCCATCAGATGCACGGCCATCAAGAGGCATGAATGGGCGCAACTTCAAGTCCGCCCCAAGCACCATGAATGAGTCATTGTAACCTCCAAGGTCATCCTCGGAATGCGACAGGAGCAGCACTTGCAGAATTCCCGATGTCCGTTCCGGGTCACAGGCCGACTTCCGAACCGACTCGAGCCTGGGTCGGCTTATATCCTGAAGGCAGACATAGCGGCCCTGTAAGTGAAGGTCGGCAACGGGCCAACAACGGAAGTAGCCTTCTTACGCGATCACCTTGTCGGCGAGCGCGAGAAGCGTCGGCGGGATCGTAAGGCTGAGCGCCGTTCTCTGGGTAATTCTCACGGGCTCGCTCCGGGGTTGCTCCGCGGATTCCAGTGCTTCACGAGCGAGAAAAACGTGTTTCGCCTCATGGGTTGGAGTAAACTGCCTATCTCAATCTTGTGCGGCGGACGGCTCGACCGACGGCGCACGGCTAACGTAGCGGCCGACGTGACGGTGGCTATAGCCAGTGGATGGGTGCGGCCAAGTGTGCGTGTGAATACGATGGATATCTCTGCCTGGCTGCGCGGCTCAGCGTCCGATTTATCGCCGACACGCCGACGTCACGATGGCTTAAGCGCTTTTCGGTTAGGGCCAGCAGCGTTGCATAGGACGTCAGAGGGCGATGCCCCAGGGCCGGCGCTGGGGTGATCTGTGCTAGGCTTCTTCAACACATGGTTGGTTTTGGCGGAGGCGATTGTGAGGCGACGTGACTTCATCGCGCTCCTCGGCGGCGCGGCGGCAATCCGACCACTGGGCACGCATGCGGAGCGTCCGCCAGAGCGCATCCTCTATTTCACATACTCCGCCGGCTACCCGCACGATGTCATACCGCTTTCTAAGGTAGTCCTGACCCAGCTCGGAAGCAATTCGGGTGTCTTTGAAGTCACTGCAACGGAAAACACGTCTGACTTTTCTACCGAAAACCTCGCGCGCTACGCAGCGGTGATGTTCTACACAACCGGAGAACTTCCGATGAGCGACGCGCAAAAGAGAGCTCTTCTGAACTTTGTACGCTCGGGCCGCGGGTTCCTCGGTGTTCATTCGGCGACGGACACATTCTACACTTGGCCAGACTATCTCGATCTGGTCGGCGGCTACTTTAATGGTCATCCTTGGCATCAGGCCGTGAACATCGAGGTCGTTGATCCTGGCGATCCCCTGGTGGCTTTTCTCGGGAATTCGTTGCAAGTCGAGGACGAGATCTACCAAATCAGCGACTTCGATTATCGTGGATCACGCGTGCTCCTGCGCCTCGACCCAAGCTCGGTGGACCTTGGCAAGGCCGGCGTACATCAACGATTCTATGGCTGGCCTCTCACCTGGACCCGATTCTATGGCGAGGGACGAGTATTCTATTCGGCGCTAGGCCACGAGCCGTCAGTTTGGCAGGACGGCCGCTACCAGCGAATCCTCACGAACGCTATCCTCTGGTCTGTGCGAAGGTCGCCCTCGTAGACGCCGCGGCACTTCGCATTTGCGCTACCGCCGGATTCGTAGGCTGGTGTCCGTGCCAGAGGTTCGGACCGTCTTGGTCTGCGACTTCCGCTCCGGGTCAAAAAGCAGCCTACGCGCCTATGCCCCCAATTGGCCGGCTTAGGGCCACAAGCTGACAAAGCTGATCCGTTCGATCGCTTTCGCGCGGGTCAAAGAAGCTCAGGGGGCGTAGCCCTTTCAGGTAGTTAGCGGGATCAACTCTGGTCGGCCGGACAAGAGCCGGACCTCTAGCCGGGCCGATTCGAGCGGACTAAGTCATCTCAAGGACGTTGTATGCCGCTATCGGACGATGCAACCCCTTGAGCGTCAGTTCACCCACGGGCTCCGCGGTCACCCTCGCGTCAAGCGCTTCCCGTACCTTGCTATCGACGAGAATCTGACTGTCGCGCGCCTCCGCGCAAAGACGGGCAGCCAGATTTACCACGGTTCCGATCGCGCTGTACTCAGAACGTCCCTCAAAACCGATAGGTCCGAGGGTCGCATATCCAAATGCAATGCCGACTCCAAATCCAAGTTCGTGTCTTGCACGCCGCCATTTCATCGATAATTCCAACAGGCGGCTTCGCATCGCGATAGCCATTTGGACAGCTCGCTTGCATGGATCTGTACAAGGAATCGGATCGCCGAAAATCACCATGATTCCGTCGCCCAGGAACCTCTCCAACGTGCCTTCAAACTCGTGGACAAGGGAGCCTAAGGTGGCATGATATTCCTGCATCACCGCCATCACCTCTTCGGGCTCGGCAATCTCTGCGAACGCCGTGAAACCTCGAAGGTCACCGAAGACTATTGTCACCTGTCTGCGGTGGCTCGCTAACGGCTCATATGTCGATGAAGAAAGAATCAATTCCGCTATCTGCGGCGAGAGAAAGCGCTTTAGACGGCTGACCCGTTCAATTTGCACAACCTGCTCCGCAACACGCTGCTCGAGCGTTCTATTCCACGCGGCGAGTTCGATCGCCTGAGCTTCAACTCGGTCATGTAACTCCTTAATGCGTAACATGGAACGAACACGCGCAACGAGAGCGGCATGGTCGACTGGCTTGGTCAGATATTCGTCGGCACCCGCGTTAAGTCCAGTGACGACATCCTGTGAGTCGGTTCGCGCCGTCACCATGATGATTGGAACAAATCCAAGCGTCGTATCGACCTTCAGTCGCCGGCAGACCTCAAAGCCATCGATCTTCGGCATCATGACGTCGAGGAGGACAACGTCCGGCGCGACTTCGCGCACGACCGCGAGCGCCCTCTCGCCGTTTTCAGCCTCCATGGTCTGATAACCCTCGGCGTCGAGGCGAGCTGTAAGAAGGCAGCGGTTCGTTTCGTTGTCATCCACGATCAAGATTCGGGGTGGGACATGCATCTCTGCTCCACGTCAGCATGCGCTGGAACTTCATGTCAGGTATCGATTGATCGTCTCAAGTAGCTTTCTTGCGCTGTAGGGCTTTGCGACATAGGCATCGCAGCCTGCCGCGCGTGCCTTTTCTTCATCGCCGCCAAGCGCATAGGAGGTAACGACGATGATTGGAATATGGCGGAGATCCGACTGCGCCTTTATGCGCCGTGTCGCCTCGTATCCGTCAAGAATAGGCAGTTGGATATCCATAAGGATCAGGTCCGGGCTTTGGGTTCGCGCCGCCACGAGCGCTCCTTCGCCGTCGTGCGCCTCGATCATTTCGTAACCGACGCTTGTAAGCAGATCGCGCAGAATCTGCCGATTGTCCTCCTGATCCTCGACCACCAGTACGCGCTTGCTCATGTCTGCATCGCCTGCTGCTCGAGCCGAGCCGGCACCAGAAAAGAGAATCTCGCCCCGTGGCCGAGGCGGGATTCTATCCAGATTCGACCACCATGCATCTCCACAATGCGCTTTACGATGGCGAGCCCCAATCCCGCGCCTCCTTTCGTCTTGGTGATCGAGTTATCCACCTGCTGGAATTCCTGGAAGATTCTGACCTGGTCGACTGAGTCGATGCCCGGTCCCGTGTCCTGAACGGAAAAGACGTAGGAATCTCCCCTCGTTTCCACTTCTATCCGGACCTCTCCCGCGTCTGTGAATTTGATCGCGTTACCAACGAGATTGAACAGGGCCTGAGCGAGCCTGCGTTCGTCTCCTCGCGCCGGCGGCAAGCCAGGCGGAACAGCAATTCTCAAACTTAGTTTCTTCTCCGCGGCGAGAGACTCAACGGAGGTATGAACAACGTTTATCAATTCCTCTACCGAGTAATCGGTCAGAGAAAGTCGAAGCTGTCCGGCTTCAATCTTGGAGAGATCGAGGACATCGTTGATGAGCCCGAGCAGATGTCTGCCGTTTCGTTGGATGCGTTCGACGGCGGATCGCATTTTCTCCGGAGGATTGCCGTATATGCCGTCGAGCATGAGCTCTGAAAAGCCGAGTACTGCGTTCAGTGGCGTCCGCAACTCATGACTCATGTTTGCGAGAAATTGCGATTTGTGACGGCTGGCCTCCTCAAGACTTCGGTAGAGCTGCTGCAGCTCTCCGCAGGTCGAATTGACGTGCGCCGCAAGCTCCCCGAGTTCGTCCCGATTGGGAAGGTCGATACGCTGGGCGAAATCGCCAGCGGCTATCCGATTCAGTCCGTCATGAATGATGCGCACTGGTTCGATCACAGACCGGGAGATCGCATGTCCCAGGACCAGCGTAAGCACGAAGCTTGCGAGCGCGACCCCAGCGACAAGTATCTGAGATTTGGTGTAGGTTTGTCGGCTCGCATCTATCCCGGCCACCATGTCCGCTTCAGCCCGGTTGACCAATTGATTGGTCAGTCGTTCGAGCTTGTCCGCGAGAGGCCCGAGCTCCGCGAGTTCGCTCTGTTTGGCCTCAGCCCCTCGCCCGCCGCGGATGAGATCGACGATGTGTGAAACGACGGCAATAAAGCGCGCATATTCTTCGCGCACCTGGTTGAGCAGCGCCACCTCGTCCTTTGCGACGAACGAGACACGGTCAAGGTCGTACCCAAACTGGTTGATCTGCCGCAGCACAACTGCCAATGTCGTTTCGTTCGGAAAGGCGAGCGCTGTGGATACGCCATAAAGTTGTCGAAGCGTATTGTGCTGCATCTGCCGATATGCCTCGATCTTCTGCTGCAGGCCAACAACCTGGTTCGCCCGCTGGTCCGCTTCGCGGAGCGAAAGGAGGCCGATTAGCCCAACCGAGACCAAGAGCATTTCGATGACGAAGAAGGCCATCAGCAATTTCGTGCGCAACGAGGGGCGCAGCTCAAACCCGAGAAGACCGCTCTTCGCTGACGTCTCGTCGCCACTTCCTCGCGACGTTGCAGGGAGCGGGCGCTGACCAAGAAACGACGTCGAATCAGCTTCCAAGTTCACGTCGAACCTCGTTCAGGAACCGCCAGTCGGCTGCGTCCGCGATAATCTTTGTAGGATTCGATTTCAGCATCCCCGCTTCGCGCAGGCGAAGAGCGTAGAAGCGGATTGTGTCTTCGGGATCAAACTCGCGCCAGCGGTTGTACGGCACATCCGCGAGCGTCTGAGCCGCATAGTCGTGGCGAGGCGTGAAACCCCCATCAACCATTCGCTGCGCAACAAGGGCCGGCGCGCTTACGCACAAATCCGTCGCCCGAAGCATGGCGCGAACTACACGTTTGGTGGCGATGGGATTTTTTCTGACGAACTCCCGATTCCCCGCCAACATGCAGCAAAAGTACTGCGACCATGGGCGATCCTGCGCACTGTTGACGATTACATGCCCGATGTTCTTGGCACGCAGACGCTGTGGCTCCGGAGGGAAGCCAAGGAACGCGTCAATCTTACCCTCAGCAAATAACTCGATCGGTTTGACCGACGCACTGGTCACCCACTCGATATCCTTGGCGGGATCAAGTCCGACAAGCGTCGCCATCGCGCTGATGAAAACGTGCGGGCTACTGCCAACCCCCTGCTGGCCGACGGTTCGCCCCTTCAGATCGGCAACGCTACGTATGCCTTCCCTGGCGAACAGCTCGAAGCAGCCGACATGAACCCCAGCCACAACAGTAATGCTCGCGCCTCGATCGATCTCAAGAAGAAGCGGGCCGGAGAAATGCAGGGTGAAATCGATGTCGCCCTTCGCGATTGCTCTGGTTTGCTCCACGCCGGCGTCAGATTCGACGTAAACGACGTTTGTAAACCCCTCGGCATTCAAGAGGTCGCTCACCACGTACTGCGGAGCGATACAAATGCTTGCGTTCCTCGCAAGGCGGATTGTCGTGGTCTCTGGCGGCGGAGTGGACTCTTCGGCCTTCAGGCGCGCCGCCGCGATCCCAAACAGGGCAGTGGTAGCGGCACAGGCCCCAGCCAACAGCAAGTCGCGACGGTTCGTATTCATCGGGACCTCCTCGAAAACGCTTTAGATCAATCAGCCTCCCAGTTCAGGTCGAACCGCGTTAAGGAACCCCCAGTCAGCTCCATCCGCGATAAGTTTCGCCGGGCTCGATTTAATCATCCCAGCTTCGCGCAGGCGAAGCGCGTAAAAGCGGATTGTGTCCTCAGGATCGTACTCGCGCCAGCGATGGTACGGCACATCCGCAAGAGTCTGAGCCGCGTAGTCCAGGCGAGGCGCGAAACCCCTATCCACCATGCGCTGTGCAACGAGGGCCGGCGCGCTCACGCACAAATCCGTGGCCCGGAGCATGGCGCGCACCACGCGCTTGGTGGCGATAGGATTCTTTCGAACGAATTCGCGATTGCCCGCCAACATGCAACAAAAGTACTGCGACCATGGGCGATCCTGTGCGCTGTTGACGATGACGCGACCGATGCTCTGCGCACGCAAACGTTGAGGTTCTGGGGGAAATCCAAGGAAGGCGTCGATCTTGCCCTCCGCAAACAATTCGATAGGTCTGACCTTCGCGCTCGTCACCCACTCGATATCCTTAGCGGGATCGAGCCCAACAAGTGTCGCCATCGCGCTCAGAAATACATGCGGGGGCGATTCAAGCGATTGGATGCCGACGGTCCGCCCCTTCAGGTCGGCGACGCTGCGTATGCCCTCCCTGGCGAAGAGCTCGAAGCAGCCGACGTGAACCCCGGCCAGAATGGTAGTGCTCAAGCCTCGGTCGATCTCGAGAAGAAGTGGCCCAGAGAAATTCAGATTGAAGTCGACATCGCTGTTTTTCCAGATAGCTTTGTCTTGTGCAGCGCCGCTACCAACGAACCCGGTTTCGACGTGAACTACATTTGTAAATCCCTCGGCATTCAGCAGGTCGCTTACTACGTACACGGGCGCGATGCAGATACTCGGGCTCTTTGCGAGGCGGATCGTGGTGGTTTCTGGCGGCGGATCGGGCTCTTCGGCCCTGAGCCGAGTGGTAATGCTCCAAAGCAGCGGAGTGGAGGCGGCGCAGCATCCCGCCAACAGCAAGTCGCGACGGTTTGTATGCATCGGGACCTCCTCGAAACCTTAGGGTTGCTTCGGGGGCCGAACGTCAGGCCGCGTGATTGCGGGAAAAGGCCCCGCTCTCGATAAACATATCACCGCTGCGCTAGGTCGGATATGACCGAGTACCTGACGTGTCTGCAATTCCAGACAATCCTCGGCCGAACTAATTTAGCTTTCTTGGGTCGCCGTGGTCGGCTTAGGGTCAAAATGCGAAGAACTCAGCCTGAGCAAATCTTGTCCGCCATTCCTCAATAAGCGGACCTCGTGGAGCGATGCTGCTGCTTCGCCGAAGGGCCACAAGCAGACATCGGCCTGAGCGGGCATCCTGCCGGATCTGCCGACCACCCGAGCGATCGACCTCGGCGAAACGGGCTGAACCGACGGTTGCCAACGGTACCCGCGAGGCGCACGCTGATAGCGACAGCCACGCTTCTCGAGCCCCCAAATGGTTGGTTTCACACAACCTCCCTGCGAAGCCAACATTATCCGGGCCATACCAGCTTTTGACGCAGCACTGCCGCAAAGGCGCAAGCGGCTGACGCTGGTGGCGACCATATTCGGTTCGAGCATGGCATTGGTCGACGGCTCGGTCGTGAATATCGCCCTGCCGGCGATTCAGCACGCCCTGCATGCAGGGGTGGCCGCGACCCAATGGATCGTTAGTGCCTATCTGCTGCTGCTCAGCGCTATGGTGCTGGTTGGGGGGGCGGCTGCCGATCTTTACGGCCGTCGACGCATCTTTGTTTTCGGCATTACGATATTCACCATGGCCTCCATTACGTGTGGCCTGTCGCCGAACATCACCGTGTTAATCGCAAGCCGCGCAATCCAAGGGGTTGGCGCCGCGCTCCTCATCCCGGCAAGCCTCGCGCTATTGGGAGCGACTTTTGACGAGCACGAGCGCAACCATGCGATCGGAGTATGGGCTGGTGTCGGCGCGCTGACCGCTGCCGTCGGCCCGGTACTGGGCGGCTGGCTCGTCGATCAGGTGTCGTGGCGTGCGATTTTTCTGCTCAATTTGCCGCTGGCGGCCGTCGCGGCGGGACTTGCGAGCAGCTTCGCGGGCGAAAGCCGAAATGACAATGCAAAATCGCTGGACTGGGCCGGAGCGGCCACGGTTGCCGCCGGTCTCGCCGCGATCAGCTGGGGGCTTGGCGCTATTCCCGCGTCGGGATTTTCTGACAGAACCGTAATTGGCGCGCTCGGATTGGGATTTGTATTGTTCTTGTTATTTCTCGCAATGGAAGTTCGGCTCGGTGCACGAGCAATGATGCCGCTATCGCTGTACGGTTCGCGCAGTTTTTCCGCAGCCAACGTATTGACGCTGTTGCTTTACTTCGCGCTAGGCGGCGCGCTGTATTATCTGCCGTTCGGCTTGATCCGGCTCGGCGGCTACTCCGCGACGCAGGCCGGCGCTGCGCTGCTTCCATTTGCTGTCATCATGGGTTTCGGCGCGCAATTCGCCGGCAGGCTTTCCGATCGTTTCGGGCCGCAGCAGTCGCTCACCTTCGGACCCGTCATCGCAGGCTGCGGTCTGGCGCTGCTGGCTTTTGCCGATTTTCGACAATCCTACTGGGCCGGAGCGTTTCCGGCGATCTGCGTATTTGGCATCGGCATGACCATCACCGTCCCGCCGCTGACCTCGATGGTAATGTCGTCAGTGGGCGACGCCCACGCCGGGGTCGCTTCGGGCGTCAACAACGCGGTCGCCCGGGTGGCAGGTCTCTTTGCAGTCGCGGCGCTCGGCGCCGTTTTGTTCGCCAGCTTTTCGTATCATCTTGCCGGTTCGCCGCGCGCAGAAGCCAACGAAGCGCTGAATGCAATACTGGCCGGACAAGCCGGCATCACCGAAGCCGCAACGGCAGCGTTCGAACGCGCGCTACGCATAGTGTTGCAGGTGGCGGCGCTCTGCTCCTTGCTAGGCGGCATTCTTTTTCGGTTGTGGATCCGACCGATTGGATCGAAAGCGGCGCGTTGAAGGCGGACGTCTAGGGAGTCCCAGTCGGGCCGCGCTTCCGCCGATGGCCAATCGCCAACAGATATTCGCGCTTGACGAGCGGCCCCGCCGGCACAGCGTAGTGGCTCGACATCGCGATTGAGGTGCTCTGCCTGACCAAGGGGAAGGCTCGTCGAACTTCATCTCTTCCTATCCAGGGGGCGGGGCAGAAGGGGGTGACCAATCGGACATTCGAGCGCGGCACGATCCCAGCGTCCGGCATCGGCTGCCGCCCGATAGGTACTTTCCAGAAACGACATGAGCGTCGCCTCCGGATTGCTCGACTTCCTCACAACCTCGTACGCCAGGAGATATTCCCCAAGCTTCTGATCGAAATATGCGCCCGTCGGCAAAATCTGTTCGTCGGCAAAACCGTTCGGAGTGGGATAGGCATAAGAGTAGAAAGCCGCAAAGTCTGTGCCGCCTCCGCCCGGCCAGAAGCCGGCAGACGAGACTTCATCACTGTAGGCCTCGCGCGTCACTTCGTCCGGTAAACCCGGTACGCCCCCCAGGTGAAGCGGAGCAGGACGTCCGGAGAAGCGCGTCACCGCGAGATCGAAGCTGCCCCAGAAGAGATGGACTGGACTGACCTTTCCGGTGAAGCCCGTCCGAAACCGATGAAACACACCGTCGATCGCAACCAGGGCCCTGAAAAACCGCGTCACTGCGGCTGCATCATAGGGTCGGATCTGACGGTCGTCCTGGAAGGGGATCGGATCGGGGACTTCATTGGGCCGACCGTCGAATTCCGGTGTACCGCCGAGACGTCCCACCAACTCACAGAACCGGGCGTGAAAGTCGGCAACGGACATCGGCCCCAGCGCCATTTCAACCCGGCGGCCATCAGAGGCCTCTCCGATCACGACATGACGGGAGAGATCGAAGGTGATCTCGATACCTGAGGCGTCTGGAACCAGTGAAGTCGTGAGCCCGCGAGCATTCACGTAGAAAGTCGCGTGCCATGAATGATTGACCCACGGCGTCCTCGCGAGCCGATACTTGCCGACAACTTGGCAATACAAATGAAGCGCGGAACAGGTTTCGCGCCACGCCTCGAAGGGATTTCCGGCGAGATCGCGCTCATAGCGTTTCCTCCTTTGTGTTTGGTCGCACGGACGAGGCGCTGGTGTCGTCCATTCACGTATGAGCATTAACGGTCGCAGGCATTTGAGAACGTTTGCAGCGAAAAACAAAGCTCCAAATTGGAGAGACTCGTAGGATCAGTGTCGCCAAGCTCATTGAGGTCTGGGCGTTTTCCCAGGGCTATCTTTGGCCGGGCCGTCGCGCGAAAAGGCCGGTTTGGGTCACAGGCCGACTTCCGAACCGACTTGAGCCTGGATCGGCTTATCTCCTCAAGGCAGACATAGCGGCCCTGTAAGCAAAGGTCGGCAGCGGGTCAACCGGAGACATTCAACCTATGCCGGTACCCTTCTTGCTGCTACACTCTGAGCGGACTGCGACGACCGTGGCCGGGGAGATCATCCATGCAGCCGGTCACTCGCTATGCGAAGAGCGGCGACGTCCATATCGCTTATCAGGTATTTGGCGACGGGCCGATTAATCTGGTTCTCGCTCCCTATTTCGTGTCGAACATTGAGGTCTACTGGGAGCATCCCGCAGTCGCTCGGTGGCTGTTGCGGCTGGGATCCTTTGCTCGGGTGGCAATGTTTGACAAGCGTGGGACAGGCATGTCCGATCGTGTCCCGGAGCTTCCAGGCCTCGATCAACGTATGGACGACCTCCGGGCAGTTATGGACGCAGCAGATATGGAACAGGCGGCGCTCCTTGGAGCATCGGAAGGCGCATCCTTGGCGGCACTGTTCGCTGCCACCTATCCGGCACGGTCCCGTGCGCTGATCCTCTACGGCGGCTTTGCGCAATTTTCATCTTGGCTACCAACAGAGAAGGATCTGGCAGAGTTCCTTGCATATATTGATCAGGCTTGGGGATCTGGCGGCAGTATAGCCGTCTTTTTTCCCTCCCTTGCCAACGATCCAGCCGCCCAACAGTGGATGGGCAGATTTGAGCGGCTGGGCGCAAGCCCCGCTGCAGCGACCGAACTCATGCGCATGAATAGTCAAATCGATATTAGTAATATCCTGCCAACGATCCGGATTCCCACACTTGTCGTTCACCGCACCGGCGACAGGGCAATCAATGTGGAGGGGGGCCGCTATCTGGCTGAGCACATTCCCGCGGCTTGTTACGTCGAGCTTCCTGGAATTGACCACCCTCCCTTTTTCGGCGACAACGCCGATCTAATTGCAGATACGATCGAGGAATTCTTGACCGGCGTGCGCGCGCCGGTCACCGGCGATCGGGTGCTCGCTACGGTTCTCTTTACTGATATCGTTGGATCGACCGAGAAGGCGGCTGCACTCGGCGACCGCCGTTGGCACGATCTGTTTGATGCCCATCACGCTACAATCCGACGCAACCTCGATCGCTTCCGCGGGCACGAAGTCAAGACGACTGGCGACGGCGTTCTGGCCACTTTCGATGGGCCGGCACGCGGGGTACGCTGCGCGTGCGCAATTGCCGAAGAGGTTCGATCGCTGGGCATCGAAATCCGCGCGGGACTGCACACGGGCGAGTGCGAAATTAGCGATGACGATGTGGGCGGCATCGCCGTCCACATCGGTGCACGTGTTGCAGCGCTCGCAGGCGCGGGCGAGGTCCTAGTATCGAGTACCGTCAAAGAACTGGTGGCTGGGTCAGCGTTACGGTTCGGCGACCGTGGTGCCCGATCGCTAAAGGGTGTTCCCGGCGAGTGGCGCATATTTGCAGTCGAGCGATAACTGTGTCGGCCCGCGCTATTTTTTCGCGAGAAGGTCCGCTTCGGGTCTTGGTCGTGTAAAAACACTATTGCATGACGCAGACTGGCGCGGTTGGACTCAGGCTAGCGCAATCCGATCAATTTGGACAATTTTACGGCCACCAGAACTCATCCTGACGCAATGTCGGGCTGTTTCACGCGCCCGATGAATCGCAACGGCGCGCGCCGGCGCCCGTATCCCGCCCTCACCGCCGCCAGCAGCGGTTTCATCCCGACGATGTTCAGCACGCGTTTCCGACGGCTCCTGCCGGTCGGCGGCGATCGAGCTGAGCGAGATAGCGCGCAACACTCTCCTCCAATTGCGTGCGCCGCCGCTCGACTTTGCCGCGCGTGAAGTTCTTATCGCGATTATTGACTGCTTTGAATTTGCTGCCGTCGATGGCGACGCTGGCTGTCGCGAGCAATCCCATCTTGCGACACACCTCGACGAAGCGCGCGCAGACTCTTTTGATGCGGGACCATTGTCCTTGCGGAAATCGGCGATCGTTTTGTGATCGGGCGCAAGCCGGGCGAGCAGCAACATCACATGAGGCGCTTCGTTCAAGGGGCTGATCGCGGGCAATCGACTTTGTTGCCGGAATGCCTGGATGCTGAATTTTAGATGACAATCCGGTTCGCGTGATCGACACTTCGACGTTGCGGCCAGCTTCACGCTCGAGCCGGCGGCTCGAGTGCACACGGTTAAGATAACCGTAAATGTAGAGCCTTAAGAGCGCCGACGTTTTCACACAGCCAGGGTCACAAGCCGCCGAACTGGCAACCGGCTGCAAACTTCCGGTCTGACCTTGTGAGCCGACACGCAGCGACACCGCGCCAACGGAAGCGATGGGCCACGAGCCGCTGTCAGCGATCATGCCGCCAGCTCCTCGAGCAGGGCTTTCCCCTTCTTCAAATCCAACGTATCGGACCCCTCGGTGAACCAGACGTAGACTGGAGTGAGAAGCTCTCGGGCTTCTCTGTGCTTGCCGCTGTCGCGCCAGAGCCGGGCCAAGCTGATGGCGGCGCGCAGCTCCAGGCATTTAGAGTTCTGGCAACCAGCCACGTCGAGCGCACGCTGAAACCATAATTCTGCTTTGGTCCTGCCGCCGCCCGGCCCGACTAGCGTCAACTCCCCAGTCAACCGGTAGATTTCCGCCTCCCACCGCCGCTCGCCAGTTTCCTCGACAATGCGCGAAGCCTCGACCAGCGCGGTTAATCCGTGCTCGATTTCTCCGGCCCACGCCGAAGCTTCAGCCAGCAGTGCAAGATGATAGGGCCGACGAATTCGCACGCCTGTCAGTTCGATGGCAGCGAGACCGCGATGAATCTCCGCGATCCCTTCCATAGTTTGCCCGCGTGCCGCGACTGCCCAGCCCCGCAAGATACTCCCGGCCGCCGCCAAGTGCGGCGCGATGCCATGCTCGGCGCACACCGCGACTGCGGCCTCCGCTTGCTCCTGAGCAGGTTCAACTTCCCCCAAATGCTGGTTGGTCATTGCCGCCCACACCAGGGCGAGAACAAGGCTGAAGGGATGCGAAAGCCCCCGAGCCATGCTCACCGCCTCGTGGGCCGTGGCGCGCGCCTGCTCGGGGAAGCCAAGCGACCAAAGGGCGGCCGCGGAGGTGTATCGATTGCAAACGGCTGCGTCGTGGCCGCCATACAAGAACATATGGGCGCGGTGCGCGTCCGGCCGATACAGCGCCAAGCCGGCTTCGAGGTGCGTCCGGCACGCGGTCAGTTCCGGGAGATGGACGAGTGTAGTCCATGCAGCATGATGCGCCTGCAGGAGAAGGGCCCGATCGGCGCTTTGGCGAGCGACCTCGAACAGCCCGTCTAATAGGCCGCGAGCCCTCTTGAACTCGCAGCGCTGCTGATAAATAAGCCAAAGCCCCCAGTTCACGGCAAAGAGCTGCGCTCCATCGCCGGCTTGCTGACACAGGTCGCGTGCGCGCAGGTAGGCTTGCTCGACCTCCGGCGCCGAATAGCTCTTGGTGGCGAACAGCACCGGCGCGAGGACAAGCTGCAGTGCGAGTTCGCGACGGGCACGCTCCACCGGATCGGCGACCCGCTTTACGAGGGCCAGCCCCTTGTAGAGATGGGCAACGGACTCGGCGTGCGCCGAGCGCTCAGCCGCGCGCTGGCCGGCCGCCAGCCAGTAGGCAATGGCCTTTTCCGCAAGCTCAGCTTCGGTAAAGTGGTGCGCGAGAACCTCTGGCTGGATTGCCGCGACGTCCGGGAACGTCTCCTCGAGCGCCCGGGCAATGCGCGCGTGCAGCGCGTGCCGCCTATCGCGCAGCAATGAGCCGTAGGCGGTGTCCTGAACGAGAGCGTGCTTGAACAAATAGGTCGCGTGCGGCGGGATGCCATTTCGGAACAGCAACCCGGCTTGCATCAGGCGGTCGAGCGCCGAGGCCAGTTCCGGCTCTGACTTCCGCAGCACGGCGGCTAACAGCACCTGCGAGAACTCACGACCTATCGCCGCCCCGATCTGAGCCAGCTCTTTAGCCGGGCCAAGCCGGTCGAGCCGCGCCATCAGAGAAGCATGCAAGCTTGCGGGCACAGCCAGCGCAGGCGAGGGGATCGCAGCCGCAGCCTGCATCGCTTCAGTCTCGCTCTCAGCCTCCAGCACCGCCTTCGTCATCTCCTCCGCGAACAGAGGGACGCCATCGGTGCGCTCGACAATTTCCCTCCTGATATCGGCCGGCAGCAGCCTGTTGCCGACCATGCGGTCGATCATGGTGCCGACGTCGCGCTCAGCCAGGCGGTTGATAGTTAGCATCGTAACGTGCGATTGTCCGACCCACGGGGCGTCGAACTCAGGTCGAAACGTCACGATCAAGAGCACGCGGAGACTCGCGATTCGGTCCATGGCACGACCGAAGACTTCCAGGCTTGTGGGATCGGCCCAGTGCGCATCCTCGACGATCATGAGCACGGGACTGGAGCGCGCAAGGGCTTCCAATTGGAGGCCGAGTGCTGCCAGCGTTTTCTGCCGGCGCTGTTCGGGAATAGGCTCCAGAGCTGGATAGCGCCCATCATTAGGAAGCGACAACATCTCGGCCAGGAGCGCCGCGTCCTGCCGGGACGTCGAAGTCTGCGCCAGCAGCGCATCGAGCTTGTCCAGCTTGGCTTGCGGTGTGTCGCTGTGCACAAGTACGGCTGCCCGTTCGAATTGCCCAATGATTGAGTAAAGAGCGCTGTCGGTGTGCTGCGGCGAGCAGAAATAACGCAGTCGCGTGTGTGGTTCGGCCGCGATTTCCTCCATGAGCGCGGCAGAGAGCCTGGATTTGCCGATTCCGGCCTCACCGGACAGCAAGACTACCCGGCCTTCGCCGGCCTTGGCTCTCGCCCAGCGGCGCAAAAGCAGCTCAAGTTCTTCTTCTCGTCCGACGAGCGCAGTGAGGCCGCTGGCATGCATCGCATCGAAGCGGCTCTCGACAAAACTCGTCCGCACTACCGCGAAGGCTTTCACCGACCCAGCGATACCCTTTAGTTCCCTGGGTCCAAGGTCCCGCAGTTCGAAAAGGTTACCCAGCAACCTGCGTGTGGTCTCGGCAACGACGACGGTGTTCGGCTCGGCGATGCCTTGAAGGCGCGCGGCGAGGTTCGGCGTCTCGCCGACGATGCCGCGCTCCTGCGCTTCTCCGGATCCGACAAGGTCTCCGATGACTACGGTCCCGGTGGCAACCCCGAGCCGTACCTGTAGGGGCTCAGGCGCCGTGAGTAACGCTACCGCATCGATCAGAGCCAGGCTGGCCCGAATGGCACGCTCGGCGTCATCCTCGTGTGCTGCGGGATAGCCGAAATAAATGAGCACGCCATCGCCCATATATTTCGCGAGGAAGCCGCCGAAGCGGCGCACGGTATCAGCGACGCACCTCTGATAGGCCGAAATGATCTCGCGCAGGTCTTCCGGGTCCAGACGGATCGAGAGCGCCGTCGAACCGACAAGGTCCGAGAACATCACGGTGACCTGGCGGCGCTCCGCAACGTCCTTTCCAATATGATCGTCTTCCAGAGGAACTGCGGTAAGGGGCCCTAGAGGGTTCGAAGCTCGCAAAGCGGCAATGGCGTCGAGAAGCCTCCGGCGATGTCCAACAATTCGGACACCAAGATCCTTCAGATCGTCTGCCGTCAAGTTCGGAAGCGCAACGTCGTCGATCTCGTTCTCGCGGAAGGCCTTCTCATATTGTTCGAGACCAAGTTCCCGCAGCCAACTTCCGAGATCATCCATAGCGGCGCCTCTGGTTCGCCTACCGCGCAATAATCCCCCAGCCGAGACAACATGTCTAGGGCACTACTAATGACCGGTTTGGGTCACGAGCCGGCATAATCTCGGCGAGCAAATCAAGTCGGTTCTCCCTCGGATAGGAAACCAACCGAGGCCCGCTTGATCGGTCGCCATGGGCCAGGAGCAGAACTTGCGGGAGCCCCATGCATTAATGGGAGATGCAGACGGATCTGTTTGTGTTCGGCACTTTGAAAAAAGGTTTTCCACTCCACGACGAAGGGCTTCGTGGAGCCCAATTCATTGGCCTTTATTGCACACAAGAGCGCTTTCCGCTTGTAATCGCTGGGCCGTGGTTCGCGCCGATGATGTTTAACGAGCCGGGGAACGGCCATAAGGTCCGAGGCGAACTTTATCGGGTCCACGCGTTTCAGCTTGCAGCGCTGGATCAGATAGAATCGATCGGAAAGCCGGGCAACCTGCGTCTAAAAATAGCCGTCGAGCCAGTCGCAAAAGGAAATCCAGTTCAAGCTTTCGTCTACATGAAATCTCGTGATGTGGCCGGCGGGGCCTATCATTCCGGACTACTCGAAGGTTACGAAGACGATCGTTTCATTGTCCCGACGGCCAGGCGAACGGCGCATCTGCTTCGGGTGATTCGCCGTCCATGCAGACTTCTACCTGTCACTTCCGATCCACCCCGAACAGCGGACGTAATGGAACGGGCCCAGTTGGTCCGAGACGGGCCATGAGCTGAAGTTGCTGGTTCGACGGGATGAAAGCGGCACTCCCATTGCTATTGCTCAACCGAAACTCGTTGATGCCCGGAGAACTACGGACGCGGAACTCCTAAATTTGATCTTGCGTTCATCAGGCCAATCCTACATCTGCGGTCGATCACGGCATGTAGGTGAGGAATATGTCCTTCGACCCAATGGCCGCTGCGGTTGATTGGCTCGACGCCTACCGCGCTGGCGATATTGAAACTATCCTTGGAATGTATGCTGAGGATGCGACACTCCATTGCGGCTGTGGCGGCATGAAAGCCATCATTGGCCGAGAGGGCCTTCACGCCTATTGGATGGACCGGCTTTGGCAATTTCCAGCCTCGGAGCTGGACAACCTGCAGCCATCGGATGATGGAGCTCTAATCTCCTACGTCGCGAGAAACGGGATCGTCAGTGTAGTCCTGACGTTTGATGCTCTCGGTCAAATCGTAACCCATAGCTGCGGTCCATCTAATTAGAACGCACAAAGTCGCTTCGGCTTAGGGCAGAACGGCTTCAGAAATGAAGTCTTGTAAGTGATCCCGATGTCGAAACTGAAACCTTCGCTTGGGAACTTGCGGATGACGTATGCCGCTTCATTCTGTTTCACCAAGTTGCTGGAGAAGCGCGGGCGGCTTAGCGGTGACCGACGAAGAACTTGCCACGGCTATCCGCGAGAGCTTCACGCAAGTCGGTTTGTGTGGTGGTCTAATCGAAGGTAGATTTCAGATCGAATGCGTGAGCGACATACGCGGGCGCGCATAGCCGCGCTTCTACGGGAGCGCCAGAATCGTCCGCAATTGCTCCTTTAATTGCTCGATAGAGAACGGCTTGCCGATTGCGGGCGCATGGCTGAACTCCTCCTCAAGCGGCGGTCCGCCATAACCGGTGCTGAACAGGAAAGGGATTTTCCGGTCGCGCAAGATGCGCGCTACCGGGAAGACACGTTCACCCGCCAGGTTCACGTCAAGCAGCGCCAGATCGAACGATGCCCTGGAGGCAAGTTCGCACGCCTTTGGCACGTGGGCGGCCGAGGCGACCACCTTCAATCCCAATTCCTCGAGCATGTCTTCGATCATGAGGGCCACCAAGCCCTCATCTTCGACCAGGAGAACCCTGGCGCCGGACAGCTCAACCATTGGACGCTGCAAGCATTAGGGGGAACACCATACGGCAGCGGGTGCCCTCTGGCTCGAACACCAGATCGAACTCGCCCGCGAGGTCATGCTCTAGGCACCGCTCCATCAGTCGCGTGCCGAAGCCGCGCCGCTTGGGTGGTGAAACCAGTGGCCCGCCGCGTTCGCGCCACTCGCATTCCACCGCGCTTTGCGACAGTTTGTTGGGGCCAAGCCGCCAAGTGAAGGACACAGTCCCATCGGGCACCGAGAGTGCGCCGTACTTCGCGGCGTTGGTCAGAAGCTCGTTCAGCACCATGGTGATGCTCAGTGCGGTGCGCGCGTCCAGATCGACGTGAGGCCCTTCTGCCAAAACCCGTCCGGCTGACACCGGAGCCACGATATCGTGGACCAGCTGTCCGAAAGGTGCGTCCTGCCAGCTTCGCTTGGTGAGCAGGTCGTGCGCGCGGGCCAGCGCAAGCAACCGTCCAGTGAACGTCGGCAGGAATTCTGGCAGGTCGGCCGCGTGGCGCGCGGTCTGGTTCGCGAGCGACTGCACGGTGGCCAGAGTGTTCTTCACACGATGGTTGAGCTCGTCAATTAAGACCTTTTGGGCGTTCTCCGCGCGCTTGCGCTCGCTGATATCGACCAGCATGTTGATGGCGCCGATCAAATTGCCTGCCGCGTCACGCAGCGGCTTCGGATAAGGAATGAACGGCACGCGTCTGCCGTCTGGACGTTCCGCCACCGCTTCGGCACCGCGAACCGGCCGGTTTTCGCGCAGCGCGACGGCCATCGGGCATTCGTTGTGTGACAACGGCGTGCCATCGGGCCAATAGAGCTTCCAGGTCACACACCACTCGTCGCCCGGCTGCGGCGTTCTGCCCGCCATCTCGACCGCCGCCCGATTGAAGAAATTGATGCGGCCCTCGGCATCCGTCGTGTAAATAGCTGCCGGCAGCGCCTCGAGGAGATCGCGCATGCGCTGCTCGCCGTCGCGCAGCCGGTCCTCCAGCTGCTTGGTGGTGGTGACATCCTGGGCGACGCGCACGCCATAAAGGAAGCGCCCTGCCGAATCCCGCACCGACGAGCTGAAAATGTCGAGATGGCGCACCGACCCGTCGGGCCGCAGTGCACGCTTGCGAACCGTGTAGTTGTCGATGTCGACGCGGACTTGACGCGCGTACAGCTCGGCATCCTCGGTCTGGTCATCAGGATGGGTGTAGTCGATGAAGGTCATCCGCAACAGCTCGTCGCGCGACCGGGCGGTGATGCGGCAGAGGGAATCGTTCACCCGCAAGAAGCGGCCGTTCTCATCGGTCTCGGCGATGCCGACGCTGGCGGCCTCATAAGTTGCTGCGAGCCTGGCTTCACTAGCGTTCCGTGCCTCTTCGGCAACACGGAGTTCAGTGACATCTGTCGTGAAGCAGCGCGTGTTGACGAACTTGCCGTCCACAATGCGGCTGTTCGACGTAATCAGCACATTCCTGATGGAGCCGTCACTTGCCCGCAGCCGCGCAGGAAAACGATCGAGCGGCTCACCGCATGAAAGGCGCTGAAGGATATGGCCGATCACCGGCGCGTCGGCATGAAACTCGGCAACGTGGCGGCCGATGTACTCCTCGGGCCCGTAACCAAGCAGATCCAGTTCGGCTTTATTGGCGCGAAGGATAATCCCCTCTCCGCTCACGATATGGAGACCAACAGCGCTGTTGTCGAAAAAATCCTCCAGATCCTGCGTCTTCCGGCGGACTTCCTCCTCCACCTGCTTGCGTCCGGTGATGTCCTGGAAGCAATTGATGGCACCTTGGATGCAGCCAGAATGATCGCGCAACGCCCGGATGTTGACCAGGGCCGAAAAGCGGGAGCCATCCGGCCGTGCCATTATGACTTCGGCATTGCACGTGGGCGCTCCCAGACGAACCGCCGCGGCCATGGGACTGTCGGCATGGGCAAGCGGAGTTCCATCGGGCAGGTAGAGCTGATGCGAACCGCAGAAGCGCTCCTTCTTGGCAGGGTCAGGTGTTCGCCCCCACGATTCCACGGCCTCGGTGTTGTAGGCGACGAGCAGTCCCTCCGCGTCACAAAGATAGACAGCGCCGGGAATGGCATCGAGCGCGGCGTGGCCGGCCGCGACCAGCGCTTCGAACTCTGTGGGCCTTTGGCGGGGGGAGAGCGGGAATTCTTCGACGTTTGACATGAGAGGCGCTCGGCTCTCGGGGGCGAGAGGAGCGACGGCCCGATGCGGGCCTCGCCTATTTGAAATGAACATGGGCGGACGCCCCTGCGGTCCGCCGAACCCACCCTAACGTATGGCGCGCCATTTGGTTCCGCGGAAGGGCCGGCAAGTCACCGTCACATCTGAGAAAAAGCGGCCCGCAAATTGAGGCGGCCTCAATCTACGGACGGCAATACGGCTACTCGACGGGCGCGGTCCCACACTTGAATTGCGACGCCGTCCACATATTGCTTGGCTTGGGCAATGGCAGCGTCATCGTCTTCGCACTCGACGATCACGGGGGGCTCCTGAATGTGCCCTTCTTTATCAAAGCGATAGAGGCGATACTCCGCCATAGCCAGCACTCATGGGCGCTACTGTGATGCGCAATAATTTACCCACTGTTCCATCCAATGCAACACTTTGGCAGGGCTGAATTAGGTCCGCGGCTCAAATCAAAGCAGGCGTCGAGGTCGGCAGGCCAGCACCGGGGCATCGCATACGAACAACTCGGCAGCCCAGAACGGATCACGAACGCGGCTGCGCCAACGCCATGTCCTCTTCGCGCAATCGCGTCGGTTTGCCCGGATCGCGCTGACTCCCCACTAATCGGTGAACTGAAGTCTCAGGAATGCGGGCTGGCCTCAGACGTGCCAAACAACAGGCGACTTCGATCAACATCAAGGAGCGGAGGAGTCCCAGGCAATTGAGGCCGCTCACCTCCTTACGATTGGGAACTTCATGGTGGCCCGCCCCGATTGTTTGGCGGAAAAGCGCCGTCTGGCGGGCACGTCGCCGCCGGGCACCCACCAGAGGGTTTAGCATAAAGAGACAATCATATTGGGAAAGTTGCCGCCCATTGCGCATCATTTGCAATTTACTCCTCCGAGAGTCGCCGGCTCAAGAACTCACGTTCAAGATCTGAGAGACGAGTGCTCAGCAGACGGCGGTAGCGGTGGACATTGTTGCGATGGAAGCGAAGCCGCGCGAGTTTTTCGTCCATTGTCATCTGAGGCTCCGAACTTCAGGCCGAGCGCACGCTCGGTAATCCAAGGCGACAAGGCTTCCCACCGGGCGGCGTTCGAGGGCCCCCGTCCAGGGCACACAACGCGTCCAGGATCTCGTCAAGCGATACCGGCTTCTTAAATCCGGCTGGTGCGCGCATGGACAGGCAAGATTGAATCCCAGAGGCGTCGGAACCCCACGACGCCAGGATCGCGCGCTCTCGGCCAGCGTCAGGGAGCACGTGCAAGCGGGTTCGCTGTTGAAGCAACTTACTACGCTAGCCGCAATCGTGCTGACGCGGACCGTACCGGCCTCGCTCTTTCTGGTCAGTCCCCAACAGCAGTAGTACTTAAGTACCTGCCCGCCTAGCGTCATGTCTCATCGAGAATTTTCCGTACTTTCTCGGCCAGCGCGCGAAACGTAAACGGCTTGCTCAACAAGTTGACCCCCGCATCAAGTCGGCCGTTGTGGACTATTGCATTGCGCGTGTAACCCGTAGTGAACAACACCTTGATCGTCGGATGCAGCCTTCTAGCGTGATCTGCGATATTTTTTCCGTGAAGATTATCCGGCAGCACCACATCGGTGAAAAGTAAATCGATGGTCCGAGACGATTCAAGAAAGCCGATTGCCGATGCTGCATCCGCCGCTTCAAAGACTTGATATCCGAGGTCACGGAGAACTCCGGATGAATAGGCACGCAAATCATCATGATCTTCCACAACTAAGATAGCCTCGTTCCCCCGTAACATTGTTGCAGTTGGCGGGATGCGATTTACCTGGTCGTCGGGGCCTGTCTGGGATCGAGGAAGATAGATTTTGACTGTCGTGCCATGACCTAGTTCGCTATAGATCCTGATGTGCCCACCCGTTTGTCGCACGAAACCGTAGACTTGGCTCAAGCCTAGGCCGGTGCCTTTGCCGACCTCCTTTGTGGTGAAAAATGGCTCGAATACGCGGTCTACGGTAGCCTTATCCATTCCGCTTCCAGTGTCTGTAACGGCCACCAAAACGTATTGGCCGGAAGGGACGGGTTCTGGCAGTGCAGTAACATACTCATCGTCCAACCATGTATTGCCGGTCTCGATTGTAAGTCGTCCGCCGCCGGGCATTGCATCTCGGGCATTGACAGCAAGATTAAGGATCGCATGTTCCAGCTCTGACGCGTCAGCCAAGGCGCTCCACAAACCGGCGTTGCCTACGATTTCAAGCCGGACCTGTTCTCCCAATGTGCTGCTAAGCAATTCCGTCATTCCCGCGAGCAAGCGGTCGACATCAATTGACCTTGGATCGAGCGGTTGGCGGCGCGAAAATGCCAACAATCGCGCGGTGAGCGTCGCCGCTCGCTGGGATGCGTGATGCGCCATTGCTTGGGCACGCATGATCCGCGCAAGCTGTGGTGCATCGGACATACTTGCAATTTGCCGGCCGATCGTCTCAAGGCCTCCCATTATCACTGTGAGCAAGTTGTTAAAGTCATGTGCAACCCCACCGGTAAGCTGACCGATAGCTTCGAGCTTCTGCGCCTGACGCAGCGCTGCTTCCGCCTCATTCCGACGCGCAATTTCTTCCGCTACACGCTGTTCAAGCGTGGCATTCAGCTGCTGAAGTCTCAGGGATGTCGCCGATACATCTTTACGCGCGCCATCAAGCGCTTTAGCGAGGTGCGTCGCATGAGTCGCCGCCTCCCTGGCGGAACGTTCGCGTGCCAGCGCTATATGAACCCTTGCCTCGGTTTTAAGTAATTCGATCAGTAGCGGAAGTCCCGGCTCGATTTCATTCCAACGGACACACAAATTCCTGCCGACAAACATCAAAATTGCCGCAGGGGCTGCACGAGACACGGCGGGAACGAGTGTGTTTGGACCAGGAAACGCCACCTCTCCAGAGAACTCGCAGCCGCGCGACGCCTGGTTTAAAAATGAGCGCCAAGACGGGCCGCCAGGCAGACGCTGATGAAATCCCTGAGCTGGCGCAAAACTGCCCGTTTCCTCATCTTTCAGGAAAACAAGAAATGCTTCGCCTCCCATTTCCCTGGCCAAGCGGGCCGAGGCTTCCTGCCTACCGGTGGCGTTGGCAAATCCATTCAGAAGGCACGCCCCATCATCGTTCAAGTGATCTACTCGGGAAATACGCAGACCACCGCGGTGCAATTGTGAAAGCCACTGAACTGGCCTTCCGCCCGCGCGATCTGACCGTGGGTATTACATCCCGTCAGTGGAACATCGGAAAATCTCTCCTGCAAGCTGGCGAGCTCTGAGCCGAACTCGTCCCCCATCCGCAGCCTGGTAGCGACGCAATCAAAGAAAAGGGCTGCGGCTGGACGCCCGCCTAATGCAGACAGGGCAGCATTTGAAGCCACCTTCGCGGCAGCGACCGCTGATTCTGTACTAGTCCTCATGATTCTTACAACTGACCCAGTGGGGACCTCAGCGGCGCATATAACTGCGCCCCCTGGGTCGACCGCAAGGGGCACCCGCAAGCGATGCTCGACCCCTGTCTCCACTCCAATGATATTATGCAGGAAGAATGGTAACGGTTCTTTCCGATCCAAGTTCTGAGCGGTTTCCTTGGCGTGTTCTTCGAACGCTTCGATAGCAGGGAAGCCATCGAGACTGATCACCCGCATTCCGTCGCTTGCCGTTACGCGATAGGCTTTTGAAGCGGGTCTCCAGCCGTGACTAACGCCTACCCCCAATGGCTTCGAAGAAAGAATTTCCAGGGCGACCGCGGCGTCGGACAAGACTTCGTCACCACAAAATACCGTTGTCTTTTGGAATTGAGCGTTGTCCCCCGCGCCTCCACCAAAGAATTGATATTGACCGGCTGTAGCTAATGTCAGCTGATCCACCAAGATATCAGCGTGTCCGGCTAGAGCGTCAGCCAAAACGAGAGCGGATCGAAACGGAAACTGGCCGGGTGGTGTGGGTGTAAACCTGGAAACTATCTCTTGCGCGGCCGAAGCGGCATCCCGCGCGAGATTACGCCCGATACTGTGTGAAAAGACTACGTCCTCTCCTACCAGTCCCATTGCGCAGGCTAAGCCTTGCCCGCTCGTCACATTCGTAAACTCACCTGCAGACGAGGCACCGACAACTATCGTTTCGGGCAACTCCCTTTTGATGGCCGAAAGCATCGCTTGGTGATCATGCTGGGGAGCTGCAAATACGACCAAAGCGTCGGGCGATTTAGTTAGGGATTTTTGCACTTCAGCAGCCAAGTACTGGCCTGCACTCGCGCTATCTCGCAAATCGGTTGAAACTACCGATGCCCTCATAACACCCCCCAAAAACGTGAACGGTCGTTAACGGCTAGGAGGGGAAATGGTTCCAAATGGCGGCCCCCTGGGACGGCGAGGGAGATCGTAGCAATACGTTGAAAGCTGAGGCACTCGGGGGTGTGAGTAGAATGCGAGGTAAGAGTTCAATTAGTAAATACAATCGGTTAGGGTGCGTCGTTCCAGAGAGGGCGGGACGGCGTTATTGAAGTACAAATGAAGTTGGGTGCCAGCTCCGTGTTCGCGTGACATGTGGATGCGCGCACCCTGGGGAAGGCACGATCGACGCGGCTTCAGCCCACGGGCAACCTGATGGATGCTGGGCGACTTCACCGACGCTGTTTCGCTGCGAGCGTTTGGGGACGAGCCGAGCGATCCAACCACGCTCTAGTCGACTGCCGCTATAATCGTTTCTTGAAGCGAGCTTAGGGGAATGTTGATGTCGCAAACGACTCCGGTCGACTCGAACAGCAATCGAGCCTCCCCTTTAAGCTGACCGGGCAAAGCCGTCTGAATGAAGCGGCTACCAAAATTCTTTTTGGTTGGTTCGACAACCCGCGGGCCACCGCGTTCGCGCCATTCGAGATGAAAGCGTTGATTCTCCGCGTCGATCGACCAAGTGATGGCGACCCGTCCCTCAGCAACTGATAGCGCGCCATACTTCAACGCATTGGTGCTTAGCTCGTGAATTATCATAGACAACGCGACCGCAGGTCCGGAAGACACGGCGACGTTGTTCCCCTCAATAGTGAATTGCTCGAAGCCTTTGGTCTGAAATGCTTTGATCGCGTTCTCGATCAGCGTTCGGCAACCCGCCCCGGTCCAGCTTTCTTGAATCAAGAGATCATGAGATACGCCGAGCGCGCTCATCCGCTCGGCGATGGTCTTGGCCGCCGCGTCAATAGATGAAGCATCGCGTAGGCTTTGAGCCGCAATTGCGGATGCAATCGCGAGCATGTTCTTTACGCGATGGTGGAGTTCCCCGATAAGAACGGTTTGTAGTTTTGCGGCAGCGACGTGGGCGTTCGCTTCAACGCCTGCTTTCAAAAGGAGGTCGCGTAGCACGTCGTTTTCGTTCTCAACTTCTCGCATGCGCTGATCGGACTTGCTCAAAGCATTCATTTCATGTCACTCCGGCGAACGGTGCTTGGACGACAATATCCGACAACGTTCAATAAATCCAAGTTTGGTATATTGTTTGGGAGGCGAAGGGATCGATTGAACGACGGAGAGACCGCACTCACGCAGCTCGGTCTTCTTAAGAAGGCCGCCTGACCCTGATCCCATTCTCCTTCCGAGGCTCGCATACCGTGCGGGCCTTGCATTTTTTGTCCCCGGATCGCATCTCGACGTCGGGACTTCGCATTTGATCGCAAGAAGCGGAGCGCGCCGACGCCGGCCACGCACTACGGGGTCACACCCCAACTCATGCCCGCATCACAATTGGACGCGCCGACGAAGGCGTTTGGCAAGCTAACTTCGGTTTGTCCGCGGCAATACGACCTTGAACTCAGTGAACAGCCCAAGCTCCGTCTCGACCTCGATGCTGCCGCCGTGTTGCTTTACGATAATGTCATGGCTCATCGACAGGCCCAGCCCAGTACCTTCCCCGGAAGGCTTCGTAGTGAAGAACGGGTTGAATATTTGCTCTTTGATTCCTTCCGGGATTCCGGTGCCGTTATCGCGAACACGTATTTCGACCTTGTCTCCCAAGTTCCTTGTCGAAGCGGAAAGCATGGGTTCGAAGCCTTCACCAGCTTCCACTTTCCGTTTCGTGGTGGCGTACAAACCGTTCGATATCAGATTGAGCATAACCCGCGTGATCTCTTGTGGATACACGTCAGCCACACCAACGGAAGGGTCGAGATCGCGATGCAAAGCGATGCTGAAGCCTGCCTTTTCTGCTCTAGCACCGTGATAAGCCAGGTTGAAGCTCTCCTCGACTATCGCATTGATGTCCGTAGGACGATGCTCGCCGGAGCCTTCACGGGAGTGCTGCAGCATGTTTTTCACGATGGAGTCGGCGCGTTTGCCGTGCTGAACAACCTTTCCGAGGTTGTCTTTCAGCGTCTTGGTCAGTTCCTCAACTTCCGCACGGATGTTGTCGGTCAAAGTGGCGGATTTGAGCACGTCATTCAACTCGTCGGTCAGCTCCGCCGAAAGGGCCGAGAAATTGTTGACGAAGTTGAGAGGGTTCTTGATCTCGTGTGCGATACCGGCGGTAAGCTGGCCGAGCGAGGCCAGCTTCTCGGTCTGCACTAGACGATTCTGCGCGGTTCGCAGATCGTTCAGGGAAGCCGCGAGTTCTTTGGTTCGCGCCTGAACTTCGTCGAACAGCCGCACGTTTTCGATAGCAATCACGGCCTGATCGGCAAAGGTTGTGACCAATTCGACCTGCTTGTCTGTAAAAGGTTGCATTGTTCGGCGCAGCAGCACGAGTGCGCCAACCGGGTTGCCTTCTCGGAGAAGGGGTACTCCGAGAAATGTTCGCGGATTACCGCTTAGTTTCTGCGCCTCCGAGAACGCGTAATCGGGATCGGCAAGCACGTCTGGCACATGAATCACCTTTCCTTCAAGCAGGGTTCGGCCCGTAATGGTCGCGCGTTCCGGCTTGACAGGGATGTCTTTCACATAATCCATGAACTCCGGCGTAAAGCCGTATGATCCGGCGCGGAAATATTCGTCCCCTTTCTGGCGCGTGATCGCGGCCATATCCGCCTCGCACAATCGAGCCGCAGACTCGACGAGCGTGTCCAGGACGGTTTGCAGGTCAAAGGCAGAGCGGCTGATGACCTTGAGCACATCGGCGGTCGCAGTCTGCTGCTGGAGCGACTCTCGCAGATCCTCGGTGCTCGCGCGCAGCTCACGAAGCAACCTCGTGTTTTCGATAGCGATCACTGCTTGAGCCGCGAACTGTTTCAGGAGCGATATCTGCTTCTCCGAGAAACGCGTCGGCTCCTGGCGGAAGATCATGAAGTTACCGACCAGCTGATCGTTCTTTAGGAGCGGAACGGCAAGAACACTTCGCGCCCCTCCTAGATCGACCAGCGCTCGCCGGTTGGGTTCGCCTCTGAGATAGGCATCGGACTCGCGAAGATCGGAAATTTCTACAATCGGTTCGCCACGCAAGAGGCGGGCCGGCGCCGTGCCGGGTCCGTACTCCAACGGCCGGTTACGCCGGTATTCATCATAGGCTGAAGGGAGCCCACGCGTGGCAGCGGTATGAAACAGCTCGCCGTCGAATGTATTGAGCACACCGAAATCGGCAGCGCAAAGGTCCATCGCCTTATCGAGCATCGCATCGAAGACGAGTCCTAAGTCGCCGAAAGAACCGCTGATTACGCCGAGAACTTCGGCGGTCGCGGTCTGTTGCTGTAAAGATTCGGAAAGTTCGCGCGATTGTCTCTGGACCTCCTC
The DNA here is from genome assembly GCF_040547985.1 of Bradyrhizobium sp. LB14.3. NCBI lineage: Bacteria > Pseudomonadati > Pseudomonadota > Alphaproteobacteria > Hyphomicrobiales > Nitrobacteraceae > Bradyrhizobium > Bradyrhizobium sp. LB14.3. Next base: position 202,276 of record NZ_JBEPQT010000007.1, read on the forward strand.
GAACAGGCCGGCATTCTCAATTGCAATAAAGGCCTGACTGGCAAAGCTTTCCACGAATGAGATTTGCTCCGGGGTGAAAGGTTGAACCTCTTGCCGGTACAAGTTGATGACTCCAACAATATTGTCGTCCCTGATCATCGGAACGTACAGCACCGTCCGCGCACCGCCGAGTTCGACGCCTGCAACCGCGTTGGGATTGCCCATCCGATAAGCGTCGCTCTCACGGGCATCAGGTATATGCGCTGGTTTCCTGGTCGCTCGCATGAGATCAACCGGGGTCGTTGCACCGCCTGTATGGAGATGCTGCTGACGATACTCGGCCAGTGCAGGAGGGACACCGATTTCCGCCATGGCCCGCATAGCGCCTTCTTCCATCTTATAGATGAAGCCGCATTGCGCCGCGCAAATGCGCATGGCATTGGCGAGCATCGCCTCGAACACCGGTCCGAGTTCACCGCGAGCGGAAGATATAATTTGAAGAACCTCAGCGGTTGCCGCCTGCCGTTCACGTGCCTCAGCCAGTCCGAAGGTAAGGCGGCTAAGTTCCGTCCGCAGATCGGCAGCCGACGGACCACTCGGGTCCCGGATTTTCGCTTGGCTCTTGCGCTTCGCCTTAGGAGCCTTTTTACCCGACTTTTGGGCACTGCTCCGTTCCGGGGACCGTTGGGTCATATATAGCCTCTGATCTCAAGGCATTCTATTGCTTTGAGGCGGTATCCCGGAAGGGCAGAACTCCAAAAAATTGGAGCAAATGAACGAGCCGATCCGATGTCAGTTCAGGTCACAAGCTGAAACTTGGATGGCTGAGGTGCCAAGGTCCGATTCTTATCCAGAAGCGGACCTCGGACCGTCGAGCCTGTGGGTATGATCAGGGACGTGTGAACCTACGATTTCGGACCGACGGCGAGCTGGCAAAACCGCTTCTCCCAGGACACTCTGTTCCATAATCGTTCATTACGCGAAATCGGCTCGGACTCGCTTGTTACCCTTCCCGGCTTGTTACCCTTCAGAACTAGTTGTGTGAATTTTCCGGGAAGCCCTTGCTCGCGGATGGCCGTGGGCACAGGGTTGCTTTAGATTTTCGATCTCACCGAACTCGTCCTTCACTTAGGCGCTTCCAAAGATGAACGTCCCCGGCTGGATTCCCGAACTTGTAAGACCCATCCTAGAGCTGATGAGCGCTAATCCGGCTTGTACTGGACAACGACGCCCTGTTTTTGATCGACTGCTAGAAGACCCAAGGATGCAACCGGTCTTTAATGAATTTCTTCGACGAGATCGCGAAACGGGCGACTTCCTGTACCCGGCGAAGTTTCGGAACAGTAACCAGTCATCGGAAGATGCTCAGGTTGCAGCAATTCGGGAAGTACTCCAGCTGGCGATCAGCGCCGCCAGCGATCGCATTTCAGTTTCAAAGACCGAACAGATTGACGAAGCCGGCCAGCGATGGAGTGACCAAGCCGCACAGCTTCGGATTATTGCCCACGATATGGCACTGGAAGCCGAATTGGGAATGCTCGAACTTGACGATCCCGCGACTCCGGCTCTGTCTTCACGCGATGTGTTGGCACTTCTACGAGTCGCCAAATGGCTTGAGCATCTCAAGTCGGGACTTCGTCGTCCCGACGATCCACTGATGGTCGACAGACATCGCGGCGACCCGATCGTGCGGGGTGTCCAGATTATGATCGGCGTTAAGCTTGCGGAACAGTTTGGGGAGCGCCTCGACGGGACCGCAGCGACCTTGACGAGCGTGGCGTTGGATGTCGAAACGACCCCACGCACATCACGATCCGCCTTAACGGAGCCAAAGCTGCAGAAAAGGCGCTCTGCTCGCTAGCAATAGAAGTCCTTAGGATTCGTCTGCCCCTTAGCCGGAATTCGGTGGGGAGCTAAAGGCGAGATCCCTATGCGCGACTTGAGTCCCCCTTCTGAGACCCATCGTGATGTTACAAGTCATTTTGGGCTTGTGAACCTGACCGACCTGCATCCATCCCCGCATAATGCTCGTAAGCACAGCCGCGCACAAATAAGGAAGCTGAAGGCAAGCATTGAAACCTTCGGCTTCAATGCTCCGGTGCTCGCAGACAAAGGTGGGAACATTCTGGCCGGCCACGGGCGACTTTTGGCCGCACAAGAGCTGGGAATGACTCAGGTCCCGGTGGTCTATTTGCAGCACCTGACCGAGGAACAAGCCAAAGCTTATATGCTGGCAGACAATAAGCTCACCGACTTGTCGAGCTGGGATGACAACAAACTTGCCATTCAGCTCAAAGACATGTCTGAGATGGCCCTCAACTTCGAAATCGAAGCCACTGGTTTCGACCTACCCGAGATCGATTTCCGCATTCAATCTCTTGACGACATTGAATCGATCGACCGGGCCGACGACTTCCAAGTTGCCGGTGGCCAACCCGTGTCAGCTTTGGGCGATATTTGGCATCTCGGAGAGCATAAACTCCTTTGCGGTAACGCTCTCGATCAAGTCGCTATTTCCAAACTTTTCGGCGGCCAAAAGGCCGCAGCGGCGTTCACCGATCCTCCGTACAACGTCAAGATTGACGGGCACGTGAGCGGCAAAGGAGCCGTGCACCATCGCGAGTTTCCAATGGGCTCGGGTGAGATGTCGGAGGCTGAATTCACGGCGTTCCTGAGTTCGGCCCTGTCATGCATTTGCCAGAACACTGTCCTTGGCGCCCTCATTTACACATTCATGGACTGGCGGCATATGTCGGAAACGCTTGCCGCAGGTCGTTCGGCCGGCTGCGAGCATATGAACCTCTGCGTTTGGGTCAAGAGCAACGCCGGGATGGGTTCGCTCTATCGGTCCCGCCATGAACTCGTCTTCGTCTTTAGGAACGGACCGGAACCACATCTGAACAATATCCAGCTTGGAAAGTTTGGGCGCAACCGCCAGAACGTCTGGAATTATGCCGGCAGCAATGCATTTGCGCGGAAAGGCTCGAAGCGCAATCTCGAGCTGCATCCGACCGTCAAGCCGCTCTTGTTGGTGGCAGATGCTATTCAGGATTCGACTAACCGCGGCGATATCGTCCTCGATCCGTTTCTAGGAAGCGGAACGACGCTTCTTGCGGCGGAGCGTGTGGGACGGCGCTGCTATGGCGTTGAACTGGACCCCTTGTACGTCGACACCACCATTGAACGCTGGCAGCAGATGACCGGCCGCAAGGCTCATAACCATTTGGGTGAGAGCTTCGATTTCCTTAAGTCTAGGCGCAGGGCCAATGACTGACCCAAAGGACAGCGGGGCCGTACTCCCACGGAAACTGAAGCCCAATCGACGCCCCAAGGCACGAACTAAACAGATTGACAGCCCGCTTGAGGTGGTCGAGCGCCTATTGCACAAGCCGGTCGACACTGTGAAGGACGGACAGCCCACGAAAATGTCTGCACTGGAGGCAATTGTATTTCAACTCCTCCAAAAATCGTTAGCCGGCGACAAAAGGGCCGATCGCGCGCTGCAGAAGTTCACAGATTTTGCTGATCGGAACAGTGTTTCCGAGTTGCAGCTCGTGTTCGTCGACAATGACTACACCCGGGCCTTCGCAGCCTCCCCGGAGCCGAAAGATGCCTGAGTACGAGGTTGGATACGGTAAGCCCCCCAGAGCTTCACAGTTCAAACCCGGAGTCTCCGGAAACCGGAAGGGGCGTCCGAAGCGTCACAAATCTGATTTAGCGAGCGTAATTCATCGCGTCATGCACTCTTCTGTTCGCCATCGTGAAGACGGTCAAGAACAGATAACCCCTGCGTGGGAACTCAATCTAAAACTGCTTGTTCGTAGCGCTGTCCGTGGTGACGTTGACGCTGCGATGGCGGTACTAAAGTTCTTGGCCCAGGCCCAGCGCACCAAATCTGGGAAGCAGCGCGTGGTCGTCGAAGACTGGCTTCCCGACTATCCAGGCCAGACCGCCGAGCAGAAAACCCGCGACTTCGCACGAAAACGGAGCGCCGCCACGATCGAATGGTGGTCGCAGGCTGGAACGACTCCTTTTAAGAACGACTAAGGCTCAACATGACACGACGGATTCTGTCCCCTTCTCAAAACCTTTCGCTCGGAACCCTTCATGCCGGGCAAGTCAAAGCATTTCTGGCGCTCCGCGGGCACCGTTTCAAAGCGCTTCGCTGTGGCAGACGCTTTGGAAAGACCGACTTTGCCAAAACCTGGATCAAGGAAGGTCTTGTGCAAGGGTTCGAGTGCGCTTGGTTCGCGCCACAACATAAGACCTGGGCAGAGGTCTACTCAGAAACGGCGTCGGCGATGGCTGGCCTGATTGAACACACCTCCAAAACTGCCGGTGTGATGCGACTGAAGACCGGTGGCCGGTTAGACTTTTGGTCGCTAGAGAATTCGATCGCAGGCCGTGGACGCCGATATCATCGGATCGTGATCGATGAGGCCGCATTCGGGAAGAGCGGTGACAATAAGACCGATGGCTCCGCCATGGAGATTTGGGAAAAGTCCGTGAAGCCGACCCTTTACGACTATGGCGGAGAGGCGTTGGTCTGTTCAAATTCGGCCGGCAAGAACCCCGATAACTTCTTCTACAATATCTGTACCGACGCCCAGTATGGCTTCAGGGAATTCCATGCCCGGACGATGGATAACCCCCTGCTGCCGAAGCGCCTGCAGGATGAAAGCATCGACGAGTGGCTAACTCGCAAGGAGATGTTCCAAGCTGATCTCATGAAGAACAACGATCCACTCGTCTATGCCCAGGAGTATCTTGCGGAGTTCGTGGATTGGTCTGGCGTTGCGTTCTTTAGTCGTGAGAAGCTGCTCAATCAGGGCCAGCCAGTGCCCTACCCTGCTTTCTGTGACGGCGTATTCGCAGTGATCGATACCGCGTCAAAGACGGGTACGGAGCACGACGCAACGGCCGTGACATATTTTGCTATCGGCCACCATACAGGCAACGCCCCTCTGACGATCCTCGATTGGGACATCGCTCAGATCGAGGGCGCGACCTTGGAAACATGGCTTCCATCCGTCTTTACCAGACTTGAGGAACTGGCCCGGGTCTCCCGAGCTAGGAATGGCGCGGTCGGCGCTTTTATCGAAGACAAGAATTCAGGGACCGTCCTCATACAACAGGCCCTGCGACGAAATATGCCAGTCCACGCCATCGACACCAAGCTTACAGCGATGGGTAAAGACGAGCGCGCTCTCTCGGTGTCTGGCTACGTTTACAAGGAACAGGTGAAATACTCCGAGCATGCCTTCAATAAAATTTCGATCTACAAGCGAAACTCGCGCAACCATTTGGTCGACCAAGTCGAGAGCTTTCGCATCGGAGACAAGGACAGCGACCGCGAAGACGATCTCCTGGATACTTTTTGCTATGGGATTTCGATCGCACTCGGAAATAGTGAAGGCTTTTAACCGACCGAGGCGGGAACGGCTCATCGCTATTTCGTTTGGCGTGCCAGTCGGTGCAGCTCAGTCAATACTTCGACCCAAAGGTCTTCCAGTGGCTTCCCATCGATGTCCTGGTCGGTGAAGCCCAAGTTGTACATGGACGTCCGGTCAGCTCCGCCATATTTAATCTGGCACATGCTCGGCAAGAATTTCGACGGCGTGACGAGATGTCCGAAGTTCTTCGCGAAGGCCTGAAATGAATGGACCGAAGCTCCGTAGGGTGGGACGGCACAGCGCGCATCATCTGCGTGGGCGGCCACCGCGCCGAGCATCGAAAGTGACGCGGCCAACAGTAAGCTCAACGATCGTCTAGCCATAGTTCACCTGATTTCCCGACCATTGTCGACGACGATGCATGGAATGTCGTTGTTTGCTCCAAGGGGCGTTGTGATGGAGCAGAGGCTTACGTGACCTGTGACTAATGTTCGGCAGCCGATATGGTCCGAACCAGGCATCGATTTGCACCGCAGAAGGGTTTTTCTAAATTCACGGGATGCATCCTCGGTGACTAGTGGAATCCTCGAGATGTTGCGTGCTCCACTTCTCGCTTGGATTGCTTCGGTCTGACCGGGAAAGAGCCATTCAAGATTGCCGTCTGGCAGATAGGCGCCCCTCACAGAAACTCGGGTCTCTGCCGCTGCCCAGCTTTTGGCGTCGAGCGCAAACGCTTCAAATGTGATGGGCCGATAACCCCGCGCCGCATCCGCTTTTTGATCAAGCGCTTCCTGCGCTCGATACGTAACCGCAGCTACGACGTCTCTCCGGCACTGCTGTCTCTTCAACTCGATCTGTTCGAGAATTCTTGGCTGGTTCTCTTCCTCCTGCTTACGTCGGTGCAGGTCGTTTAGAAGCAATACTGGATTCAATACCGACACCGGCGCGACCGGCGTCAGTTTGGAAGCTTCAGCAGCTTCTGCCTCCGCTCTCCTGTCGCAATTGAGAAATGCCTCGGATTGCGCAGCGTCCACCTGGTGAAGTGCTCGATCGTCGCCACATCTCCCAACCGTGGGCGAGAAGATTGTAACTATCGTCAAGATGCACGTGAGCAATACCGGCGAGATGGGCGGTCTTGCGGGCTCCGGAAGTAAAGTCTGCCCAGCGGGCCATTGGTCTCGAAGCGGAGACCTACCAGAGACTTTTAGGTAGTTGCCTTTTTTGACTCGCCAATCCATCTCCGACCCCTTGCCTGCTAAGGTAGCGCGGAAAATAGCTCACAACTCCTGAAGTATCCAGTTTTGGGATAATCCTGTTCCGGGATCAAATTGCCTGCCGCCAAATCCTTGGCCGTGGCGGTGCATGCAAAAGTCCCTGAAATCAGCCGAATATGCCCGGCTCATTGCGACTCTTGTCGCAGTGCGGAAGGAAGCAGGCGTCCGCCAGCAAGCCTTGGCAAAAAAGATTGGGAAGCCACAGTCGTTTGTAGCAAAGTACGAGGGTGGCGAGCGCCGCATCGACCTTATCGAGTTCGTGGCTATCGTCGAGGCGCTTGGCGCCGATCCGCTTAAGCAATTTAAGGCGTTCCTGACCGGACGCCCGGCACGAACAGGCCGAAAGAAGTCGGCCAGCTAATCTTCGCTCGTCAAGTTAGTCCGCAAAACGAGCAACAAGATTGCTCCGAATTCGCTCGACTTCAGCAGCCACCAGAGCGTCACTGTCCTCGTTACTTTGGAGGGACGTGATGGCCAAGCCGCTTTTCAATGATGCTGTTGTCGCCTGCCTAGGCGAGATCCATGGGCGGTTGTCCGAGGCCGCCCGGATCGCGAAAGCTGCCCAAGTCTGCGCGGAGGCCGGCAGCGTGTCGGAGGCTGTTACGATTTCGATGGACATTGAGCAATTGATCTACGAAGCCGGCCGCCTTCACGATGCCGCTTCGCTGCTGAACAGGCTCTCGCAACACTAAAAGGTCCCCATTTGGTCAGTCTCGCCCGGCCCAAAGCCGGGCTCGTATCAGTGGCAGCACAGGATGCTGTCGTTGCAACGATGGGGAGAATGATGGCCACCCGCAAGTCCAAATCGAAATCGAAATCCGCAAAGCGCCCTACGAACCGATCGGGCACTGCAAAGAAGACCCAGCCCGCGAAGCCGAACCCGGCGAAGATGGCTGTCTCGAAGGCTACCCCGGCCACGGCCCGGTCTTCCAAACAGGAAACGGTGCTGGGCATGCTCCGCCAGCCCAAAGGTACGACGATCGCGGCGATCATGAAGGCGACGGCCTGGCAGCAGCACTCAGTGCGAGGATTCCTTGCCGGCGTCGTCAAGAAGAAGCTGAAGCTACCCCTGGTGTCCGAGAAGACCGACGGCGCCCGCGTCTACCGGATTGCCAGGCCGGGGGCCATGGCGTGACGTCCGGTTCGCAGGCGTTGAAGACCGATCCAGCCGTTGAGGCCGAACTGGATCGGCTCGCAGCACTCCCGGTCGCACAACTCCGCACGCGTTACAGGGAGCTATTCCGGACTGCCCCACCCAAAGCCTTCGGCCCGGACTTACTTCGCCGCAGCGTTGCCCAGCGCATCCAGGAAAAAGCCTATGGCGGCCTTCCCGCTGCCACCCAGCGGCTTTTGGACCGGCTTGTAAAGGCTGCAGCCGCCAAACCCGACGGGCGCCTGGAACTGCCTCGGCGCATAAAGCCGGGCTCCGAATTGGTCCGAACCTGGAATCGAAAGACCTACCGGGTGACGGTGCTCCAGACCGGGTTCGCCTACGACGGCAAGACCTTTGATACTCTCTCGGAGATCGCAACCAAAATCACCGGAACGAGATGGAATGGGCCCCGGTTCTTCGGTCTGAGAGCATCGACCTCCGAAGATGGAGGCAACGTTGGTAACTGAATCCTCCAAAATGCTTCGGTGCGCCATCTATACCCGCAAGTCCACCGAACATGGTCTCGACCAGGAATTCAACTCGCTGGATGCCCAGCGGGAGGCCTGTGAGGCCTACATCAAGAGCCAAGCTTTTCAGGGTTGGAAGGCCCTCCCTCAGCAATATAACGACCCGGCTTTTTCCGGGGGTAACCTCGACCGCCCTGCCTTGAAGAGGCTTCTGGCGGACATTGAATCCGGCAAGGTCGATGTGATCGTGGTCTACAAGATCGACCGCCTCACCCGCTCGCTTGCCGACTTCGCAAAGCTGGTTGAAGCCTTTGACGCCCGATCCGTCTCATTCGTCGCTGTCACCCAGCAGTTTAATACCACGACATCCATGGGCCGACTGACATTGAACGTGCTGCTGTCCTTTGCTCAGTTTGAGAGGGAGCTGTCAGCCGAGCGGGTCCGGGACAAAGTCGCCGCCAGCCGACGCAAGGGTAAATGGACCGGTGGCAGCGTTCCGTTGGGCTACGAGGCCAGGGACAAGAAGCTGGTCATCAGCAAATCGGAGGCTGAGACCGTCCGGACGATTTTTCGTCTCTACCTAGAGCTAGGATCGTTCAGCAAGCTCGTCAACGAACTTGACTGTCGGAAGATTGTAACCAAGCGTCGCAATACCAAAGTCCCGAAGTTTCGAGGCGGGATTCCGTTCACCTATGGTCCACTCGCATACTTCCTCAAGAACCGTATCTACCTTGGGGAAACTCATTACGCCGGCAAATGGTTCAAGGGAGAGCATCCAGCAATCCTGGACCGCCCAACATTCGACCGCGTGCAGGAACTGCTCAAATCCAACACCGTGAAACGCAAAGTCAAATTCTCGGAAAGCGGTGCCCTGCTGCAAGGCAAACTATTCGACGACAAGGGCAACCGTATGGGGCCAAGCTTTTCCAGCAAAAATGGCGTTCGCTATCGCTTCTACGTGAGCGCAGCGCTGCGTGGGCGAAAGCGCTTAGCTGGATCTGTCACGCGAATCTCAGCCCCGGAGATCGAAAGTCTGGTAGAGGCCGCGCTTGTCGAAAAGCTTCAGCTACCTAAGGTCAAAGCTCTTGCTCACGTCCAAACAATCACCGTGTCGGACGGACGGCTTCGGTTGACGCTAGCACCCGCGAAGGGAAAACGTAGCAGTTCGATTGAGATCCCCTGGTTCGTAAAGCCTAAGGGCAGCCTGCGTGTAATCGCCGCGGCAGACGCGATGGTGGATCATAAGCTCGTTAAGGCCATTGTCCGAGCCCATGCCTGGCTCGAGGCCTTGTCGAGCGGACGCCATCCTTCGATCGAAGCTCTTGCCGCAGCAGCGGATCTACATCCGAAAGTCATCCGGCAAGGATTGCGGCTGGCATTTCTGTCACCGGATCTGACCAGAGCAGTCCTGGACGGAGAAACCACTGTCGAGCTGAAACATATCCCAAAATCCCTGCCTCTCGCCTGGCGAGAGCAGCACGGCTCGATCCGCTAAATTCGGCTATCGAGTGTTATGGAATTTTGGTAGCAACTTCGGAGCTTGCGGTGGAAAACGATCGTCCGATTTTTGACCAGCCGCATCTGCGACACAGATGCTATCCGTCGTGTCGGTAGCCATAAGCCGACCTGACCATCACGCTGTCAGTCGGCTTTCATGTTTTTGTTTCAGCGCCGCGGACACCTTACGACTTAGTAAACGTTCATTTCATTCGGATGTAACGACATGGTCGAAGGTGTGATCGTTGCGTACTATTGGGTCTCGACAAAGGGCCACGAAGCGGCTCTCCCGCATCGACTAGGAAAACTTGGGAATACGTCGGCTAGACTGCCGCGCGAGGGCGATAGCCCCGATCGCTACGAAAATCGATAGGGTTTGTTCAAATCCTATCCTTGCAGCCAAATCAGATGCTGTGGCGGGTTGCTGCGATCAACAAGCCTGCGCCCCGCCCATAAACTTCCGCTTGGAAAGCTCGCCCAAAGGGGGACGAAGAGCACGGTTGAGAAGTAGCAATTGCCAGAGGGGATTGAACTGTTATAACAATCCCGTCAGCTATTGATTTTATTGGAGTTTTCGGCCCGGCGATCTATTTTTGTGTGGCACCTTTGAGGGGCGCCGCGGAGCAAGGTCTAACACATTTAGTACAACGTCGCCACGGAGGCTCCGAATTTCCTGTCTGCGATTGCGCACTTGGGTACTGATGATTCAAATGGTCAGCGCGATGAAGGTTTTTCTGAAAAAGAGGGAAGAGGCCGCCCACTGAGGCGGCCTTAGTTCATCTTGCGCCGTAGCTTTTCGATAAGCTCGCGCTGTTCCTTGATGTCCTCCCCGACGACCTCGCGCAGTCCTTCCGTGCGCTCCTCGTCGGTGGGTTTCTTTGGGGCGGTGGCGCTCTCTTGCTCATTGGCTCAATCCATCTGGCGCAGCCGGGCAAGGATTGATTCAACGCAACGACTCCAAATTCTTTCCGGAATTTAGGAGCCCGATTCACATTTGTGATGGCGGGGATTTGTTAACCGGGAAAACTGGCAACCCGGGTCTAGCGGAGCCATTTCATTTCGAAATCATTGTAACCGGAAGCGTGAGGGGGCCGCTGTCTTAGACGGCGGCGCTTTGCATAGGAACGTTGCTGCTGTTGCCAAGTTTTCCCGGTGCCCTTTCCTTGAGGGCGACCCCGATTGGCCCCAGCTCCTTCGTTCCCTTTTGCCCCCAGAGCTGGGGCCTCTTTTCAAATCAGGCCACTGCGAAAATCAACTTAGGCCACTGAGGTCGGAAACAGGCCAGCGCCCGCACTTGCCTTGTGATGGCGGGTCTTCGCGCCAGTGATCCGCGGCGATGGAACTCGCGGGCGCGGCGGTCGTTGCTTGGCGCAGCAGCAGCAGCATAGGAGGGCACGTGAACCGACGCCAGCTTGTTCAAGGTTCGGCGTTACTGCCGGCATTGCTGATCGCACCCCAGAGCGGTTTCGCCGCAGCCCGTCCTTCCGACGGCGCGTTCGGGCCGTCCACGATGCGGGACTTGGCCCGTATGCTGGCGGGCAAACCGTACGAGGCTCCGGACGAGAAGCTGCCGAGCGGATTGAACGACCTCGACTACGATCGGTACCGCTCGATCCGCTTCCTGCCCGAGCGTGCCCTCTGGCGGGGCAAGAATCTCCCGTTCGAAGCGCAGTTCTTCCATCGCGGCTTCTTCTACAAGAACCGCGTGAACATCTTCGAGGTCGCGGACGGAAAGGCCACCGAAATCAAATACCGCAAGGAGGACTTCTCCTTCGGCGAGAAGGTCCCGGCGTTCGAGGAGACCGATCTCGGGTTTGCCGGCTTCCGCATCCACGCGCCCATGAACCGCGCCGGCTACTACGACGAGGTCTGCGTATTCCTTGGCGCGAGCTATTTCCGCGCCGTCGCCAAGGGGCAGACGTACGGCCTCTCCGCCCGGGGACTTTCGATCGATACAGGCGAACCCAAGGGCGAGGAATTTCCGCTGTTCAAGGCCTTCTGGCTCGAGCGGCCGGCGCCCGGAGCGACCTCGCTGGTGGTCCACGCTCTGCTCGACAGCAAAAGCTGCGCGGCGAGCTACCGATTCACCTTACGGCCAGGGGACACGACGGTGTTCGACGTTGAGATGTCGGTCTACCCGCGCGTCGAGATGCAGCGGGCCGGGCTTGCGCCCATGACCAGCATGTTCTTCTACGGTCCGAACGATCGCAACGACGTTGACGATTTCCGCCCCTCCGTCCACGATTCCGACGGGCTCGCGATCTTCAACGGCAAGGGCGAAAGCCTATGGCGCCCCCTTAGCAATCCTCGTGACCTCCAGATCAGCACCTTCCAGGATCTCAATCCGCGCGGGTTCGGCTTGATGCAGCGGGAGAGAAATTTCTTCGCCTATCAGGACATCGAATCCAGCTTCGAAAAACGCCCAAGTCTCTGGATGGAGCCGATCGGAGACTGGGGCGAGGGTGGGGTCATGCTGTTCGAGATCCCAACCAAGGAGGAGGTTCACGACAACATCGCCGCTTTCTGGCGGCCCAAAAGCCCTCTGCAGGCCAAGGGCGAACACAACTACACCTATCGGCTGCATTGGGGTCCGGACAGCCCGAAGCCGCACTCGCTTGCTCGCTTCACACGCAGCGGCATCGGGGCCAAGGGCGAAGACGCCCGGCTTTTCGTCCTTGATTTGGTCGGCGACAACCTGAAGGGCATCGATCCTGTGGGCGTCAAAGGCGTGGTGACGGCTGAGAAGGCGGAAGCGAAGAACATCGTCACGCAGCCCAATCCCTACACCGGTGGTTGGCGGCTGAGCTTCCAATGTCAGGTCAAGGGCGAGCCGATCGAACTGCGCGCGTTTCTGGCCGAAAGCGACAAGCCCTTGTCGGAAGTCTGGGTCTATCGATGGGCACCTTGAACCCTCGATCGATCGCCGGAGATATCGCGACTCAACGCCTGCTGCCGCGCGAGACCCCGCTCCCGATGGCGCCGGGCGATCTCGGGAAGAACCGCGTACCGGACCGTGTTCCTGCGCCCGTCGCCACCACGATGGCTTGGCGCCGAGGCCTCATCCTCCTCTCGACGGCCGCGCTCACGGGGGCCGGCGGGTACGAGATGTATCGCGTGCTGCAGGTCGGCGGCGTCACCGTTCTCGAAGCCATGGTGCTGGCGCTATTCCTCATCCTGCTCGCCTGGGTGGCCTTTTCCTTTGCCTCCGCGGTGTCAGGCTTCTTCGTGCTGCTGGCGCACGGTCCGGACCGGGACGCCTTCGCAACAGGTGTGGAACTGCCTGTCATCGCAACCCGCACGGCCATGCTGCTTCCCACTTACAACGAAGACCCGCACCGATTGACGGCCCGGCTTCGGGCGATCATCGAATCCTTGGAGGCGACCTCGCACGGAGAGCTGTTCGACTGGTTCGTTCTGAGCGACAGCACCGATCCGGACATCTGGGTCGCCGAAGAAAAGGCGCTGCTGGCGTTGCGACAGGCCGTCGGAACAACGCGGCTATATTATCGCCACCGGGCCGACAACAGGGCGCGCAAGGCCGGCAACATCTCCGAGTGGATCACCCGGTTCGGCGCCGTCTACGATTTCATGATCGTGCTCGACGCCGACAGTCTCATGGGCGGGGATACCATTGTCCGGTTGGTCCACGCCATGGAGACAAACCCCACCGCCGGGCTGGTCCAAACGCTTCCCATGATCGTCAACGCGCGGAGCCTTTTCAGCCGCGTTCAGCAATTCGCCGGCCGCCTGTACGGTCCGCTGATCGCCGCGGGTGTGGCCTGGTGGCATGGCTCCGAAGGCAACTACTGGGGACACAACGCGATCATCCGGGTGAGGGCGTTCGCCGAAGCGGCCGCGCTGCCGCAGCTGCGCGGGCGCAAGCCGTTTGGCGGGCACATCTTGAGTCACGATTTCGTCGAGGCTGCTCTGATGCGGCGGGCTGGGTGGGGCATCTACATGCTGCCGATGCTTGGGGGCAGCTACGAAGAGGTGCCACCCTCGCTGCTCGATTTCGCGGCGCGCGACCGACGCTGGTGTCAGGGCAATCTTCAGCATCTGGCCGTGGTTCCTACGCGGGGTCTCCACTGGTTGTCGCGCCTGCATTTCATGGTGGGCATCGGGGCCTATCTGACGGCGCCGCTATGGCTGCTGTTCCTGCTGCTGGGAATGCTGACCTCGCTGCAGGCCCGCTTCGTGCGTCCGGAATATTTCCCAAAGGGCTTCTCGTTGTTTCCGACCTGGCCGGCCCAGGATCCCGTGCTCGCCATCTGGGTGTTCGTCGCCACCATGGGCCTGTTGCTGTTGCCGAAGCTGCTCAGCCTGATCCTCGTCTGGACGCGACGGTCGGTGCGCAGGCAATTCGGCGGCGCCTTGCGTACCTCGGCCGGAGTTCTCGCCGAGATTGTCGTGTCCGCGCTCATGGCGCCCGTGATAATGATCTTCCAGTCGATCGCGGTCGTCGAGATTCTGGCCGGCCGCGACGCGGGCTGGCAGACGCAAAGGCGCGACGACGGCACGGTGGAGCGCCGGGAGCTCTATCGGAAGTACGGCGTCCCGACCTTGTGCGGAGTTGTGATGGCCGCAAGCGCCTACGCCGTTTCGCTGCCGCTTCTGCTCTGGATGTCGCCGGTCATCGTAGGGCTTCTGTTCGCCGTTCCGATAGGCGCCCTGACTGCCAAACCCGCGCCCGGCAAATTGTTCTCCACCCCGGAAGATCGAGAACCGCCATCAGTCTTGCGTCGAGCGAACGAATTGAGCGCGTCCGCGGGCGCAGGGAGCAAACCGGCCTTGACGGAGCTGCGCGAAGACGCCGCGCTCCTGGCCTTCCACCTCGCGCAGTTGCCGCCTTCCCGCGCCGTCCGGCCCGACACGATCGACGCAAATCTGGCGGTCGGCCGCGCCAAGGTCGACGCGAGCGATAGTCTCGAGCAGGCGGCTGCCCATCTGTCGTCTCGAGAGATCTTTTCGATCCTGAACGATGGTCCAGCGTTGTCGGCGGCGCTGCAGAAGGGATGAACACGCCGGCATCGTGAAGAGCATGCCGTTCTCTGCCGAGGGCCTTCTCGGCGGGGCGGCCCGACGTTCACCAAGTCGGGAAAAATTGGCAATCATCCTGCCGCACATCCGGAACCTTGCCATCATTGGCGGGTTCTCGCAGGCCGCATCCTGCGGGCAGGAGATTTCCATGAAAAAGCTGATGCTGACCTGCGCGGCCGCCGCGCTGATTTCGACCGGCGCGATGGCGCAGTCTACGGTCGTCACCACGACCGGCAACGGTCATGCCGCCGCCGTGCAGATCGAGCCGGAATACCGCACGAAGATCCGCACCTACGTGACCGAACACAAGGTCCGTCCCATCGAGAGCCGCGAGAAGATCGTGGTCGGCTCGCCAGTGCCGCGCGAGGTCGAACTCGAGGCGGTGCCCGCTGAGTGGGGCCCCTCGCTGACGAAGTATCGGTACGTCTACTCCGGCGAGCGCGTGATGCTGGTCGATCCGTCGACGCGCACCGTGGTCCAAGAGGTGGACTAAGTCCTGCGAGGCGGGTCGCCGAGAAAGCGGCCCGCCTCATCTCACGTCGGGCCCCGCCTAATTTCCAGTTTCTCATTCGCGAGCGGCGATCCATGCCGATCATCAGATACTTCATATTCGTGGGCGGGCTGCTGCTGGCCATGCTCTTCGCGGCGGACCGATACCTACCTGCCCCCGTCGAGCGGGCGGCAGCAACCGATCCCGACAGGACGACCATCCGGATCAGCTCGGCGAGAAGCCTTCCGGAGAAGATCGTGTTCGACACGCGACCGCGACCCCAGGTGCCGAATGTCGCGCAGGCCGATCCGATCCCCGAAGATCCGCAGGAGCAGGTGCGCCAGGCTATGGCCGCCATGCCTGCAGCACCTTCCGCCGAGGTCAAGAAAGAACCGCCCGGACGCATCGCCTCACAGGCGCGCCCGCATCCAAAGCGCTCGACGAAGCCGGCGATGAGAGCGCCCGAACGACGCCTTGCCTTCGAACGGCACGACCCGTTTTCGGGTGGATTGTGGTAAGCGGAAAAGAAAAGGCCGCGCCTTCGGGTGCGCGGCCTTCGTTGCGATCAGATGGACCGCTCTCACCAGTGGTGGTGATGCCAGCGGTGCCGAACGACCGGGTAGGATCCGCGGTAATAGGCGTATGCAGGTCGCACGACTCGACGGTAGCGGTAGCCGTAGGACACGGGCGCCGTGTAGTAGGTCGTGGTTGCGTACCCGCCACCCCAGCGATACGGCTCGTCATACCCGTCGTCGTAGGCATAGGGTCCGCCGTAATAGCCCGCTCCATAGTAGCCGGGGCCACCGTAGTAGCCATAACCAGGTCCCCATCCATACGCCGATGAGGCAAGCCCACCGATCACAGCGCCGGCCAACAGGCCGCCGGCGATGCCCGGTCCCCAGCCACCTCGCCAATGAGCCTCGGCAGGAGACGTGGCGGCCACCGAGGACAGACCAAGAGCGCCGACCAGCAGCGCCGACATCGCGATCTTCTTCATCGAGATTCCTTTCACATTGCTCGCGCCCTGCCGATAACGGGAAAAATAGGCAATGGTTGCTGCTGACCCCGGCGGCGAAGGGCAATGGATCCTCGCCGCCGGGGCAGCGTCGCTCGACAGCTTCGAGTTCGGACCACAACACGCGAGGCCGCGGCCCACGCTGCGGCGCAAAAGCTTTCGGGAGTTCGCCCCGAACATCCGCCTGATGTCTGCGGGCATTAACAATGTTGATTCCGCCGGGATACGTCTTTGCGGTAGGCTATCTTTTCTAGCGCTGGGGGTTCCCATGTTCGATCCGGTCACGACGGCGCTTTTGCGCGCCGTACTCGACGAGGTCTGCGAAGAGGTTTCGGGTTTCGAAACTGGTGCTCGCACCCATGTCGCTTCGAGGATTCTGGAAGCCGCCGCGAAGGGCAACATCACGCCGGAGAGCCTGAAGCAGGTCGGTCGCGAGGCGCTCCATCAAGCCCCGAGCATGGGGTGATAGCGGAGCGTTGGAGTGAATTTCCAGGTCACAGTGCTCAAGATCCTGGTGAGTTATCCCGACGGATTCGCCGTCATGGCGGACCTCAAGCGCGACATGGCTATCCTGGCGACGAGCGGACCGGATTGGGCCGAGCGGACCAAGCGCTTGGCTGCGCGAGTCGCCGATCTTGACATCTTCTCGCAGGCGCTGATCGAGCGGCTGAACGGCGGCTGGCGCATCACCGACAAAGGGCGCTCGGTCCTCGAGTTCATGGAAGCCAAGCGCCCCGAGCCGGAGACGGCACGCGAAGCGCCAGCGGCGGAGTCGACGGCCGCAGGGCCGACGCCAGCACCCCTCGCAACCAGAAGGTCAGGCCGAAGCCAACGCCTGCAGCGCCGCCGTGCGGCACGTGCGCGGGCGCGTGCCAAAGCATCCTGACTCTCCTCCCTTCGTCTACTTCCGGGAAAAACCGGAAACTTTCCAGAGTGCCTTGAGTTGGCAGCGACTGGGTTCGGTCTCCGGAGAGAGTAAGTATGGTCGACGACGTCGTCTTGAAGAACGCCACGGAGACCGCCTGGACGGCGTATCGGGCGCGGCACCCCGAGGTCGATGCGCACGACACCCGGCGCTGCCTGCTGGAGCGCCACCTCCACAGGAGGTCGGAAGCGCGAGAGAGCGATACCGAAGAACTCGCTGGCTTCGGGATAGCCTACCTGCAGCGGCTTCCTCGAGACGAATGTTGACGGTCGTGAAGACGCTCGCAGCGCGCTTGGCCCGCGGAAGTACGAGGCCCAATTGGACGCTGCTCGCGATTTCGTCCCTCATTTCCGCTGGGATCGTGACAGTCCTGCAGTTCGTGTTCGGGGCCTAGCCGATGCGGATTGCCCAGCTTGCTCCGTTGGCCGAGAGCGTTCCTCCAAAGCTCTACGGCGGCACCGAGCGTGTAATCGACTGGCTGGTGAACGAACTGGTCGAATTCGGACACGAGGTCACCCTGTTCGCAAGCGGTGACTCGATGACGAAGGGAAAGCTCCACGCGGTGTGGCCGCGCGCGCTGCGCCTGGGGCGGAAGGGTGCGGATCCGAACGCCGCCTGCGCGCTTCTGATCGAGGCCATTGCCGAGCGCTCGCGCGACTTCGACGTGATCCACTCACACGTCGACTGGTTGCCCCTTCCGGTGCTGAGCCGGACCGGCGTGCCTTTCCTGACGACGATGCACGGCCGGCTCGATCTTCCCGGTCTGCCCCAGGTAATCGGTGCCTTTGCGGACGCTCCATTCGTCTCGATTTCCGCCGACCAGCGTCGGCCGCTTCCGGAGGCGAACTGGATCGCGACGATCCAGCACGGACTGCCCAAGGATATGTTTAGGCCCTCCTACGAACCGGGTTCGTACCTGGCCTTTCTGGGGCGGCTGACGGCGGACAAGGGACCGGAGGACGCCATACGCATCGCACGTGCGGCGCGGATGCCGCTGCGGATCGCCGCCAAGATCCCTCGCGCGGAAACGGCCTACTTCAAGAACAAGCTCGAGCCGAACATCGATGGCCGGCAGGTCCAGCTCGTCGGCGAGGTCGACGATGCGAAGAAGCAGCCTTTCCTCGCCAACGCAGCGGGCCTGCTGTTTCCGATCAATTGGCCCGAGCCATTCGGTCTGGTGATGATCGAGGCGATGGCGTGCGGGACGCCCGTGATCGCCTATCGATCAGGTTCGGTGCCGGAAGTCGTGGAGGACGGCGTCACCGGCTTCATCGTCGACGGTGAGGAGCAGGCGATCAGAGTGGTGAAAGAACTGCGCCGGCTGGACAGACGAGTGGTCCGCGCCCGGTTCGAGGAGCGCTTCGTCGCAAGCCGGATGGCGAACGATTACGAGACCCGATATCGCGAGCTGGTCGCCCGCGGAGCGCGCTTTACGTGAGAGATCTATTCCGCGGCTCGCTGGGGGCGCTAGAAAAGCCGGCTACCTATCGAATCCTTGGCGATCCGTTCCGGGTCGGGAACAAGCGGTAATTGGCGGCGTTGAGGCCGGCATCCGGACGGGTGCGGCTCACGTTGGAGGAGAAAATCTATGAAAAGCTTTCTTGCCGTCGCCTTGCTTGGAACTGCCGTGATCGGCGGCGCTGCTTTCGCGCAATCTACTCAGCCCGTGGATCGCGCCGCGACGGCGGCGACCGCCCAGCCGGCCGATGCGAAGATGGCGCTCAAGGGAAATTGGCGCGCCTCGAAGCTGATGGGCCTGAACGTCTACAACGAGGCCAACGAGAAGCTCGGCGACATCAACGAATTGCTCGTCGACAAGAACGGCAAGATCCACGCGGTGGTCATCGGAGTCGGCGGCTTCCTCGGCATGGGCGAGCACGACATCGCCGTCTCGATGGACAAGCTGAAGTTCGTTGAAGAGCCGGTCCGGACCAGCTCGAGCGGCACGTCGACCACGTCGCGCGACACGACCACGACCGGGACCGCGTCGACAACCACGACGAACCGCACCACGAACGATTGGATCCCCGACCACGCCGTCATGAGTGGCAACAAGGAGCAATTGAAGGCGCTTCCGCAGTTCAAATACTCGGACTACAACTAGCGCGACGCGTGCTCTCGGCGAATTAGGGCCCCAACTACGGGGCCCTTTTTTTGTGCCCTTGGGAGCCAGTGTACTGACTGCAACGCAAAACGGCCCGCCCAGATCATTGGGCGGGCCGTTCATCCGTGCGGTGTATCCGCTCAGTGCATGTGAACCAGGAAATAGCCGACGCCGCCAACAACCAGGACGGCGGGAACGGCCCACAAAATCAGTACGGGCATTTCTCCTCCAATCGCTGTCAGAACGCTTCAGACGGCTCTTGACGCCGCCGCGGCTATTACTGCTCGGTGCAGACCTTCGTGGTCTTGACCGCGGACTCCGCCTCGACCTTGGTCTTGTAGACGCCGTCGCCCACGACCGTCGTGGTGGTGGTGGTCGGCTTGCTGTCGACGATTGTGCACTTCTTGGTGGTGGCGTCGCGCACGATGTAGAACTCGGCGGCGCTGGCGGCCTGCGTGCCGAGGGCGAAGGCGGCGAGAGCGCCGCACACGATAAGCTTCTTCATGATGTCCTCCTCAAAGCGAAAAATGACTCGTAAGTAGTCATCGCCAACGACGCCGCGCGACCGAAGTTCCCACTCTCGCGATCTGCACCATTTCGGGACAACAGAAACCGCGCTTCCCGCGGAATTGCCAAGTTTTCCCGCAATGGAACCCAGCGTCCCGCCCGAGGTTGTTCGACGTCCGCATTAAGGAGGTTCAGATGAACAAGCGATTATTCTTGGCTACCACCGCTGCAGTCGCGATCGCGACTTCCGCTTTTGCCCAGTCTTCTCCGAGCACGTCGAATTCCAATCTGCCGACGCGTCAGCAGGATTCCACATCCACGACGCCGTCCTCTTCGACGCCGTCGTCATCTTCGGGATCCGCACAGTCCGCCAATCCTTCGGCGAATTCGGCCCAGACGCAGTCTCCGTCCTCGACCGGTCAGACCGCTGCAGGCCAGTCGTCCAATTCGGGCACGGGTACCAACACCACGCAGGCGCCGGCCTCGAACAACTCGACCAACCAGGCTCAGACCAATCAGCCGTCCAATCAGACCACGACGCCTCCCAACCAGGCGCAGACCAATTCTCCTTCGAACACGAATACCCAGACGCAGAGCGCCAATCCGCCCGCCTCAGGCACCAACCAGGCGCAGTCGCCGACGGGTAGCGGTTCGACGAACACGGCGCAGCAGCCGAACAATCAGCAGAACACGGCCGATCGTTCCTCGAACACCAACGTGAACGCGTCGGTGAACATCAACGACCAGCAGCGAACCCGGATCAGCACGTCGATTTCGCATCTGAACGTGCAGCCCCTCAACAACGTGAACTTCTCGTTGTCGGTGGGCACGGCCGTGCCGCGCGATATCCGCTTGCAGCCGCTGCCGGCCGAGGTCGTCGAGATCGTCCCGCAGTACCGCGGTTACAACTTCGTCCTGGTCAAGGACGAGATCGTGATCGTCGAACCGTCGACCTACAAGATCGTGACGGTCCTGCCGTACTCCGGCCGCTCGACGGCCGCTGCGCCGGCGAGGACGGAGCAGCGCAAGGCGACGTTCAGCGATCGTGATCGCGAGGTGATCCGGAAGCACGCCAAGGTTCGCCCTGTCGAGCGCGAGCGGCAGACCACCGGCAGCACCGTGCGCACCGAGATCCGCAGGGGGGAGCGCCTGCCGGAAGGCGTGGAAGTCGAGACTTTCCCCGAGGAGGTTTACCGCGAGGCGCCGAGCCTGCGGGAGTACCGGTACATCAACCGGGATAGCCGCACCTACATCGTCGAACCAGGGGAACGTCGCGTCATCGAAGAGATCGATTGATCTTGTCACACCAAGGAGAACGAACATGAGAACTATTGCTCTCGGAGCGTTTGTCGCCACCGCCATGCTGGCGTCGGCGGCCTCGGCAGCGCCGCTCAACCCAAGCCCGGTCGGATCCACAGAGGCGGCAAACATCGATCAGGTCCGCCTGGTCTGCAGCGAGTATGGCCGCTGCTACCGGACCCGTGGCCCACGATACGTGCAGCGCTATTACGGCGGCGACGACGGCTACGTGGTGCGCAGAAGCTACGGCTCCTACGGCGGTCCGGGCTACTACGATCGCGGGTACGGCTATTACGGAGGCGGGCCGAGCATCGGCTTCAGCTTCGGCACCGGCCGCTGGTGATTGATGCTTCAGGCGCCGCCCTTCGGGGCGGCGCCTTTCGGATTTAATCGACTAGGCCAGTCCTGCCGCGCCCAGACTCGCGCGGCGCTCCCGCTCATCACGCGTACGAAGGGCTGCTGCCAGCGCTGCTTCGCTCCGCAAGGGAACGATCGGCACTCTGCCGCGTCGAATCCTTGCTCTCGGCACCCCTTGCCCCCCAAGCCCCAGCCGGGAGCGAAACCTAGCCAATAGGTTGGCGACCTCGACCCCGGTCGAGGTCGTTACCTTTTCCCCCTAGTGACGGACCGTGGCCGCTGGGGGAGGAGCAAGCGTCCGAGGGCACTTGATCCGGACGTCGTCCTCGTCCAAAGACATCATCCGCGGCCCATCGAGGCGTTGCCTGCGAACGATGCTCGAGGACCGCGCGGACAAGGCGCCGCCGGGTGTGGCCTCAATGTGCGGTGGACACCTCGGGCATTGTCGGAACTGTGTCGCCCCGTTCGTCTTGAGTCCATGTCCCCGTACCTGGAGCGTTGCGTACACATGGCCCCCCGCGCGAACTGGAAAGGCTTCCTGCGTCTGTCGCTCGTCACCTGCCCCGTCGCGCTCTACCCGGCGACGTCGGAGAGCGAAAAGATCTCCTTCAACCAGCTCAACCGTCAGACCGGCCGCCGCATCAAGTACCTCAAAGTCGACGCCGACACCGGCGACGAGGTGCCCAACGAGGACATCGTCAAGGGCTACAAGGTGGACACCGACACGTTCATCGAGGTCACCAAAGAGGAGCTCGAGAACGTCGCGCTGGAATCGACGCGAACCATCGAGATCGACGAGTTCGTCGACAAGACTGACATCGACCCGCGCTATCTGATCCGCCCCTACTATATCCGCCCCGACGGCAAGGTCGGCCACGACGCCTTCGCGGTCATCCGCGAGACCATCCGCGAGATGAACAAGGTGGCGATCGGGCGGGTGGTGCTGACCAACCGCGAACACATCATCGCGCTCGAGCCGATGGACAAGGGTCTCGTCGCACGCTGCTGCGCTATCCGTACGAAGTGCGCAGCGAACACGAATACTTCGACGAGATCCAGGACGTCAAAGTCACCAAGGACATGCTCGATCTGGCCAGGCACATCGTGAACCAGAAGGCGGGCAGCTTCGAGCCGGAGAAGTTCGAGGACCATTACGAGGCGGCGCTGATCGAGCTCATCAACCAGAAGCGGGCCGGCAAGCCGATCGTGCCGAAGGACCGGCCGAAAGGCGAGAACGTCGTCGATCTGATGGACGCGCTACGCAAGAGCGTCGGCGGCGCGGCGGCCGAGACGAAGGCTGCCAAGAAGCCGGTCAAGAAGGCCAAGAAGGCAGCGGCCGGCCAGAAGGAGATGCTGATGCCGATCGCCGGCAAGAAGCCGGCCAAGGAAACTGCAGTGAAGAAGCCCGCGTCAGGAGCGCGGCGCAGGTCGGCATAGGAACCTGGGGGTCTCGATGGCGCTTGCTTCAGCAAACGTAGGAGGACCGCATGGATGAGCGCGAAACCTCGGAGATGACGGAAGCCTCCGGGCTGACGAAGGATCAGGGCGGCTTTGAGAATCCTCCTCGGGAAACGTCGGGGATGAGGAAGCAAACGGACCTCCGGCAGTCCGTGAATGAATTGGCCGAGCGGCTCCGAAAGGCGACGGTGGAGGCGCCGCTGCGCTCGCTGTTGGCGGCCTTCGTATTGGGAGTCTGGTTCGCTCGGCGGCGTTGAGATCAACGTCGCGGCCGCGGCAGTCTCCATGCCACGAAAGCTGAAGACTTACCGGACATCGGTTGGCATTTACGACCTCGCCATCGCGGCCCCCTCGATCAAGGCGGCGCTGGAGACCTGGGCCGCCGGCACAGATGCTTCTCCGCCTGGCCCGGAAGGAGTGGCGGGAAATATGCGTCGGAACGGAATTTGTACGGGACGCGTTGACCAGGCAGTGATCCAGATTCGGAGAATGCAAATGAAATGTCTCATGTCGGTGGCCTTAGTGGTCGCGATTTCGTTCGTCTTAGCACCCGCCGCCGACGCCAAGGGCTGCATCAAAGGCGCCATCGTCGGTGGCGTCGCTGGCCACATGGCCGGACATGGCAAGCTTGGCGCCGCCGCGGGTTGCGCCATTGGTCACCACGAAGCGAACAAGGCCGACGCCAACAAGGCAAACGCTCAGGCGCCTGTGGATCGGAAGTGATGGGCTTGCGTCTTCGCGCGCCGGGTCGGAGCGCGGCTTTCGGAGGTATCTTTATTTGCCTAGCGCTGGCGACGAGCTCCGCATTCGGCAAGGAAATGAAGGCTGCGGCG
The DNA here is from genome assembly GCF_040547985.1 of Bradyrhizobium sp. LB14.3. Lineage (NCBI taxonomy): Bacteria > Pseudomonadati > Pseudomonadota > Alphaproteobacteria > Hyphomicrobiales > Nitrobacteraceae > Bradyrhizobium > Bradyrhizobium sp. LB14.3. The sequence goes on from NZ_JBEPQT010000007.1 coordinate 226,064, forward strand.
ATCGACACGGCGGAGCCATCGAGGAAGACGCTCTCGAGCGAGAAGCCGACCCCGGCGGGGGTGAGGCTGCAGGTTCTGCTAGATCGGGCGCACTTCTCCCCCGGCGAGGTTGATGGCAGGTTCGGAGAGAATGCGAAGAAGGCCCTATGCGCCTATGAGGAGGCGCAGCAATTGCCGGCCTCGGACGACGTCAGTCCCGAGGTTTGGGGGAAGCTCGCGGCGGACGGTCGTCCCGTGACGATGAACTACACCATCGCGGACCAGGACGTCGCAGGACCGTTCCTCAAGAAGCTTCCCACGAAGATGGAGGACATGAAGGACATCCCGAAGCTGTCCTACGCCAGCCCGCGCGAAGGTTTGGCCGAGAAGTTTCATATGAGCGAGGACCTGCTGTCCGCCTTGAATCCGGGGCGCAACCTCGACCGGGCCGGCGAGTCAATCGTCGTGATCGACACCGGGACCGAGCAGAGCTCCGAGAAGGCGGCCAAGGTCGAAGTCGACAAGTCTCGCCAGACGGTGAAACTGTTCGACAAGTCGAACGCCCTGATTGGATTCTATCCCGCGACGATCGGCAGTGAGGAGAAGCCATCTCCCTCGGGCACATTGAAGGTGACGGAGATCGATGGCAATCCGATCTACCGCTATAACCCGGCCTACCACTTCAAGGGCGTCCATTCGCGCAAGCCGTTCGTCATCAAGCCGGGCCCGAACAATCCGGTCGGTTCAATGTGGATCAATCTCTCGGCAGATGGCTACGGGATCCACGGCACGCCGTGCAGGAAAACGGCCGGATTTTCGGTCTATCTTCACTACAAAGTACGAAGTGATTTTGATGGCTGGCGGAGCGAGAGGGATTCGAACTCCTGGTACGCCGGGTGGCAGTGGCGGTCGAACCAGTCTCCGCCGATAGTCTCTGCGAAACGGGAGTTTTTCGGGAAACAGCCGGAGACTTTCCGCCATTCAGCCCCGAAGATTGCGTGACCAGGAGCCTGGAGACCGAAGTGGAATGCAAAAGAAGCCCGGATTTCCGGGCTCGTGAGGCGCAGGTTGCAAAGTTTAGCTAGCCGCGGGACTGGCTGGCTGGGGCGGGAGGGATCGAACCTCCGAATGGCGGAATCAAAATCCGCTGCCTTACCACTTGGCTACGCCCCAACAGGATGACCAACGGAACGGGGCGGAAGAACTGGCTACCGCAGATTCCCGTTGGTCGCAGCCGGTCTATAGGGAGCGAAGCGGCATTTCAACCGCCTGGAGGGGCAAAATACCACAGCCGCCGGCTGCGGGCCTGCCACACCTTATTATAGGCCTTGTTATTATAGGCCCTGACAACGGCCCGTTTCGGCCCAGCGCGTTCCCTGGATCCCGACAGTTGAGACCTCCCCCGTTTCATGGGAATACGGCGGCAAGACCTGTCCACGGGAGTGAGCCATGACCTACCGCGCGCCGATCTCTGACATGCTGCTGTCGCTCAACCACGGCGCCGGCCTGAAGGCTGCCGTGGAGGCCGGCCATTACGGCGATTTCGACGGCGACATCGTGAGCGCCGTGCTGGAGGAAGCCGGCAAATTCGCAACCGACGTGCTGGCGCCGCTCAACAGGGTCGGCGACGAGCACGGCATCAAGCTCGATGCCGGCAAGGTCACGACCGCGCCGGGCTGGCCGGATGCCTACAAGCGCTGGACCGAGGGGGGCTGGAACGCAGTCTCCGGCCCCGAGGATTTTGGCGGCCAGGGCCTGCCGATCGCGATCAACGCGGCCTGCACCGAGATCTGGAGCGCCTCGAACGTCGCCTTCGGCCTCTGTCCGCTGCTGACGGCGTCGGCGATGGAGGCGCTGGACGCGCATGGCAGCGACGAGCTGAAAAAAATCTATCTCGAAAAGCTCGTCTCCGGCGAATGGACCGGCACGATGCAGCTGACCGAGCCGCAGGCCGGCTCCGACGTCGGTGCGCTGCGCACCCGCGCCGAAAAGGCCACCGACGGCACCTATCGCATCAAGGGGACGAAGATCTTCATCACCTATGGCGAACACGACATGACCGACAACATCGTGCATTTCGTGCTGGCGCGTCTCCCGGACGCGCCCGCCGGCACCAAGGGGATCTCGCTGTTTCTCGTGCCGAAATTCATGGTCAACGAAGACGGCTCGCTGGGGCAGCGCAACGACATTTTTGCCTCTGGCGTCGAGCACAAGCTCGGCATGCATGCCTCCCCGACCTGCACCATGACCATGGGCGATCATGGCGGCGCGATCGGCTTCCTGGTCGGCGAAGAGAACCAGGGCATGCGCTGCATGTTCACGATGATGAACCAGGCCCGCCTCGGCGTCGGCCTCGAAGGCGTCGGCGTTGCCGACCGCGCCTACCAGCAGGCCCTCGCCTACGCACAGGAACGCAAGCAGGGCCGCGCCCTCGGCAAAAAGGGTGACGGCTCCGATGCGATCTTCGTGCATCCGGACGTCAAGCGCATGTTGATGCGGATGCGGGCGCAGACCGCGGCGGCACGCACCATCTGCTATGCGACCGCCGTCGCGATCGACGTCTCGACGCGCGCCAGGGATCCGAGGGTCCGCGCGGATGCTGCCGCGCGCGCGGCGCTTCTGACGCCGATGGCCAAGGGTTATTCGACCGATGTCGGCAACGAGGTCGCCTATCTCGGCGTGCAGGTGCATGGCGGCATGGGCTTCATCGAGGAGACCGGCGCGGCCCAGCACTATCGCGATGCCCGCATCACCGCGATTTACGAGGGCACCAACGGCATCCAGGCCATCGACCTCGTCACGCGAAAGCTCGCAGCCAACGGCGGCGCGTCGGTGTGGGCGCTGCTCGACGAGCTCTCCGCAACCGTGAAGCAGGTCGAAGCCTCCAACGATCCTGCCTTCGGCACCACGGGCGTGAAACTGCGCGAGGCACTGGAGGCGCTGACGCGCACCAGCAAATGGCTCCTGGAGCGCGTCGGGTCCGCGCCGAATGAGGCCCTGGCGGGCGCGACGCCGTATCTGCAGCAATTCGGCGCCACGCTCGGGGGATGCATGCTCGCCTCCGAAGCGCTCGCCGCGAAAGCCGACGGCAACACGGACGCCGCGCGCTACGTCTCGCTGGCGCGCTTCTTCGCCGAGAACATCACCGTGCAGGCCGGCGCGCTCGAGCGCACGGTGACGGAGAGCGCGGAGTCGGTCGCGGCGGCGGATGCGGTGCTGCTGGGGTAGCTGGGACGCGTAGGGCTACGAGGCTGCGAGCTTTGCGCGCCTCCCCGGCCGCCACAGCACAATCCCCGCCGCCACAAGGTCCAGCACGACGCACATCGCAAACGCCGTCGTGTAATCGCCGGTCACGCTGCGCACGAGACCGACGATGCCGGGGCCGAAGGCGCTGACGATGCCGCTGATCGACGTGCCCAGTCCCATCGCGGCGGCGAAGGCGCTGGCGCCGATCTCGCGCTGGATGATCAGGGGCGGGAACGTGATCATGTTGCCGATCGAGAAGCCGTACACGGCGCAGCACACGAGCAGCACGGTCGGGCTCGTGCTCTGCACCAGAACGAACAGTGCCGCCGCCTGGCTCGTCATCGAGGCCGCGCAGGCGAGCCGCGGATCGAGCCGGTCCACGAACAGACCGAGCGACAGACGCCCGACCACCGCCATCGCCGCCATGAGGGTGACGGCAAGGCCCGCACTGGCGCGGCCGATCAGCGGTTCGAGAAACGTCACCTGGTGGATAATGAATCCCATCTGCGCCAGCAGCGCGATCGCGATCGGCAGCACCATAGTCCAGAACGCCGCGTTGGCGAGCAGCGCCTTGCGGGACTGCGTCGGCGCGGCCGTGCCACCACCAGACGCAGTTCCACCCGATGCCCGCGACGTCCGGTCGGGCCAGCCGATGAAGATCACGACCACCGGCAGCACCAGCACCACCATCGCGATCGTGGCCGCCAGCATGGCGGAACGGAAGCCGATACTGCCGCTTAGCGTCAGCAGCAGCGGAACGAGGACGATGCCGCCGCAGGTCGCGCCGTTGTAGGCGAGGCTGAGCGCCAGCCCGCGGCGCCGTTCGAACCAGGAGTTCAGCACGGTCGCGATCACCACGGTGCCCATGCCGGTCCAGCCGACCGACATCAACGCATAGGCGAGATAGAGCTGCCAGGGCGTCTGCAGCAGCGCCAGCAGCACCGTCGACGCGCCGAGCGCCGACAGGCCGCACAGGATCAGCGACCGCAGCCCGATACGGGCAAGCAGATCGTCGGTGAAGATGACGAGGACGGAGGTCAGGAGAAAGGAGAAGGTGCTGGCCGCGGAGACCAGTGTACCCGGCCAGCCATGGGCGCGTTGGAGCTCGGCGAGATAGACGCCCTGGCCGTACAGGCCGAAGCCGAACATGAAGAAGGCCATCAGGAAGCAGGCCAGCACGACGCGCCAGCCGCGGTAGTGGAACGAGGATTCGTCAACATCAGTGGCGGCAGTCATCAATCGAGCAATCGGCCAAATGGAACGCGACGGGCCATCGTGCCGCACAACCACCGGTTTTTCAAATGAAACATTGTAGCTAATTGTTGCAACGCGCAACGGCGGATAAAGCGTAAAACGGCGCGTGTGATCCGATGTGATGCGGCGCCACGCAGGGAACGCGAGCCAAGGCTGGACGCCAGGCATCCCGGCACAGGGGGATCGTCGAAAAGCCGGCACGAGCGGATTGGCACGCCTGCAAGATGATGTAGGCTGAGGACTACAAGACTCGTCAGCGTCGCGGCGACCGCAGGGGCCCCTTATGCCGAATGGCAATATCGTCGTCACGGAAGAGCGTGGAACGCGCGTGATCACGCTGCGCCGGCCGAGCAAGAAGAACGCCATCACGCAGGACATGTATCGCGAGATGAGCCGCGCCATCGACACGGCGCAGAACAATCCCGACATTCGCTGCATGATCATCACCGGCGGCTCCGGCGTGTTCACCGCCGGCGACGACATCGACGATTTCATACACGCCGACACGTCTCGCCCCGAGACGCTGACGGACGGAGCGAGATTCCTCTATTCACTCGCCCTGAACGTCAAGCCAATCATCGCTGCCGTGGATGGCGCGTCGATCGGCATTGGCACGGTGATGTTGTTTCACTGCGACTACGTGCTCGCATCCACGGCAGCTACTTTTTCCGCACCTTACATCCGTCTTGGGCTGGTCCCGGTCGGGGCTTCCAGCCTGCTGATGCCGAACACGATGGGGTACCAGCGCGCTTTTGCGATGTTGGTGATGGGGCGGACTTTCACCGCCGCGGAGGCCCATACCGCAGGCTTCGTCAACGCGGTGGTGTCATCGGGACACACCGAGGTCGAGGCCCGCAAAGTGGCGCGCGAGATTTGCAAGCTTCCGGCCGAGGCGGTCGCAATCTCCCGCAAATTGCTGCGCGCCGCGCCGGAAGAGCTCACCCGCCGTATCGACCAGGAAGCCCATCTGTTCGGCGAGCGGCTGAAGTCGGAAGAAGCCACCGCCGCGTTCAACACGTTTGCGGACAGGAAGAAAAAATAGGGTACCGAGAACTTTGGTGAAATCTTCGTGCGCAACGACTAGTCTGGTTCCATGCGACACGTTCTCCGCCTGACCGCCTTCTCGCTCACGCTCGCCACCCTGCCCGCGTCCGCGCAAACTGCCCCACCCGTTGAGCTGCGCATTCTCGCCCTCAACGATTTCCACGGCAATCTGCGCCCGCCGCCGGGCGGCATTCGGATCAGTGATCCCGAGGATGGGTCCAGGAAGGTGATGGTGGCGGCCGGCGGTGCGGAATACATGGCGACGCTGGTGAAGCAGCTGCGCGAGGGACACAAGAACACGATCTTCGTCGCCGCCGGCGATCTGATCGGCGCGAGCCCGTTCCTGTCGGCGATGTTCCACGACGAGCCTTCGATCGAGGCGCTCTCGATGATGGGGCTCGCGATCACTTCGGTCGGCAATCACGAATTCGACGAGGGCAAGACCGAGCTGTTGCGGATGCAGAACGGCGGTTGTCATCCAGTCGACGGCTGTCAGGGGCCGCATCCCTTCCTCGGCGCCAAATTCCACTATCTCGCGGCGTCCACCATCGAGACGGCGACCGGCAAGAGCGTGCTGCCGCCTTACGAGATCAGGGAGTTCGAGGGCATCCCCGTCGCCTTCATCGGACTGACCTTGAAAGAGACCGCGGGCATCGTCTCGCCATCAGGCATCACCGGCCTTGAATTCCGCGACGAGGCCGAGACGGTGAATGCGCAGGTCGCGCAGCTGAAGGCGCGTGGGGTCGAGGCGATCGTGGTGCTGATCCACCAGGGCGGCGAGCCGGCCGGCGACTACAATGAATGCCCTGCTATTACGGGACCGATCGTCGACATCGTCAAAAAATTCGATCGCGCCGTCGATGTCGTCGTCAGCGGCCACACTCATCGAGCTTATGTTTGCCAGGTCGACGGGCGGCTCGTCACCAGCGGCGACAAATACGGCACGCTGGTCACTGCGATCGACCTCAAGCTCGATCCGGCAACGCGCGACATCGTAGGCGCCAGGGCCGAGAACGTCATCGTCGCCAATGCCTCGTTGCCAAAGGATCCCGAGCAGACCGCGCTGATCGACGCATACGACAGGCTTTCGGCGCCGATCGCCAACCGGCCGGCCGGATCGGTGACGCAGACGCTGTCACGGATTCCGAACGAGGCGGGCGAAAGCGCGCTCGGCGACGTCATCGCGGACGCGCAGCTCGCCGCGACCAGGAACGCCAAGGACGGCGGCGCTGTCATCGCGCTCACCAATCCCGGCGGCATCCGCACCGACATCGTGCCAAAGGAGAACGGCGCGATATCCTTCGGCGACGTTTTCGCGAGCCAGCCGTTCCGCAACCGGCTCGTCACCATGACGCTCACGGGCAGCCAGCTCAAGGACATGCTGGAGCAGCAATGGCTCGACCCGAAGCGGCCGCGGATTCTCCAGGTCTCGAACGGATTCAACTATGCCTGGGATGCGGCGAAGCCGTTCGGCGAGCGCGTCCTCGCCGACAAGATGACGCTCAATGGCAGGCTGATCGAAGCTGGAAGCGGCTACCGCGTCACTCTCAACGATTACCTCGCACTCGGTGGCGACGGCTTTACAACCGCCAAACAGGGCACGGAGCCGCAATATGGCGGCTACGACGCTGACGCGCTGTTCGCGTTCTTCAGAGCGCACGGACCGATCGGGCCGTTGCCGCTGAGCCGCATCCTGCGCGTGAATTGATCCGGATTAAACGGATCGGTCCAGGACCACCCTTTGCCATTCCCGGGGGAACGCATAGATTGGGTTTGCATTTGCGTTTTGGCGCCGGATGCGCCAAGCGACGTCGAGAGCCCGCATTTCCATGAGGCCGACCTGATGAGTACGCTTCTCCTCTCCCACAAGGCCTGCCTCGACCACGTCACGCCGCCGGGACACCCTGAAAGGCCGGACCGCCTGCGCGCCGTGGAGGAAGCGCTGTCGCATGAGCGCTTCCAGTTCCTGGTGCGCGACCTGGCGCCGGAGGGCGATCTCGATCTCGTCACGCTCTGCCACAACGAGGACTACGTCACGGAGCTGCGCCACATCGCGCCGACCAGCGGCCAGGTCTATATCGACGGCGACACCTCGATGTCGCCGGGCACGTGGGAAGCGGTGATGCGCGGCGTCGGCGGCGCGGTCGCGGCGACCGATGCGGTGATGGCGGGCGAGCATCGCAACGCCTTCGTCGCGGTACGCCCGCCCGGCCACCACGCAGAGATCGGCAAGCCGATGGGCTTTTGCTTCTTCGACAACGTCGCAATCGCCGCGCGCCACGCGCAGCGCAAATACGGCATCCAACGCGCGGCCATCGTCGATTTCGACGTGCATCACGGCAACGGCACGCAGGACATTTTCTGGTCGGACCCGACCGTGATGTACTGCTCGACGCACCAGATGCCGCTGTTTCCGGGCACTGGCGCGAAAGGCGAGCGCGGCGACCACGACACCATCGTCAACGCGCCGCTCGCCTCCGAGGATGGCGGGCCGGAATTCCGCATTGCGTTCGAGAATTTGATCCTGCCGCAGCTCGAAAAATTCAGCCCGGAGTTGCTCGTCATCTCCGCCGGCTTCGACGCGCATTATCGCGATCCATTGGCGTCGCTGAATTTGCGCGCCGAGGATTATGCATGGGTGACGCGCAAGCTGATGGACCTCGCCGACAAGAGCGCCGGGGGCCGCGTTGTTTCTGTGCTCGAAGGCGGCTACGATCTGCAAGGATTGAAAGAATCTGTTACGGCGCATGTCGGCGCCCTGATGGGCGCCTGACGCACTCGCCACATTACGCCCGCAAAACTCTGCTTTTTCTGATCTGAAGCGAATCGGGCAATCGGAAACTTATATGGCCGAAAATACCCAAATGGACATCTCCAGGCTGACCTTCGAACGCGCCATTGAGGAGCTCGAAACGATCGTGAAGCGGCTCGAGGACGGCAAGGTGCCGCTTGAGGAATCCGTGACAATCTACGAGCGCGGCGAGGCCCTGAAGCGCCGCTGCGAGGAGTTGCTGCGCCAAGCCGAGGCGCGCGTCGACAAGATCACCACCGATGCCAGCGGCCAGGCCACCGGCACCGCGCCGCTCGACGTCCAGTAAGGGCGCCGCACTTCAAAGCCGCCCGTCTCAAGCATCCGCCGCCCCGCAATTTTTCACGATCGCACGCCGATCTCCCGATCATGAGGCCCAGCAGCCAGGCGGGAACCCCAAGAATTTGCCTGCGCGGAAGCGCTCCGGCTCCGCAAATCCGATCGAAACGACCTCCCTCTCGGCTGAAATCCTGCCGAGGAACCGGGCAAAACTGGAACTCTTCCGCTCCCGCCACGATTAACCACTCTGGCCCGCCAGTTGCACCGGCATGCCCCGTAAGCAGGCCAGCGGGTTGGCTTTGGCCCAAGCTTTGGTGTAAAGCTGCGCGCAGTGTGGCTTTTTGTAAGCCTTGTGTGGGCACCGATTACCGACAACAAGGGCTTCAAACTGCTGATGAAATTGGTTGGGACCGGACGAAGCCGACCTACGTGACATGGATCACAGAGACTGAACCGGAGCGCACTTAGGCTCACCTAAGCTTGAAGACGGGGCATTGCCCCATGCAGGTGGCTCCGACGGTTTAAGGACTCGCGCTGCGCCGATATTGTGCAAACCCATCGCGCGCCGGAACGATCTTCCGGCGCTGACAAATTGGAAATCGCCGTGAACGCATACAGTAAGACGCCGCTTCTCGACACCATCCGGACGCCGGATGATTTGCGCAAGCTCAAGATCGAGCAGGTTCGTCAGGTCGCCGACGAGCTGCGGCAGGAGACCATCGATGCTGTTTCGGTCACCGGCGGTCACTTCGGCGCGGGCCTCGGCGTGGTCGAACTCACCACCGCGATCCATTACGTCTTCGACACGCCGCGCGACCGGCTGATCTGGGACGTCGGCCACCAGGCCTATCCGCACAAGATCCTCACCGGCCGGCGTGACCGCATCCGCACGCTGCGCACCGGTGGCGGCCTGTCCGGCTTCACCAAGCGCAGCGAGAGCGATTACGATCCGTTCGGCGCGGCCCATTCCTCGACCTCGATCTCTGCCGGGCTCGGCATGGCGGTCGCGCGCGACCTCTCCGGTGGCACCAACAACGTTATCGCCGTGATCGGTGACGGCGCGATGTCAGCCGGCATGGCTTACGAAGCCATGAACAATGCGGGCGCGATGAATTCGCGCCTGATCGTCATCCTCAACGACAACGACATGTCGATCGCGCCGCCGGTCGGCGCGATGAGTGCCTATCTGTCGCGGCTCTACTCGGGCAAGACCTATCGCACGCTGCGCGATGCGGCCAAGCAGATCAACAAGCGCCTGCCGAAGATCCTCGCCAACCGCGCCAACCGCGTCGAGGAATACTCCCGCGGCTTCATGATGGACGGCGGCACTCTGTTCGAGGAGCTCGGCTTCTATTACGTCGGCCCGATCGACGGCCATAACCTCGACCATCTCCTGCCCGTACTGAAGAACGTCCGCGACATGGAGACCGGCCCGATCCTGGTCCACGTCGTGACCCAGAAGGGCAAGGGCTACGGCCCGGCGGAAGCTTCCGCCGACAAGTACCACGCCGTCGTCAAGTTCGACGTCGCGACCGGCACCCAGGCCAAGTCCAAGCCGAATGCGCCGGCCTATCAGAACGTATTCGGCGCGAGCCTCGTCAAGGAAGCCGAAAAGGACGACAAGATCGTCGCCATCACCGCGGCGATGCCGTCCGGCACCGGCGTCGACATCTTCAACAAGGCGTTTCCCGACCGCACCTTCGACGTCGGTATCGCCGAGCAGCACGCGGTGACCTTCGCCGCAGGTCTTGCCACCGAAGGCTACAAGCCGTTCTGCGCGATCTACTCGACCTTCCTGCAGCGCGGCTACGACCAGATCGTGCATGACGTCGCGATCCAGAACCTGCCCGTCCGCTTCGCCATCGACCGCGCCGGCCTCGTCGGCGCCGACGGCGCGACGCATGCCGGCTCGTTCGACAACGCCTATCTCGGCTGTCTGCCGAACATGGTCATCATGGCGCCGTCCGACGAAGCCGAAATGGTCCACATGGTCGCAACCCAGGTCGCGATTAACGACCACCCGAGCGCGCTGCGCTATCCGCGCGGCGAAGGCCGCGGCGTCGAAATGCCCGACGTCGGCGTTCCCCTCGAAATCGGCAAGGGCCGTGTGGTCCGCGAGGGCAGCAAGATCGCCCTGCTCTCCTTCGGCACGCGCCTCGCCGAATGCGAGAAGGCGGCCGACGAGCTCGCAGCTCACGGCCTCTCCACCACGATCGCCGACGCGCGCTTCATGAAGCCGCTCGACACCGAGCTGGTGCTCAAGCTCGCCCGCGACCACGAGATCCTGATCACGATCGAGGAAGGCTCGGTCGGCGGTTTCGGTTCGCATGTCGCCCAATTCCTGACCGATCAGGGCGCGCTCGACAGCGGCATGGTGCGTTTCCGCTCCCTGGTGCTGCCCGACGTGTTCCAGGACCACGATACGCCGGCCGCGATGTATGGCCGTGCCGGTCTCGATGCCAAGGGCATCGTCGCCAAGGTATTCGAGGCGCTCGGCAAGGACGTCAAGGCCGAGACGGTCAAGCTCGCCTAACAGCGAGCTTCGACCTTCTGGGAAGCAGCTCTCATGAAAATCTATCTGGCAGGCCCCGACGTGTTCCTGCCAGATGCGGTCGAGATCGGCCGGCAGAAAGCCGCGATCTGCGCCGCTCACGGCCTCACCGGCCTCTATCCCCTCGACAACGAGATCGACCTCGCCGCGCCTGATGCGTCGCGGCAGATCTTTTGCGGCAACGAGGCGATGATGGACGCGGCCGATGCCATCATCGCAAACCTCACGCCGTTCCGCGGCGCCGGCGCCGATCCCGGCACCGTCTACGAGCTCGGCTACATGGCCGGCCGCCGCAAGTTCTGCCTCGCCTATTCCAACGACGGCGCTGCCTATGCCGACCGTGTCGGGCGCTTCGTGGATGTGACGTCCGAAGAGGGGCGGCTGGTCGACGCGCAGGGGCTGACGGTCGAAGACTTTGGACTCGTCGATAATCTTATGATGATCCACGCGTTGGAGCTGCATGGCTGCCCGCTGGTGACGCCTGCGCAGATGCCGATCGACGTCTGGCACGATCTGGCCGCCTTCGAGGCTTGCGTCCGGATGGCAGCCGCGCGATTGATCGCTATATAAGCGCAAATTCTCTTTCGGAGAACCGATGTCCCCTGCCCGCAAGCGCGCGGATGTATTGCTGGTCGAGCGTGGCCTGTTCGAGAGCCGGGCGCGGGCGCGCGCGGCGATCGAGGCTGGGCTCGTCACTGCCGATGACAAGCAGGTCGCAAAACCGTCGGAGACCATCGCCGAGGATGCGGTGATCCGGGCCGAGCCCGCACACCCCTATGTCTCCCGCGGCGGCGTCAAGCTCGCCGGCGCGCTTGAGCGCTACAGGATCGAGATCGAGGACCATGTCTGCCTCGACGTCGGCGCTTCCACTGGCGGATTCACCGAGGTGCTGCTGGCGAACGGCGCGAGCCTCGTCTTTGCCGTCGATGTCGGCACCAACCAGTTGCATCCCTCGCTGCGCGGTCACTCCAAAATCGTGTCGATGGAAGAGACCGACATCCGCGCCTATGATGGCAAGCGCTTGCCGGCGCGGCCCGATGTCGTCGTTATCGACGTCAGCTTCATCTCGCTCAAGACGGTGCTGCCCGTGGCGCTATCCCTGGCGGCCGCACCGATGAGCCTGCTGGCGCTGATCAAGCCGCAATTCGAGGCGGACCGGAAGCACAATAAGAAGGGCATCATCCGCGACGCCGCCGTGCGTCAGGAGATCTGCAACGACGTCGCCGCCTTTGCCGCCTCGCTCGGCTGTACCGATATCGAAGTGTTCCCGTCGGCAATCACCGGCGGCGACGGCAATATCGAATTCTTCCTGGGCGCGCGACGTGGTTGAGCGCGTGAAGATTGATCACGTCGGCCATCGTGGCGACGGCGTCTCGCGGGCTGCGGGCGATGCGGTCTATGTACCCTACACGCTCGGCGGCGAGACCGTCGAGGTCGGCCACGTCGCCGGCAACCATCCTGACCGCCGCATGCTGCTGGCGGTGGATGTCGCAAGCCCGGAGCGCATCGCACCGTTCTGTCCGCATTTCGGCGTCTGTGGCGGCTGCGCGATCCAGCACTGGGCGACTGAACCGTATCAGGTCTGGAAGCGCGGCATCGTGGTCGAGACGCTGGCGCAAGCCGGCATCGACTGCGAGGTGGCGCCACTGGTCGACGCCCACGGCGCGGGCCGCAGGCGCGTCACGCTGCACGGCCGGTTCGGCACGCATGACATCCTCAAGGTGGGTTTTTCTGCTGCTAGCTCACACGATGTCATCCCGATCCATCGCTGCCCGATCCTCGATCCCGGGCTCGAGGGTGCGCTCGATGCGGGTTGGGCACTCTCCGAGCTGCTGACGTCGAAGATGTCGGTGACAAAGCCGCTGGACATCCAGGTCACTGCCACTGCCAACGGTCTCGATGTCCATTTGCGCGGCTCCGGCCCACTGCCAACGCCCCTTGTGACGGCGCTGTCGCGCGTCGCCGAGCAGCACCGCCTGGCGCGGCTGACGCGGCATGGCGAGCTGGTGCTGCAACGCCTGGCGCCGACCCTGCAGATGGGTCGCGCCGAGGTGACGCTGCCGCCGGGCTCGTTCCTGCAAGCAACCGTTGCGGGCGAAGAGACGCTGGCATCTCTCGTCGCGGAGCGCATCGGCAAGGCCAAGAACGTGCTCGACCTCTTCTGCGGCGTCGGCCCGTTTGCGTTGCGGCTCGCCGAAAAGGCCCGCGTCACCGCCCATGACAACGACGCCGGCGCCATTGCAGCGCTCGAAAAAGCCGCGCGTACGCCGGGGCTCAAGCCGATCAAGGCCGAGCCGCGCGACCTGTTCCGCCGCCCTCTGGTGCCGCCGGAGCTGCGCGACTTCGATGCCGTGGTGTTCGACCCGCCGCGCCAGGGCGCGCAGGCCCAGGCGTTGAAGCTCGCCGCGAGCAAGGTGCCCGTGGTGGTCGCGGTCTCCTGCAACGTCGCGACCTTTGCCCGCGACGCACGGCTCTTGATCGATGGCGGCTACAGGATCGACGGCGTCGTGCCGGTGGACCAGTTCCGCCACACGCCGCATGTCGAGCTGGTGGCGCGCTTTACGCGCTAGTTCTTATGTTTGAGGGTGCACTTTTCGGGAAACCGCGGCATACCTTCCGGGGTCATGCTCTACCGCCGAAGGACGCCCAATGCCGGCGACTCGCCGGGCAGCATCGACGAGTTGATGTCGCTGTCCATGTTTCCCGATTGCTGCTGAATGAAACCGGCGCCGAACGACAGACTGAGGTTGGAGGTCGGCTTGAACTCGACACCTGCAAATGCGCCGTAGCCGGGCGAGGCGCTGGAGGTGAGCGGCGCAAGCGAGCTGCCAATGCCGCCACTGTATTTCAGCGTGTCGAAACCGGCAAAGAACGTGACGGGCATGCCGCCCGCGGTCTTGGTGTTGTAACCGAACTGCGTGCCATCATAAGAGAGCGCGCTGAAATTGCCGACGGAGGCGCTCTGGCTGAGACCGTTCAAACCGAGACTGCCGCGTTCGCTCCCGACAAAGAACCCGGGACGAAAATCGTAGCTTCCGTCTGCATCGCCGGCCTTGAAGCTTGGAAAATTACCGTAGGCATCGGCTCTTTGGCTGCTAGTTCCGCCAAAGCCGAAAGCACCGCCCGGTATCCAATACCTCAGAGGCGCCACTTGTGCATGAGCCGTTGCTCCGCCGAGGCAAAGCACGGCGAAGACAGTTGCGAGGGCGCGTGGAGCTGCGAGACTGAGCATTCAGGTGACCGTCAAGGAAGTGCGGAAATTATACGCGACGGTTGCCGCGAATGCCAGTGGAGCTGACACGCCCGGGCGTCGTTCCATTCAACTCCCGCATGCGTTCCCGAGCTCTTGCACGGTTCGCACCGCGCCAAGAAGGGCTCCGACGAATCTACCGCGCGGCGCAACAGAAATTCGACGGGCGCGGCATCACGGATATCATCGGCCTGATTGGCTATTACGACCTGGTCTCGATGACGCTGATCACCATGCAGGCGGAAGCGCCGGACAACGGCGTGCTGCGACTGCAACCGCTCGCCGCCAAGTAGCCGGAGCGTTCGATTGCAGTACCGTGGCGGCGCTGAGATCATGCCGCAAGCAAACGACGGTGAGGCGTTAAGCGGTCTTGTCGACCGAAGACGACGTATCGGACGGCGGATATTTCGTCACGGGAACCATGAACGACTTGTTGCCGACCTGGTAGATGATCTTGCCGTTCTGCCCGTCATCGGTCGCAATCTGCGCTTGCCCGAACATGATGACGTTCTTGTAGACGGTGCCGGTGCCCTGCCGGGTGACGCCGTCAGTGGTGACGCTGACCTGGGCCTCGTTGCCGTTGACCCCGAGCACACGGAAGCTCGCGCTCTTGCCATTGTCACTGGAATAGCCGCCCCAGCTTCCCATCAGACGGCTGTCCGAGGCCGGCGGCGCCTGCTTATCCAGCGTCGCGGTCTGCTTGCCAGCGCCCGCGGAGGACAAGAGCACCAAACTCTTGCCGTCCTTGGTGCCGACCGTGATGTTACCGAAGGTGAGAAGCGCGCCACTGACCTCGCCAAAACCGCGCTCGGTGTGTCCGTTATGGGTGTACTCGACCTGCGCCCGGGCACCGCGGATGTTCACGACCTTGAAGCCGACGGGCTGGTTGTTGCCCGCCCAATTGCCCTTCCAGTCACCGAGCAGGGCGCTCTGGTGATAAACCCGCTCGTTGGCGGGCGAAATCTGGCTGGTGCTCGACGTGACGATGGCCATTTGATTGCTCGGCGGATTTGTCTGACAGGTCCGCTTCGTTCGCGCCCCGACAACAAGGTCAGAACTTTATCCGGAAACAATTGGAAACAGCCAATTAGGGCCACGCGACGGTTAACGCATGGTTAAAATTCTATCAGAAGCAAATAGGGCAAAACGTCTCATTCGGCGGTAGCGCGTTTAGCGCCCCCAGCGGTCCGACCAGATCTTTTCGCCGATCATGCAGTTCACACGCGGCTCCTTGTCCTTGCCCGCAACGCGCATCACCGGACGCTCCGGCATACGGCCCGCAACCTCCATCAAGAGCTTTGTACGGATGGCTTCCTTGAACTTGTCGCGGTCCTTGATCGTAATCACGAAAGAACCGGGGCCGCCGATGACGCAGTCCTCATAGTAGAAGTCGAGATTGTCGATATCCATGGTCGAATAGGACGGCTCCTTGACCATGATCGGCAGGCCGTTGATGACGATGCCCTTCTCGATCGCTGCATCGCGCGCCACCGTGACCGGAGTGCCATTGTTGTTGGGACCGTCGCCGGAAATGTCGATCACGCGCCGCAAGCCCCGATAGGGATCTTCATCGAACAGCGGCATCGCGAAAGTGATCGCGCCGGAGATCGAGGTGCGCGAGGCACGACGGATCGGCGTCTTCAGGATTTCGGCGGCGACGGCATCGGCGGTCTCCGGTCCGTCGATCAGCCGCCAGGGAATGATGATCTTCTGGTCGGTCGAGGCGGCCCACTCGAAATAGGTCACGGCGATCCGGCCGTTCGGACCCAGCTTCAGCGCCTGCAAGAATTCCTTCGACTGGATCGCCTGGGCATAGCCTTCGCGCTGGATCGCGAGTTCGTCCATGTCCATGGAGTAGGATACGTCGACCGCGAGGATCAGCTCGACATCGACCGTCTGCGCGTCCCTGTCGGCTGCTTGCCGCTGCGGCTGATTTTTAGGCGACTCGAATTTGGGTCCTGGTGCCGCGATGCCCGCGACGTCCCCTCCGGCAAACATGCCGGTCACCAGCACAACCCCGATCGAGAACAGCAAGCGCATCGCAGCCTCCCGTCGTATGGCGCGATGGTGACATGCAAACGCCTTGCCGCAAAGTCCGAAGATCGCTTGCGCTTCACATTCCAGTTAGGGATTTGCGAGTTGGGATTTGCGTCGCTTTACGCAAAGCTGCCGCCATGTTGCCGCGCTCGCGCCGCTGGAACTGCGCGATCGCCGGCATCGTCATGGCGTCGCTCGCGGTGCCCTCCCGGAATGACGGGCCACTGGACAGAGCGCCCCGCCCATTTGTCCGGCGCGATTTCCATGCTAGGCTGGCCGCACAGATGGGGATGGAGTCCCCCGACAACCGCCCGCCGGCCTGTGACCGTAGTGGGCTGATGACTCCTGCTTGAGGAGGGGCAACATGAAGCCTCTGCCTTTTGCGGGAGCATGGACAAACCCGCCGCTGGCGGGTTTTTTGTTGGCTGGACGCGAAGGCCAAGGAGCAGGCCCAAGGGGAGGCCAAGGAGAAGGCAAGGAGAAGTCCTGGACGTGACGACGACGACACCGATTGCTGCGCGTGCGGGGCTGCCCAGGGGAATCTGGGTGCTCGGCTTCGTGTCGATGCTGATGGACGTCTCCTCCGAGATGATCCACGCGCTGCTGCCGGTCTATCTCGTCACCGTGCTCGGCGCCTCCACGCTCACGGTCGGCTTCATCGAGGGCATTGCGGAGGCGACCGCCTCGATCACGAAAATCTTCTCCGGCGCATTGTCCGACTGGCTCGGCCGGCGCAAGCTCCTTGCAGCGCTCGGCTACGGGCTAGCAGCGCTGACAAAACCGCTATTCCCGCTTGCCCCCAGCGTCGGATGGCTGGTTGCCGCGCGCTTCATCGACCGCGTCGGCAAGGGCATTCGCGGCGCGCCGCGCGATGCGCTGATCGCCGATATCGCACCCGTCGGCCTGCGCGGCGCGAGCTTCGGCCTGCGGCAGTCGCTCGACACCGTCGGCGCGTTCGTCGGGCCGCTCGTGGCGATCGCCCTGATGTGGTGGACGGCGGACAATTTTACGGCGGTGTTCTGGGTGGCGGTGCTGCCGGCTTTCCTGTCATTCGGACTGATCGCGTTCGCGGTGAGTGAACCGGAGCCAGATCCGAGCCGGGAGCTTGCAAAAAACCCGCTCAATCGCGCCGCGATGCGGCAGCTCGGATCCGTGTACTGGCGCGTCGTGGCGGTCGGCGTGGTCTTCACGCTCGCGCGTTTCAGCGAGGCCTTTTTGATCCTGCGCGCACAGCACATTGGGCTCAATGTGATGTGGGTGCCGGCCGTGCTGGTGCTGATGAACATCGCCTATGCGTTGTCGGCCTATCCGGCCGGCGTGCTCTCGGACCGGATCAACCGCACCGGCTTGCTCGCGCTCGGCCTCGTCTTGCTCGCCGGCGCCGATCTCGCGCTCGCGCTGCTACCAAGCCTTGGGGGCCTCGCACTCGGCGTCGTGCTATGGGGGCTGCATATGGGATTGACGCAAGGCCTGCTCTCGGCCCTCGTCGCCGACGCCGCGCCACCGAGCTTGCGCGGCACCGCGTTCGGCTATTTCAACCTGTTCACCGGCCTTGCCTTGCTGGCCGCAAGCGTGATCGCCGGCGCGCTGTGGGATACTTATGGTCCGGCCGGCACGTTCCTGGCCGGGCTCGGCTTCGCGCTGGTCGCGCTTATGGGGCTGTTCGCCGTCGGCAACGGGCTGGCAACGGAGCAAAAATGATGACGGGGGGCTGTTTGTCGTGCTGAGCGGAGTGCTTGCGATCATCATCGGCAGCGTGCTGGGCGGCTGTGCGCGCTATTTCGTCTCCGGCGCGATCGCGCGACGGATGGGCGAGACGTTTCCATGGGGCACCATGACCATCAACGTCACCGGCGCCTTCCTGATCGGGATTTTTGGCGCACTGGCGACCCATCCCGGCTCGGCCTTCGCCACGCCCAATCCATGGCTGTTCGCGGTGACCGGCTTTCTCGGCTGCTACACCACGGTGTCCTCGTTCAGCCTGCAAACGCTGACGCTGGCGCGGAACGGCGAGCCGATGCACGCGTTTGGCAATGTCGTGTGCTCGGTCGGGCTGTGCCTTGCGGCCGTCAGTTGCGGCTTCCTCCTCGCGGACACTCTGGGAGTCTAGAGGCAGATGAAGTCCCCCTCCTCCGCCGATCGCCGGCGCACCGCGATGCTCTATGCCTGGGTTACCGCCGGCAGCATCGTCGGCGGGCTCACGCGCTACCTCGTCGGGCTCGCGCTCGACACCGGCCCCGGCTTCCCCGTCGCGACGCTGTTCATCAACGCCACCGGCTCGCTGATCATCGGCTTCTACGCGACGCTGACCGGGCCCGACGGCCGCGTGCTGGCGCGGCCCGAGCACCGGCAGTTCGTCATGACCGGGTTCTGCGGCGGCTACACGACCTTTTCGACCTTCAGCCTGGAGACCTTCCGCCTGTTCCACGACGGCATGAAATATACGGCGCTCGCCTATATCGCGGCGTCCGTCATCTGCTGGCTGGTATCGGTATGGGCAGGCCATATGATGGCCAGCCGCACCAACCGCTTGACAAGGAGCTGACCATGCAAATTCCCAATCAGGCAGTTTCGCTCCGGATCTTCATTGGCGAGAACGACCATTTCGACGGCAAGCCGCTCTATGAAGCGATCGTGATGACGGCGCGCGAGCGGCATCTGGCCGGCGCCACCGTGCTGCGCGGTCCGATGGGCTTCGGAAAGTCCAGCCGGCTGCACACTTCGAAAATCCTGCGGCTGTCGGAAGACCTACCGCTGCTGATCGAGATCGTCGACAGCGAGGACAACATCAACGCATTCCTGCCCTTCCTGGATGGCATGATGTCGAGCGGCCTGATCACCTTGGAGAAGGTGCACGTCCTGCAATATGGTGAGAAGGCCGCGCGCTGAGCGCGCCGGCAGGAACCCGAGCCCGCCGTATCCGGGAGGCGGAATGAACGACACCGTCATCAAGCCGAAAACCAGGACGAAGACCAAGGTCGAGCGCCCGAAGCTGCACAAGGTCATCCTGATCAACGACGACTTTACGCCGCGCGAATTCGTCACCATGATCCTCAAGGCCGAATTCCGGATGACCGAGGATCAGGCCTACAAGGTGATGATCACCGCCCACAAGCTCGGCGCTTGCGTGGTCGCGGTGTTCACCAGGGACGTCGCCGAGACCAAGGCCACCCGCGCAACGGATGCCGCCCGCACCAAGGGTTATCCGCTGCTGTTCACGACGGAGCCGGAGGAGTAGCACTCAGTCGACCAGCGCCGGCGCTTCCTCCGCCAGCCCGTACACGCGCTGCGCCTTGGAAAATCCCGCGATCGGGAATTCTCCGAGCTCGTGCCAGTCGTGTTGGCAGACATTGGCAAAGCCTTCCGAGGCCACGATGGTCCGCCCTAGCCGACCCGTGATCTTCTCGAGCCTGGCGGCAAGGTTGACCGCGGGGCCGATGCAAGTGAAGTCGAGGCGGTTGCCGCCGCCAATATTGCCGTAGAGGATGTTGCCGACATGGAGCGCGACGCCGAAGCGGAAGCGCTCGATGACGTCGCCGACCGGAAAGGCGAGCGCCTCGACGCTGGCGCGGGATTCGCGCGCCGCCTCCAGCACGCGCGAGCAGACATGGGCGGCATCGCCGACATACTCGTCGATCGGGAACACCGCGAGCAAGCCGTCGCCCATGAATTTCAGGACTTCGCCGCCATGGCCCCGGATCGCGGTGACCTGACAGTCGAAATAGTGATTGAGGATCTCGACCACAGTTTCGGCCGGCAGCCGGTCCGACAGCGCGGTGAAGCCGCGCAGGTCGGAGAGCCAGATCGCAGCCTGCATGGTGTCGTTGTGGCCGCGGCGGATCTGGCCGCCGAGGATACGCGCGCCGGCACGATTGCCGACATAGGTGTCGAGCAGCATCTCGGCGGTGCGGCGCAGGCTGATGATCTCGCTGACGCGCGCAAGCGGTGCTATGAGGGTGCGGATCGCCGCGATGTCGTCATCGCTGAAGCCGCCGGGATCCCGCGTGACCCAACTCGTTGCGTGGATCGAGCCGTCGAAATACGGCATCGGCACCGCGATATAGTCGGTCACGCCTTCGGCGCGCATGTCATCGAGGAACGGAAAGCGCTTGCTGTCGGGGTCGTCCATGCGGCCCCTGACCTCGATCCCCTCTTCGAACACGATACGAAGCGGGCTCCTGGCGAATTCGGGCGTGTCCAGGATATCGAAATCGACGGTCCCGATCTCGACCTTCTGACCTTCCCGCCAGATGAAATTGCGGCCGAAGATTTCCGGATGCAGCGTGCGAATGAAGATGCCGAACCGCCACAGCGGCAAGCCGGCTTCGACCAGATGTTCGCAGACGTCGGCGATCATCTCCGACGGGGTCCCCGATGACCTGGCGCCGTCGATCAACCAGTTGGTGATGCGCTGGAGTTCGGAGTTTTGCATGTCCGCATTTGCGGACGAAGTTGTGGGATCGTCAAGCTGCGCGGTGGGCTGGTGGCGCGACACAAGCGACCCACCCAGCGCTAGCGCCCCACCTGCCCGCGGTCGCGCAAAAAATGATCGGCCAAGACGCAGGCCATCATGGCTTCGCCGACGGGGACGGCGCGGATGCCGACGCAGGGGTCGTGGCGGCCCTTGGTGAATATCTCGGTGTCGGCGCCGTTGCGATCGACCGTCAAACGCGGCTGCAGGATCGACGAGGTCGGCTTCACCGCAAAGCGCACCACCACCGGCTGTCCCGTGGAGATGCCGCCCAGCACGCCGCCGGCGTGGTTGGACAGAAAGCGCGTGCCGTCATTGCCGGTGCGCATCTCGTCGGCGTTCTCTTCGCCGGTCAATTCCGCCGCGCCAAAGCCGGCGCCGATCTCGACGCCCTTCACCGCGTTGATGGTCATCATCGCGGCTGCCAACTCGGAATCGAGCTTCGCATAGATCGGCGCACCAAGGCCGGCCGGCACGCCTTCGGCGACGACCTCGACCACCGCGCCGATCGAGGAGCCGCTCTTGCGGATGCGGTCGAGATAGGTCTCGAAGAACGCGGCCTTGTCCTTGTCGGGACAGAAGAACGGGTTTTTGGCAATCTCGTCCCAGTCCCACTTGTCGCGGTCGATCTTGTGCGGACCGATCTGCACCAGCGCGCCGCGCACCCTGACGTCGGGCAGCACTTTTCGTGCGATCGCACCGGCGGCAACGCGCGTCGCCGTCTCGCGCGCCGAAGAGCGACCGCCACCGCGGTAATCGCGCAGGCCGTATTTGGCCTCGTAGGTGAAGTCGGCATGACCCGGGCGAAACTTGTCCTTGATCTCGGAATAATCCTTCGAGCGCTGGTCGGTGTTCTCGATCAGCAGCCCGATCGGCGTGCCCGTCGTCACCTGTACGCCGGTCTCCGGATGCGCCATCACGCCGGAGAGGATCTTCACCTGATCTGGCTCCCGGCGCTGGGTCGTGAAGCGCGACTGGCCGGGCCGGCGGCGATCAAGATCGCCCTGGATGTCTGCCTCGACGAGCGGGATCATGGGCGGGCAGCCGTCGACCACGCAGCCGATCGCCACCCCATGGCTCTCGCCGAAGGTGGTGACGCGGAACATGTGGCCGAAGGTGTTGAAGGACATCGCGGCTCGCTGGCTTGGTTCCCGCGTGTGGTAACGCGCGGGGGGCCGGGGGTCAAACCCGCAGCCGCCACGGGAGACGGCCAACCGGCTTAACTAAACTTCTCCAGCCGCCCGTCGCGGAACACATAGACTGCGCCCTGCTCGATATAGAGTTCGGCGGCGCTCGACGGCGTCTCCAGGCCGAGTGAAACCATCAGGGCCCGGCAGGTGCCGCCATGGGCAACCGCGACGGTGTCGGTCCGAAGCTGGTCGTACCAGGCGCGCACGCGGACCTGTACTTCGGCGTAGGTCTCCCCGTCCGCGGAGCCCACCGTCCATTTGTCGGCGAGACGCCGGGCGTAGACATTGGGATCGGAGGCCTCGCTCTCGGCCAGCGTCAGTCCCTCCCAGGCGCCGTAGCCGATCTCGCGCAGGCGATCGTCGAGCATGTAGTCCGCAGGCGGCAGTTCGAGCTTGCCCCGCGCCAGTTCCATGGTCTGCCGCGCGCGGCCAAGCGGGCTCGACACGTAGGGAAATGCAGTCTTGTCGCGGCCGTCGCGCTTGAACAGATCGGCGAGAATGCCCCCGGCCTGCACAGCCTGACCGCGGCCGCGCGCGTTCAGCGGAATGTCCTTGGTGCCCTGAAGCCGCCCGAGCGCATTCCACTCGGTCTCGCCGTGGCGAAGGTAATAGATCGTAGGCACGGGCATTCCAGGTAAAGGTTAGTCCTTGCTACCGAACGAAATGTCAGGCGCGTCGGGGCGCTTCATGCCGAGCACGTGATAGCCGGAATCGACGTGGTGCACCTCGCCAGTGACGCCTCGCGACAGGTCCGAGAGGAAATACAGCGCGCTGCCGCCGACATCTTCAGTGGTCACGTTGCGCCGCATCGGTGCGTTGGCCTCGTTCCACTTCAGGATATAGCGGAAATCGCCGATGCCGGACGCCGCGAGCGTCTTGATCGGACCCGCCGAGATCGCGTTGACGCGGATGTTCTTCTCGCCGAGATCGGCCGCGAGATAGCGCACGCTCGCTTCGAGCGCCGCCTTCGCCACGCCCATCACGTTGTAATGCGGCATCCACTTCTCGGCGCCGTAATAGCTGAGCGTGATCAGCGAGCCGCCGTCGGTCATCAGCTTCTCGGCGCGCTGCGCCACGGCCGTGAACGAATAGCAGGAGATCAGCATGGACTTCGAAAAATTCTCCTGCGTGGTGTCGACGTAGCGACCATCCAGCTGCTCGCCATAGGCGATCGCGTGCACCAGGAAATCGATCTTGCCCCACTTCTCCTTCAGCACCGCGAAGGCCGCGTCGATGGTCGCGGCATCGGTGACGTCGCAATGGCCGAGCACGAGCCCGCCGATCTCGGCGGCGAGCGGCTCCACGCGCTTCTTCAGCGCATCGCCCTGATAGGTGAAGGCGAGCTCGGCGCCGGCCGCGTGGCATGCCTTGGCGATGCCCCAGGCGATCGAACGGTTATTGGCAACACCGAGGATGACCCCGCGCTTGCCCTGCATCAGACCTGAATTCTGCGCCATTTGCTAACGTCCCGTCGAGCTCTCGGTGAGGTCTGGAGGTACACCAGCCCTCCTTTGCGGTACAGTCCTAATACGCGGCGTTAACGCTGTTTCGAGCGCCGGAATAGCTGTTCCGCTCGGGTGTTATGATCGTTGTGGCACTCGCGCCGGACACCAGGACGTCAAGACCGCAATGAGTGCGTTTCGACAAAGTGTGGAAGCAATGATCCCGGCGTTGCGCCGCTACGCCCGCGCGCTCACGCGCGAGGCGGATGCGGCCGACGATCTGGTGCAGGATACATTGGTGCGGGCGCTGCGTTCAGAGCGCCTGTTCCTCGGGGGCGATGTCAGGAGCTGGCTCTACACGATCCTGACCAACCTCAACAAGAACCGGCGGCGCTCGCTGGCAAGGCGCCCGCAATTCATGCAGCTGACGGAGAACAACCCGGATGCCAGCGGGACCGAAGCCGAAGGGCGCGATATCGAGAAGGCACTGGCGACGCTCGTCGAGGAGCAACGCTCGGTGCTGCTCCTGGTGATGCTGGAGGGCATGAGCTATCGCGAGGTCGCCGACATCCAGGGCGTGCCGATCGGCACCGTGATGTCGCGCCTGGCCCGCGCCCGTGCCCACGTTAAAGCCTCGCTGGAGGGTGAGCGCCCGGCGCTCAAGCGGGTGAAGTAATGGCAGGGTGGATGCATTGCGCATGTCGCTTGCCCTGCGTGGAGTGGGAAGCAGCGCAGTTGAACCGCGTAAGATATTTTGGGCCGCAGAGCCAGAGACGACCGATATGAACGACCGCAATATTCCCCTCACAGAAGACGAACTGCACGCCTATGTCGACGGCGAGCTGCCGGCCGAGCGCAGCACCGACGTCGAGGCCTGGCTAGTCGCCCACCCTGACGATGCCGAGCGCGTGCAGTCCTGGCGCGCCGTGGCCGAGATGCTGCACGCCCGCTACGATTCCGTCGCCCAGGAGCAGGTGCCGGCGCGGCTGGAGCTCGAGCGGCTGGAGCGCCGGCCCCGCCAGTGGCTCTATGGCGCCGCCGCGGCGATGCTTGTTGCCTTCGTCGCCGGCGGCACCGCCGGCTGGGTCGCGCATGGCGCCGCCAATGCCCCCTCGACCTTCCAGAACTTTACGACCGACGCGCTCGACGCACACCGCCTCTACGTCGTCGAGGTTCGCCACCCCGTCGAGGTCGGTGGCAACGAGCGCGACCACCTTCAGGCCTGGCTGACCCGGCGCTGCGGCTGGACCGTGTTTGCACCGAACCTGGAGGCGAGCGGGCTGAAGCTCGTCGGCGGCCGGCTCCTGCCTGGGCCGAACGGTCCGGCGTCGTTCCTGATGTACGAGGGCGCCTCGGGCGAGCGGTACACGATCTACACCGCCAAGACCGAGAACGGCGCGACGCAGATGCGCTACGCCAGAACGGAAAAGGACGGGGCGCTGTTCTGGGCCGAGCGCGGCGTCGGCTACGTCGTCAGCGGTGGCGGCGACCGGGACCGGCTGACCAAAGTGGCGCAGGCGGTCTACGACCAGGCAGAGAAAAAAGGCACCTAGACAACCACGCAAACGCGGTGCCTCGATTCCGACATTGAAAATTTGGAATCAAGACATCGGCGCGTCTCATTATCGCACCGGATGATCACGCGAAAATGAGCAGCGTTCGATCCGCCGATCGACGCGGGCGGCCTCGATTGGGGTTTTTGGTACCGCGCTGGTCCCCCTCTCGAGGCCGCACCTTTTTATCGGCTGCCCCGCCGGGCAGCCGACACGTCGAGCACGTGAGCCAACAGGGGCTACCACGCCTCGGCATATGATGAGCATCATCTCCATGGACGACGCTCTCAGTCTTTAGGAGAACCCCTTCAGCTGCCGATCTCGCCCTAACCGAGCCCGCTACGTGGATTGTAGGGGTGTTGGTCCCGCCACTTTTCCATCAATGCTTCAAGCTCGGCGTCGTTCCCGTCCGGTAGCATAATCCTGATAGTGACGAAGAGATCCCCGGTTCCGCCTGCTTTTGGCAATCCTTTGCCCTTAAGGCGGAAGGTCCGGCCGCTGGACGTGTTTTTCGGGACCGACAGCTCCACTGCATTGCCGAGTGTGGGCACGCGGACCTTACCGCCAAGCACCGCCTCATAGAGCGTGACCGGTAGGTCGATCCTGAGGTCGGCACCCTCGACCTTGAAAAACGAATGCGGTGCAATGGTAATCGTGATCAGGAGATCGCCCGGCGGGTGGCCCTGCGCGGTCTCGCCCTGCCCCTTCAGCCGGATCTGCTGGCCGCTGACCACGCCGACCGGAATCTTGACGTTGAGTTCCTTGCCCGTCGGCAGCCGGACGCGCTTCTCCCCGCCCTGCACCGACTCTTCCAGCGAAACGGTCATGGCTACATTCAGGTCGAGATCGACCCCGATTCCGCCGGTGTCGAATTCGAACTGCCCGGCACCGCCGGCCCCGGGCCGCGGACGCTGCCCACCGCCGAACATGCTGTTGAGGATGTCCTCGAACGCGCCGCCGCCCTGCCCAGGACCCGCGCCGCCACTGCGGAACGTGTAGCTTTCGAACCCGCCGGGACCGGCGCGACCGCGCGGCCCGCTGGCGCCGCCGCCGGGAAAGCCCTGGAACCGCGGCTTGCCGTCGGCGCCGATCTCACCGCGATCAAACTGCTTGCGCTTATCCTCGTCGCCGAGGATCTCGTTGGCCGTGTTGATCTCGGCGAAGTGCTCGGCGGCCCGCGGATCGTTCTGGTTGTTGTCGGGATGGTGCTTCTTGGCAAGCTTGCGATAGGCGCTCTTGATCGCGGCAGCATTGGCGCTCCGCGGCACCCCCAAGACCTCGTAGGGGTCGCGCATCCGTCACGTCTCCTTCAGGAAATCGATATGTTCAAAGGGCTCCCCGCCCCACCTGGGCTTCATGTGGGGGCGAGTGGCATTTTTGCAACTAGCTCGCGGAGCCGATTTCTAACTCCGCCACGGCTTTAGCGTATGAATCTCCCAACGGCCACGGCTGCTTTGGCAGCCGGCGCCCTGGAGCCAGCTTTCGGTGGTGCCGTTGACATAGCTCGCGAGGAAGTCGCGGCACTTGCGGCCGTCCTCGGCGGCATAGGATTGCGCGATCGGCGTCACCGAACCGCGGGCGCCGGTCTCGGGATTCTCCCAGTGTTGGCTGGAATCCTTGTCGCCCTTGCTCAGGATGTCCGAGGCGGCATTGCGGGCGAAGGCGAGATCGGTCTCGGTCGGAGCCGCCTCCTTCGCCGACATCGTGATCGAGCCGGTGAGATCGCTGTCGTCGGCCTTGGCGTAGGCACTCTTGTCATTGCGGGAAAAGCTGCAACCGCCGGTGCCAAGCCCGATCAGAACGATCGTCATGACGACGCCGGACGGCCGGATCGTCGATAGGCCAACGCGTCCCCATGCCCTATATAGGGCGGTAGCGGACAACAACGCGTTTTGGGCCGCAGGACGCAACTCGGACTCCAGACATGACCGACACGACCCCGATGAAACACCAGACACCCTTAACATCCGGTGATTTCACCGCCGCCGACGAACCTTTTGCGCTGTTCGAGGCTTGGCTGAACGAGGCGATCAAGAGCGAGCCGAACGATCCGAACGCCATGGCGCTCTCGACCGTCGACGCCGACGGCCTGCCGGACGTGCGCATGGTGCTGATGAAAGGCTTCGATACCGAGGGTTTCGTCTTCTACAGCCACATCGCCAGCCAGAAGGGCCGCGAACTCGCCGCAAATCCTAAGGCCGCGTTACTTTTTCACTGGAAGTCGCTGCGCCGGCAGGTCCGCATCCGCGGCAACGTGACGCCGGTAAGCGAGGCCGAAGCCGACGCCTATTTCGCCACCCGTCCGAAGCAGGCGCAGATCGGCGCCTGGGCGAGCAAGCAGTCGCAAGAGCTAGAGAGCCGCTTCGCCTTCGAGCAGGCGATCGCCAAGGTCGCCGCCAAGCACATGATCGGCGAGGTGCCGCGACCGCCGGGCTGGAGCGGCTGGCGCATCACGCCGTCGCGTATCGAGTTCTGGCACGATCGCCCATTCCGCCTGCACGACCGCATCGAATTTCGTCGTGACGCGGCCGGCCAACCATGGTCCAAGGCGCGGATGTATCCTTAGTATTTTGTTTGAGCATGATCTTTTCGGAAAACCGCTGCACAATTTTCCGGATCATGCTCCAACCTGAAAGAGCTTCATGTCGCAGTCTTCCAACGCGCCACGCCGTACGCTGCTCCTGACCGGAGCCAGCCGCGGCATCGGCCACGCGACCGTAATCCGATTTTCCTCGGCCGGCTGGCGCGTCATCACCTGTTCGCGGCATCCGTTCCCGGAGGATTGTCCCTGGGATGCGGGCCCTGAGGACCATATCCAGGTCGACCTCGCCACCCCCACCGATACCACGCGCGCGATCTCCGACATCCGCGACCGCCTCGAAGGCGGCATGCTGCATGCGCTGGTCAACAACGCCGCGATCTCGCCAAAGGGTGTCGGCGGCTCCAGGCTCGGCTCGGTCGACACTGACCTCGAGACCTGGACGCACGTGTTCAACGTCAACTTCTTCGCTCCGATCATGATGGCGCGGGGGCTGATCGAGGAGTTGAAGGCGGCCAGGGGATCGGTGGTCAACGTCACTTCGATCGCCGGCTCGCGCGTACATCCCTTCGCGGGCGCCGCCTACGCAACCTCGAAGGCCGCGCTCGCATCCCTGACGCGCGAGATGGCCTCCGACTTCGGCCGCGTCGGCGTTCGCGTCAACGCGATCGCGCCGGGCGAGATCGACACCTCGATCCTGTCGCCGGGCACCGAGAAGATCGTCGACCAGCAGATCCCGATGCACCGCCTCGGCACGCCCGACGAGGTCGCCAAGATCATCTACGTGCTGTGCACGGACACCTCGTCCTATGTCAACGGCGCCGAGATCCACATCAACGGCGGTCAGCACGTGTAATCTCTCGTCGTCATTGAATGAAGGTCAGTTGCGGCGAGTCTGACAGCCCTTCAAGCAGGGCGCTTCCGGCGACGTGGCTGCAACGGCGTCCCCTCATAGAGATCAGCGACGGCGCATTGCGGTCCGAATGCAGGCAGCTTGAATTCCTCGGACCCGCCGAGTGTTTGCGAGTTCCAACCACTCGGCGTTCTGGCGTCGAGACGGACCTCCATTCGGTCCTGCTCGATGATGAGCACCGCCTCGCAGGCCGCATGCGCGAGGTAGATGGTTCGTTTGACGTCGATCCACCTCTTCTCGGTGGCGGGCACCCGCGTGTCGTCAGTGGCGGAGACGATCTCTGCCAACAGATAGGCTCGCTCGACGAACCTCTGGTCCGGCTCGTACTCGGCGTCGATGACGGCAACATCCGGCTCAGGGCGGAATTCGCCCGACCCGAGTTCGATGCCGGGACGCTGCATTGCGATGCGACTCTGATCGTGACTCGCCAGCGCGTCATTGAGCAGACGCTCAAGATTTCCCGCGATGCGGTTGTGCGCAATCGTTGGCGGCGTCATCATCATCGCGACACCTCCGACAAGCTCCCAGCGCTCATGGTCCGGCCGACCTTCCTGGAACAGGCGGAAGTGCTCGCCGGACATGCGCCCGGCCGTGGTGGGTTCTTCGATTCCAACACCCATCGGCGTCTCCGACGTCACCGGGCGCGAGCCTAATCGGCTCCGCCGTGAACGCCAATAGAGATAAGAAGGGCTGGCAGGGGACGCCACCGTCCCCGTCAGACGCTGCGAGCCAAATGTGGGGAAGAGCTACGGGAACGGAAGCAAGGCGATCCAGACAACGCCGCCGCAAGACCTGGATCGCCCTTACCTTCCGTTGTCAATCGGCGCGAAACCGACGCGGCTGTTCGCGCAGCCGGGGAGCTGCGGAAGTGATTGCAGTCGAGCAGTCGTCGTCGTTCTCGCCGTCGAGCAGCGGAGCACCACAGTGCCGGCACATGCGTGCCGACATCGACGACGCCTTGCCGCTCGCCAGGACCTGACGATAATTCGCCAGATCGATGACGTTGCGGGGCGACGTTATGTGTTTTTCAACCATGGCTGTTCCTCGCGGCTAACATGCTGCTTATCGCAGACAAGTTTCGCGCAAACGTTCAGCCCACCGCTCAAATTTTACCGGAGGAATTGGGGCGCTGCGCACACATCACCGCACGGCCTCAATCCCGATCTATTCTGCAACACCCAACGCCATCTCTCTGTGACCGGCGTAAGGTCTCGGTAGGTATCTTTGCTTGAGCATGATCTTTTCGGAAAACCGCTGCACACTTTTCCGGATCATGCGCCTACAGCCACTTCTTCCACTTGAAGATCCAGTAAGGAACGATCGCCGCGATCAGCATTAGAACCAGCGCGTACGGATAGCCGTGCGCCCAATCGAGTTCCGGCATCGACTTGAAGTTCATGCCGTAGATCGAGGCGATCAGCGTCGGCGGCATCAGGACAACGGCCATGACCGAAAACAGCTTGATGATGTTGTTCTGCTCGAGATTGACGACGCCGAGCATGGCGTCGAGCACGAAGGTGATCTTGCTGGAGAGGTAGGAGGCGTGGTCGGTCAGCGAGGAGACGTCGCGCTGCATGGTCTTGAGCTGCTCGCGCATGTCCTTCGACCATTTCACGCCTTCGACGATCGCCGAGAGGAAGGTGACGACGCGGCCGATCGACACCAGGCTCTCGCGGACCTTGGAGGTCAGGTCGCCCTTGCGGCCGATCGAGATCAGGATTTGCGAGTATTGCTTGGCGTGGCCGTGACGCTCGCTCTCCGGCTCGAAGATGTCATGGGAGACCTGGTCAATGTCGGCGCCGCAGCGTTCCAGAATGTCGGCGCACCGGTCGATCACCGCGTCCAGCAGTTCCATCAGCACCATCTCGCCGGTGATCGCAGGCGTGCAGGACCGGGCAAGCTTGGCTTCCACCAGCGCAAAGGGCTTCGGCTGGTCGTAGCGCACTGTCACCAGGCGATGGTCGCCGAGAATGAAGGTGACGGCCGTGGTCCGGGGCATGTCGGTATCGGATTGGCACATCAGCGTCGCCGTCATGTAGCGCGCGCCGTTCTCGATATAGAGGCGGCTGGAGATCTCGATCTCCTGCATGTCCTCCCGGGTGGGGATCGCGATCCCCGACAGCTTCTCCACGGCCTTGTCCTCGGCCGCGGTCGGGTTGACCAGGTCGATCCAGACCGCGTGCTCCGGTACTGCCGCCAGATCCTCGACGATGGCCTTCTTGAGGGAGGATTCGGAGGGAACAAATACCGAAAACATGAACAACTCCAGAGAACCTGCGACAGAATGACAGCGTTTAGCGCGATTCTGACAAGTTCATGATGACAAGCACATTAACGGAGCGTTTGCATTTGTGGCGGCGCCGTGGCTCAACTGTGGCACGAAAACACACATGCGCGCGCGTTGCCCAGAAACCGTCGCTGGACCGCAAAACTTGCGGCAGAAAAGCCACAGGTAAGGTCTTGCAGCGCGGGAAAAGCTTCGAAACGCTGGAATTGTGGCAGATTTCAACGATAATGGGGCCAACGGAGTCGTGGTCTTTGGGCTTGGTCCAAGCTCCACGCAAGTTTGTTGTTGTCGATTGGAACCAAATCATGTCGTCGCTGAAAGTTATGCTGGGTATTTTGGCCGCTGGCCTGATGCTGTCGGGCTGCATGCAGGCCACACATTTTGAGGCGACCGACACCAAGGCCTTCAAGCCGAAGGACAAGGAACTGCTTGCCAAGGTTCGGTACGAGAACACCCCGGTCGCAGAGCCATTCCGCCGCGCCATCGTCGACTATCACCGCAAGGAATCACCGGGTTCGATCGTGGTCGATTCCGACAACCACTACCTTTACTGGGTGATGGATGGCGGAAAGGCGATCCGCTACGGCATCACGGTCGGCGAAGAGGCCATGGCCTGGTCGGGCATCGCCAAGGTCGGCAGCATGACCGAGTGGCCGGCATGGCATCCGACCCCGGGCGAGATTTCACGTCTGGGCGTACCGACCTTCGTTGCGCCCGGTCCGGACAATCCGATGGGCTCGCGCGCGATGTATCTCTATTCGGGCGGCAAGGACACGCTGTTCCGCATCCATGGTACCAACCAGCCGGAATATATCGGCGCCTCGATTTCGTCGGGCTGTATCCGCATGACCAACGAGGACGCGATTGACCTCTATACCCGCGTCAAGGTCGGTACGATTGTGGTCGTGCTCGAACCCAAGCATGGCGACTCGCCCTATAATTCGCGGCTGGCGCTCGGCGCCGGCGGAACTGGCCAGGCGGGCAGCTACTGATCCCGTCCTGATCTTTCCGAGCTTCAAAAGCGCCGGTTTCACCGGCGCTTTTTTGTTGCCGGCTTGTGCGGCTGGGCTTTGCTGCCGTCGACCGCCGGCTTGTCCGAAGGGGATTTCTGCGCCGCCTCGTCATCAGCTCCCTGCTTTGGCTCGGGCTTGGCCGCGACCTCGCGCGGCGGCGCCTCCTCGGGCCGTTCCGCCGGCAGGAGCGGGGCAACCTGCGGCAGGGGATCCCAGACGTTCCACTGGCAGATCCGGTAGTCATTGCGCCGCTGCGCCAGATCGAGATGGATGTGGTCCTCGTGGTACCAGTCCGAGCCCGGCCCAAGTACGGTGGAAAAGCGCGAACAGACCGAATGCAGCACGCGCTCGCGGACCTCGCGCGGCATGGTGCGGTCGGTCAGGCCGATCGACTGCCCGTTGACCAGCTTGATGGCGCGGACATCGAGCGCGTTGGCCTTGCCGTGCTCGGACAGCGTGGCGCCGACAACGCGATTGCGGCCGCGGCACTCGAAACTGTCGAAATTGTCGAGATCGCTGATGGTCGAGCCGAGGCTCGCGGCCAGCGGCACCATGTCCTTGCGCACCCAATCGGCGATCGCTGACGCCATGGTGCAGCGGAGGATCGCCGCCGGCTTGACCGCTACCTTGCGCTTGTCCGGTAGCACGATGGCTTCGAGCCGCACCAGATCCTCACCGCCGCAAGCGCCCGGACCGCGGATATCCGGAATGGACGACGCGATAGCGATCTCCTCGGTCAGCGCGAGGCGGCAGGACGAGGCCTGCTTCTCGGGCGGCGGCGCGGCCTCGGCGGGCTTGCTGGCGCCAGGTTCGTCCGCGGAAGGCTTGTCGGGCGAAGGCTTTTCCGGGGAAGGCTTTTCCGCAGAAGGCTTGCCGGCGCTCTCCGGAGCGGCATCGTCCGATGCTTTGGGGGCCTCCTCGGGGCGGGGTCTCGGGAGCGGGATCTTGCCAGGGACCTTGGCAGAATGAACCGTCGCGCGCGGCCGTGGTGCAGCAATGCCGAAGATATCCAGCGGGGAGGCATATTTTCGCGCCTCTGCCCGATCCGCGAGCACGAGCGCGACGGTAACCATTGCCGCGCCGGCGGACATATAGCCGCGACAAGACCATTTGCGGCGAAGGGCCGGCAGGCTAAAACTCATGACAATTCTTTGGCCCAACGCTGAGAGCGACAATCCGCCCAGCGGCTTCTCGGAGGAACGACGGAATGCTTGGTTTGATGCAAGACTGGCCCCTGCTCTGCCACCGGATCATCGAACACGCCGCCAGGATTCATGGCAAGCAGGAGGTCGTCACGCGCTCGGTCGAAGGACCGATCCATCGCACCAATTATGCCGAGATCCACAAGCGCGCGCTCAAGGTCTCGCAGATGCTGGAGCGCGGCGGCATCAAGCTCGGCGACCGTGTCGCAACGATCGCCTGGAACACCTGGCGACATCTCGAGGTCTGGTACGGCATCATGGGGATCGGCGCCATCTGCCATACCGTCAATCCCCGGCTTTTCCCCGAGCAGATCGCCTGGATCATCAACCATGCGCAGGACCGCATCGTGATGACCGACATCACTTTCGTTCCGGTCCTGGAGAAGATCGCCGACAAGCTCACAAGCGTGGAACGCTACGTCGTGCTCACCGACAAGGCGCACATGCCGCAGACGACGCTGAAGAATGTGGTCGCCTACGAGGACTGGATTGCGGAGGCCGACGGCGAATTTAAATGGAAGGACTTTGACGAGAACACGGCGGCCGCGATGTGCTACACGTCAGGCACCACCGGCGACCCCAAGGGCGTACTGTATTCGCATCGCTCCAACGTGCTGCATGCGCTGATGGCGAACAATGTCGACGCGCTCGGCACCAGCGCCTCCGAGACCATGCTCCCCGTGGTGCCGCTCTTCCACGCCAACAGCTGGGGCATCGCCTTCTCCGCACCCTCGCAGGGCACCAAGCTGGTCATGCCCGGCGCCAAGCTTGACGGCGCCTCGGTCTACGAACTGCTCTCGACCGAGAGAGTGACGCATACCGCCGGCGTGCCCACGGTGTGGCTGATGCTGCTCCAGCACATGGCCGCCAACAATCTCAAGCTACCGGATCTGAAGATGGTGATCTGCGGCGGCTCGGCGATGCCGCGCTCGATGATCAAGGCCTTCCTCGACATGGGCTCGAACGTCCGCCACGCCTGGGGCATGACCGAGATGAGCCCGATCGGGAGCGTCGCGGCGTTGAAGCCGCCGTTCCAGAATGCGACGGGCGATGCGCGGCTCGACGTGCTCCAGATGCAGGGCTACGCGCCGTTCGCCGTCGAGATGAAGATCACCGACGATACCGGCAAGGAACTGCCATGGGACGGCACGACCTTCGGCCGTTTGAAAGTCTCCGGCCCCGCCGTCGCCAAGGCCTATTTCCGCATCGACGCCAACATCCTCGACGAGGACGGCTTCTTCGACACCGGCGACGTCGCGACCATCGACGAGGCCGGCTACATGCGGATCACCGACCGCTCCAAGGACGTGATCAAGTCCGGCGGCGAGTGGATCTCCTCGATCGACCTGGAAAACCTCGCAATCGGCCATCCTGCGGTGGCGGAAGCCGCCGTGATCGGCGTGTTCCATCCCAAATGGGACGAGCGTCCGCTGCTGATCGTGCAGCTCAAGCAGGGCCAGCAGGCCAGCCGCGAAGACATCCTGAAGTTCATGGACGGCAAGATCGCCAAATGGTGGATGCCCGACGACGTCGCTTTCGTCGACGGCATCCCGCACACGGCGACGGGCAAGATCCTGAAGACCGCGCTGCGTGACCAGTTCAAGGGCTATCGCTTCCCGAACGCGGCGGCGTAGGCGGCCGAACCAAACACCGATTCCGGGGCGAGGCCAACGGCATCGAATCCGGAATGACAGGGCCGTAACATCCCGGGAACCCTTGAATTTGACTCCGGGCCGTGATCTCAACGGCCCATAGTCGCGCCAAATCGGCCGACACCGCCCCCAAGACCCCCGGCAGAGCTCACCCGATGGCCCGCAGGTTTTCCGCTCCCTATCAGTCGGAGCCCGTGTCCAGCCTCGCGAGTTGGGCGCGCAATTTGGCCGTGTTCGCAGTGGTGGCGGTGGTGGTCTCGATCATCATCCTCCGGTTCGGCTTCCTGGAGATGAAGCCGGCACTCGCGACTTTCTTCGGCGGTCTCGGGATCGCCGCGCTCTCGATCCTGTTCGGGCTCGCAGGCTTTGCCGCGATCTGGCAGAACGGCTCGCGCGGCATGGCGCGCATCCTGCTTGCCTTCCTGATCGCCGGCGCGATCCTCGCCTATCCCGCTTATCTCGGCCTGCAATACCGCAAGCTGCCGGCGATCCACGACATCACCACCGACCCGATCGACCCGCCGCGCTTCGACGCACTGGCCCGCCTGCGCACCAGCGATGGCACCAATACCGCTGTTTATGCCGGCCTCTATTCGGCCGAGCAGCAGCGTCAGTTCTATCCTGATATCGAGCCGATCGAGCTTGAGATTTCGGTCGACCGCGCCTATGCGATCGCGCTTCAGCTCGTCAACAAGCGCAAATGGCTGGTCATCGACGAGCGCGCGCCGCAGCCGCCGCGCCGCATCGGCCGCATCGAGGCTGTGGCACGCTCGCCGATCATGGGATTCCGCGA
Organism: Bradyrhizobium sp. LB14.3; assembly: GCF_040547985.1. NCBI lineage: Bacteria > Pseudomonadati > Pseudomonadota > Alphaproteobacteria > Hyphomicrobiales > Nitrobacteraceae > Bradyrhizobium > Bradyrhizobium sp. LB14.3. The sequence continues at coordinate 261,568 of NZ_JBEPQT010000007.1, forward strand.
GGACATCGCGATCCGCGTCGTGCCCGACGGCGACGATTCCCGCGTCGATATCCGGTCCGCCTCGCGCTATTTCGAGAGCGACCTCGGCAGCAACGCCGCGCGCGTGAAAAAATTCATCGACGACCTCAACACCGCCGCCGACGCCGACGCACTCAAGCCGGTGAAGAAGACCCCGGTGATGCCGCCGAAGGCGCCGGCGAAGACGGTGAAGAAGTGACGGAACACTAAGCGTTCGCCATCCGATACGTCCCGCCAATCACGGGATCGCCGTCCGTCGCCACCACGCCGCGGGCGACCAGATCTTCCAGATGCGCCAGCACGGAATACCCGGCAGCTGTCGTCAGCCTGGGATCGATGCCGATATAGATCGCGCGGACCATGGTCGGGATGTCGGTCTCGCCCTTGGCAAGGCGATGCAGGATCGAGGACTCGCGCGCCTTGCGGTGACGGATCAGGAAGCGCACGAAACGCGGGCCGTCCGGGATCTCGGGACCGTGGCCGGAGAAATACAGATCCTCCTCGCGTGCGGCCAGGCGGTCGAGTGACTCCATGTAGTCGATCATCGAGCCGTCGGGCGGCGCCACGATCGAGGTCGACCAGCCCATCACGTGATCGCCGACGAAGTTGAATTTTCGCTCGGGCCAGGCGAACGCAAGATGATTGGCGGTGTGGCCGGGCGTCGCCACGGCCTCGAGCCGCCAGCCGTCGCCTTCGACGACGTCGCCATGGGCGATCCTGATATCGGGCGCGAAGTCGCGGTCGGCGCCGGATTCCGGGTTGTGCTTCTCGCTCTCGAAACGCGGGCGCGAGGCGCGGTGCGGGCCTTCGGCATAGACCGGCGCGCCGGTCGCCTGCTTGATCCGCGCGGTGTTCGGTGAATGGTCGCGGTGGGTGTGGGTGACGAAGATATGGCTCACCGTCTCGCCGCTGACAGCATCGAGCAGCGCCGCCGCATGCGCCTCGTCGTCCGGACCGGGATCGATGATCGCGACGTTGCCTTGGCCGACGATGTAACTGACCGTGCCGGTGAAGGTGAACGGGCTCGGATTGTTACAAAGCACGCGCCGCACACCGGGGCGGACTTCCTCGACGACGCCGGGCTTCAGCGGAAAGTTGCGGTTGAACGGGACGTCGTCGTTGTCGGACATGGCTTGCTCATACCTTGCTGACTTCGTCTTGCCCGGGCTTGTGCCGGGCATCCACGTTCTTCGTGCGGCCTAGAACGTGGATGGCCGGGACGTCTAGCGCGAAGACGCGCTTCGCGCTTCTGCCCGGCCATGACGCAATTCCACGCCGAGACGTCTGCTCAGAAAAACGCCTGAATGCCCGTGATCGCGCGGCCCAGGATCAGGGCGTGGACGTCGTGGGTGCCCTCGTAGGTGTTGACCGTCTCGAGGTTATGGACATGACGCATCACGTGGTACTCGGCCGAGATGCCGTTGCCGCCGTGCATGTCGCGCGCGACGCGGGCGATGTCGAGCGCCTTGCCGCAATTGTTCCGCTTCATGATCGAGATCATCTCGGGGGCGAACTTGCCCTCGTCCATCAGACGGCCGACGCGAAGCGAGCCCTGGAGGCCCAGCGCGATCTCGGTCTCCATGTCGGCGAGCTTCTTCTGCACGAGCTGGGTCGCGGCGAGCGGCTTGCCGAACTGCTTGCGGTCGAGCGTGTACTGGCGGGCGCGGTGCATGCAATCCTCGGCCGCGCCGAGCGCGCCCCAGGAAATGCCGTAGCGGGCGCGGTTGAGGCAGCCGAACGGGCCCTTCAGGCCGGAGACGTTGGGCAGCAGCGCGTCTTCCGGCACCACGACGCCGTCCATCACGACCTCGCCGGTGATGGAGGCGCGAAGCGACAGCTTGCCGCCGATCTTCGGTGCGGACAGGCCTTTCATGCCCTTCTCCAGCACGAAGCCGCGGATCTGGTTGTCGTGCTCGGCCGACTTGGCCCAGACCACGAACACGTCGGCGATCGGCGCGTTCGAGATCCACATCTTGCTGCCGGTGAGGCGATAGCCGTCCGAGACCTTCTCCGCCCGCGTCTTCATGCCGGCTGGATCGGAGCCGGCGTCGGGCTCGGTCAGGCCGAAGCAGCCGACCCACTCGCCGCTGGCGAGCTTCGGCAGGTATTTCTTGCGCTGGTTCTCGTCGCCATAGGCGTAGATCGGGTACATCACCAGCGAGGACTGCACCGAGTTCATCGAGCGGTAGCCGGAATCGACCCGCTCGATCTCGCGGGCGACGAGGCCGTAGGCGACATAGCCTGCATTGGCGCAGCCATATTCCTCCGGCAGCGTGATGCCGATCAGGCCGAGCTCGCCCATCTCGTTGAAGATCTCGCGGTCGGTCGTCTCTTCGAGATAGGCCTTGGTGACACGCGGCAGCAACTTGTCCTGGGCGTAGGCGCGCGCGGTGTCGCGCACCATGCGCTCGTCTTCGGTGAGCTGCTCGTCGAGCAGGAACGGATCGTCCCACTGGAAAGAAGCCGAGATCGGCTTGTCCTTGGCCTGAGGGCGCGCGGTCATGAAACGTCCTTTCGTCTGGTTCCGTCAAAATTTGCCCGACAAAGTAAAGCGCCGCGGCAACAAGTGCAATTGCGTTGCAGATGTATGGGTCTGCGTGGATCCCGGGGACGCGCGTCGCGCGCCCGGAATGACAGCGCTAGCTTTCGAGCTGCTCGTTGGCGACGATCTCGATACCGAAGCCCGACAGGCCCTTGTAGTCGTGCACCGAAGAGGTGAGATGCCGGATCGAGGTGACGCCGAGATCGCGCAGGATCTGCGCGCCGACGCCGACTTCGCGCCACTGGCGGTTGCGGTCAGCCTCGGTCGCGCTCTCATCGGGCAGCGGCGCCACGGGGACACCGGCCGCGCCGTCGCGCAGATAGACTAGCACGCCACGGCCGGATTTCTTGAAGTGCTCGAGCACCACCGCCATGCGTTTGTGTCCGGTGAAGATGTCCTTGACGATGTTCGGCTTGTGGAAGCGCGTCAGGACGTTCTTGCCGTCGCCGACGCCGTTGTAGACGAAGGCGACGTGGGCGATGGAATCGAACGGCGAGCGGTAGGCATAGCCCTGAAGCGGCCCGATCGGGCTCTCGGTGACGAAGGTCGAGACCCGCTCGATCAGCTTCTCGCGCACCTGGCGGTAGGCGATCATGTCGGCGATGGTGACGTGCTTGAGCTTGTGCTCGGCGGCAAAGCGGGCGACCTGCTCGCCCTTCATCACGCTGCCGTCGTCGTTCATCAACTCGCTGATGACGCCGACCGGCGGCAGGCCGGAGAGCTTGCACAGATCGACTGCGGCCTCGGTATGGCCGGAGCGCAGGAGCACGCCGCCGTCCTTGGCAATCAGCGGGAAGATGTGGCCGGGACGGGCGAAGTCGTTGGCGCCGGCGTTGGGATTGGACAGCGCGCGGCAGCACGAGGCGCGCTCTTCGGCCGAGATGCCGGTGCCCCCGTCGGGCTTGTAGTCGATCGAGACCGTGAATGCGGTGGTGTGCGCGGAATCGTTGTGGGCCACCATCGGATCGAGCCGCAGGCGGCGCGCATCTTCGGTGGTGATCGGCGCGCAAACGATGCCGGAGGTGTGGCGGATGATGAACGCCATCTTCTCGGAGGTGCAGAGCGAGGCGGCGACGATCAGATCGCCCTCGCCCTCGCGGTCGTCGTCGTCGGTGACGACCACGAGCTCACCGCGGGCAAAGGCCTGCAAGACTTCCTGAACGTTATCGGGCATTTCCCAATCTCTATCGGTTATGGCCCGGAGGCTTAGCCGGACTTGGGCCGGGGCGCTAGTGTCCTGGACGCAACCGCATATTCCGGGTGGCGGGCCGGCCAAAGGGTTTCAGGCTTGCACCGAAGATACCAGGGATTTTAGCAAGGAGTAGTCCAGGAGGAAGATCGCCAGACACTGTCAGGGCAGCACTTCGCGCCGCTCGCCGAGGCGCTGATCGAGCTCGGCACGTTTGTCGGCCAGAAGCCCGGCCTGGGCGGCCTCGATCACGGTGAACAGCTCGTGGGCATCGCTGAGCCGGGTCACGGTGACGTAGTTGGCGCCGGCCTCGTAGAGCTCGCCGACATCGGCCAGCAGATCGGCGCTCGCCACGATCAGGGCGGTCGGGTTGAGCGCACGGACGTGGCGGACCAGCTTCTCGTTGGTAGCGCCCTTGAGCAGCGAATCCGGCACGCTGAGGATGATCATCTCGGACTTGCCGATCCCGGCATGGAGCAGCGTATCGGCGCTGCTGATGTCGCCATAGATCACGTGCAGGCCGCGCGAAAGCAGGGTCTGGTACACATTGGGGTTGAAGTCGACCACGGTGATCTGCTCCAGCAGCACCGGCGTCTGCCGCTCGATCTCGGCCAGCAGCGCGCTCGCCGCACGGAAAAAGCCAAGGATGACGATGCGGCGGGCCTCGCCATGGCCGCCCTCGTGGCCTTCCTCGCCGTGGCCGTTGCCATGGTCGAGGTCGCGCAGGCCGATCCGCTTCAGGGGCCCGATGGCCCAGCGGGTGATCTCGTCGCTGCGGGTCATCGCGAAGGTCGAGACCACAGCCAGCACCACGAAGGCGAAAGAGGCCGCATTCGCCGTCTCGGCTGCGATGTGGTGGTCGGCGACGCCGGTCTGGATCACCACCAGCGAGAACTCGGAGATTTGCGCGAGGTTCAGGGCCGGCAACAGGCTGGCGCGCAAGCCCTGCTTCATCAGATAGAGCGGGGCGAAAGTGGTGACGAGGCGGCTCGCCACCGTGAACACCGCGATCAGCAAGGCAAGGCCGATCACGGAGAGGCCGGGCACGGGAATGGTCATGCCGAGAGCGACGAAGAACAGCGTGATGAAGAAGTCCCGCAGCGTGGTGACCTTGGCCGTGACGTCGAGCGCATAAGGAAAGGTCGAGAGCGAGACGCCGGCGATCAGGGCGCCCATTTCGCGCGACAGCGACAGCCGCTCGGCGGTCTCGGCGACCAGGAAACACCAGGCGAGTGCGCCGAGCAGGATCAACTCGGGGCGGCGGGCGATCTGGTGAAACAGGCGCGGCAGCACGTAGCGGCTGACCAGCAGCGCAGCGGCGACCAGCACCGCGACGCGGCCGATCGAGAGCAGGATGACGCTGACTTCCAGATTGGCAAGGCTCGGCTGCACCGCCAAGAACAGGATAGCGAAGATGTCCTGGAGCACCAGCACGCCGAGCGTGATGCGGCCGGGCAGCGTGTCGAGCTCGCGCTTCTCGTAGAGCACCTTGACGATGATGACGGTGCTCGACAGCGCGCAGGCGACGCAGAGATAAACCGCATCGAACTGCCCCCCGCCGAGCGACAGGCCGATGCCGGCGAAGAACAGCACCCCGAGCAGGCAGCCGCCGATGAGCTGGCCGCCCGCCGCGAACAGGATCACCTTTCCCGCCCGCACGATCTTCTTCAGGTCGATCTCCAGGCCGATCATGAACAGCATGAAGATCAGGCCGAGCTCGGAGATGACGCTGATCGATTCCTGCGACTTGACCCAGCCGGCGCCGAATGGACCTATGCAGAAGCCGGCGATAAGGTAGGCCAGGATCAGCGGCTGCCTGGAGAAGTGGGCAAGCAGGCCCAGCATCCAGGCAAACAGGATACAGAGAGTGATGTCGCGAATGAGCTCGTGCATGCCAGATTGGTCCGTTCTGCCGCACCCTAATGATCGAGTGCGGCGCGGCAAGCGAGCAATTCGTCACATGCGGATGAGGCTCGCCGTTGCAATGCTGTTATGTCCGCTCGCGTTCGCCCTGCCCGCGCTTGCCCAGCCCAAAGTCAATATCGAGCAAAGTTCTGCCGATTCGCTCACCGCCACGCCGAAGGAGGAGCCCGCAGTCTCCGGCGGCTTCTACGTGCCGGCCTATTCCAGCGTGGCAATGAGCCAGGGCAAGCTGCGCGTTGATTTTTCGGTGACGCTGAGCATCCACAACGCCTCGGAGACCCAGGCGCTGGTGGTCAAGCGCATTGCCTATTTCGACACCGCAGGCAAGCAGGTCGAGAGCTATCTGAAGGCGCCGGTCGCGCTCAAACCGCTCGCCACCGTCTCGATCTTCGTTCCGACCGACGACGTGCGCGGCGGGACCGGAGCCAATTTCCTCGTCGACTGGGCCGCAACAAGCGAAATCGCCGAGCCTGTTGTCGAGGCCTTGATGGTTGGCGGCGTCGCCAATGCGCATTACGCCTTCATTAGCCAGGGCCGTCCAACCCGGACCGTCGGCAAGAAGTAAGCAAGAAGCACGACTGACCGGCGCAAAGCCGGCAGCCTGACAAGAATAGAACGAGGAACGCCCCATGACATCCAGCTTCGATTTCGCGCCCCTGTTTCCCGCAGGGCTGCCGGCCCCTTCCGCGCGCTGGACGGGCCTCGCCAAATATAGCTTCGTCGGCGGCAACAACGATTCCGAGCAGGTGCCGCTCGACGATTTGGTCGAGGCTGCCAACACTGTACTTCGGAGCGAGGGCCGATCCCTTTCCACTTATGGCCTGGCGCATGGCCCGCAGGGTTATTTGCCCCTGCGCGAATTTCTCGTCGCAAAACTCAAGCGCGATGCCGGCATCATCTGTACGGTCGACGATCTCATGATCGTCTCCGGCTCGCTGCAGGCGCTCGACCTCGTCAACGCGACCCTGCTGACGCGCGGCGACACCGTGATCTTTGAGCAGGACAGCTATCAGGGCTCGCTGACCCGCCTGGCACGGCTCGGGGTCAACGTAACAGGCATCCCCCTCGACAAGGACGGCATGCGCATGGACGTGCTGGCCACGACGCTGGCAGACCTCAAGAGCCGCGGCATCCGGCCAAAATACATCTACACCATTCCGACGGTACAGAACCCGACCGGCAGCATCATGCCGGAAGGCCGCCGCGCGGAGTTGTTGCGCCTATCGGCAGAATACGGCGTGCCTGTATTCGAGGACGATTGCTACGCCGATCTGGTCTGGTCAGGACAGCGGCCGCCGGCGATCTATGCGATGAGCCAGAACGGCGGCGTGATCCATATCGGCTCGTTCTCGAAGTCGATTGCGCCGGCGCTGCGCGTCGGCTTCATCGTTGCGCCATGGGATGTGATGTCGCGGATGCTGGCGCTGAAGACGGACGCCGGCTCCGGCGCACTGGAGCAGATGGTGCTCGCCGCCTACTGCAAGCCGCATTTTTCGACCCACGTCCCGGCGTTGACAAAGGCGCTGCGCACCAAGCTCGACACGCTGATGGAAGCCCTCAACGAGCAATTCGGGACGACAGCCGAATTCGAGGAGCCGAAGGGCGGCATCTTCCTGTGGGTGAAGCTGCCCCATCAGGTCGATACGCTAAAACTGTATCAGGCCGCACTCGCGGCCGGCGTATCGATCAATCCAGGGCCAGAATGGTCGACCGACAAAAGCCATTCCAGCTCGCGGCTGCGGCTGTGCTTCGCGAGCCCTTCGCATCAGCAGATCCGCGAAGGCGTCGCCGTGCTGGCCGAAGTGTGCCGCAAGGAGTTCGGCGTGCCGGCCCGCAGCGCCAATGTGGAGAAGCGGCCCTAAGCCACCTGGGGCTGGCTGCCGTGGATCGCGGAGGCCGCGCCATCCTACCCCGGAAGCAGCCGGCCTCATCGACGCGGATCAAATTCGCGCGCGAATGGCGGCTGCCGCGGACCGATGCGAGCAGGATGCTACACTTTGGCATTATTAGAAGTGGGGCTTTTCAGGACATGACGCGTTGTCCGAGCCGCTGGATCACGGCGGCGCTGCTGTGGCTTGCATTCACGCCAGCGGCCGGCGCCGAGACGCTTGCGGCGACGGTCGAGCAATGGGGCCTGCTCGGCTCCTGGGCGGTCGATTGCGCGGCTCGCCCTGACCGCGACAAGGGCGCGGCGCTGACTTACGAGATCCGGAAGGACGGAAGGGTGATGTACCGGCGCAATTTCGGCGAGGCCAAGGACGAGAACGAAGTGGTGTCCGCCACGGTCGGTGCCGAGGGCCCGCTCAATGTGATGGTGTACTTCCGTGTACTTCCCCTCGCTGCATCAGACGCGCGAGTTCGGTCTGCTACTCTCAAAGCAAGATAGCTTGCGCGCGATCTACAATCGCAGTGAGCACGGCGAGTACACGATCAGGGACGGCAAATACGTCGCGACAGGCGCGCCAACACCGGCACAGCAACGCTGCGATTGACTATTACCCTCGAGCTTGATCTCTCGAAAACTGCTCCACACTTTTCTGTCTGAACAGCTGTTCAGAATTCTCTGGTGATTCCTCCGGAACGTTCACGCGAATGCGCCGTTTAGATTGGCATTCTATTGGAGGAGGACATCTTGAAGAAACTTGGTTATGTGATTGCTGCTATCGGCGCGCTCGCGGTGGCATTGCCGACGCTCGCCAGCGCGGAGACGGTGGTGATCAAGCGCGGTCATCATCACGGCCCGTACGGCGCCCGCGCCGAATACGGCATGCATCGCGATCACGGCTGGCATCGCGGCTGGCACCATCGCGACAAGGTCGTCGTGATCAAGCGTGGCGGTCATCGCCACTGGGACTAATGCGCAACGCAATACGGAAATGGCCCCTCACGGGGCCATTTCTTTGCGTGTTCGAAACGTTCGGCGAGGTTAGTCCCACGCCGGCGCGAAGCCGGGATTGACGCAGCGGCTGTCTTTCGGCAGCGCGGCGATCTTGTTGCGGTCGGCATCGTCGAGCGTGATCTTCAGCGCGTCGAGATTGGCCTGTTGGCTCTCGATGCGTGAGGCCTTCGGAATCGCGGCGACGCCATCCTGGTCGAGCAGCCATTTCAGCGCGACCTGCGCGGCGGTCGCGTCGTGCTTGGCGCCGATCTCGGCCAGCACCGGATCGGATGCGACACGCCCCTGCGCCAGCGGACAATAGGCGACCAGCGGGATCGACTTGGCCTGGAGATAGGCCAGCACCTTCGATTGATCGAGCATCGCGTGATATTCGATCTGATTGCAGGCGATCGGCACCTTGATGTCTTCGACCACGGTCTTGAGCAGCGCGGTGGTGAAATTGGCGACGCCAATCGCCCGCGTGCGCCCCTCCTCCTTCAGCTTCATCAAGGCCTCGAACACAGCACCCCAGTTCGCGGCCTTGGACGGCCAGTGCACGAGATAGAGGTCGACATGGTCGAGCCGGAGTTTTTTCAGGCTGGCGTCGAAGGCGCGGCGGATTGCTTCGGGTGCGAGGTTCTCGTGCCAGACCTTGGTCGTGATATGCAGCTCGTCACGCGGCACGCCGGCCGCTGCGAGCGCCGCGCCGATCGGCTCTTCGTTGCCGTACATCTCGGCGGTGTCGATATGGCGATAGCCGATCGACAGCGCGCTCTCGACCGCCGCGCGGCAGGCATCGCCCTGCATGCGGAAGGTGCCGAGGCCGAGCTTGGGCATGCTGATGCCCTGTGTCTTCAGATTGTCCATGAAAAGGCTCCTAAGATATTTCAACCCACCGGATGCGCGCGGCGATGCCGTGTGAGCAGACTCTTCGGTGATGGAAAAGAGGTGGCGGGAAGGTACAGCATAGTGTGGGAGCCGCAGGAGCGCCAATCAAGATCGGGTTAGCGACCTACGAGGTTGTATTTGTAATTGCCGCGGAACTGCGCCAGCGTGTGCGCGATCTCGGATTTCTCCTCGGTCACGGCATTCCGCCAGGTCTCGCCGTTCGGCAGCTTCCGCTCCGAGGGAATCGTGCAGTCGGCGTAAGTGTGATCGCCGGAATGGATGAAGAAGTCCGGACGATTGTCGAGCATGGTGCGATAGCTGCGATAGCCGCCGCGATGTGTCGATGCCCCAGCCCTGCCCCGCGGTGTCGCCGGACCACAGGAACGAGATCGACCGGCCGGCAGCCGGCGCGGTGCGGAAATGGCCGATGCGGCTTTCGTCGGCGATGCCGATCGCGATGTCGTCGAAGCGCACACGATAGAAGATGTCCTGCCCGAGGGGCAGATCGTTCAGCAGCAGCTTTGAGGTGAAGTCGGTATCCGGCAATGCATCGCTCGAAGCTGACGCAATAATGGTCTTGAAGCTCTCGACGATCGAGCACTCCACCTGCATCCGCGCGGGCCGGTCGGCGCGCGCCCGGACCACGGCGGAGCCATCCGAGGCGTCGCCGGACTGGATGCCGCCTGCGATCTGCGGACGATCGGCGGCGCGGCTGAGATGTGGCTTTGCGAGCGTGGCGGCGGCGAGGCTGGAGGTGGAGCGGACCAGGAATTGCCGCCGGGTCCAGGCGCGCGAGGCGCGGAGCGATGCCATTCAGGAAACCTTCGTCGAATCGCGACCGAAGGTGCCTGCGTCGTTTGACTCCCGGCTTACGGTTTCTTGACCCCGGGCCTACGGTTTTGCGACGTACGGATGACGGCTCGGCACTGACCTTAGCGCTGCCAGTTGCAGATGCCGCCGGAGCGGCAGGGCCAGGTCTGGATGCGGGTATCCCTCGCCTGCGCGTCGAGCGGATTGCTGTGGCGATGCGCGAGCTTGGCGCGCGCAACCTTGGATCGCGCTACTTTGGCGTGCACGACCTTCGGCTCCGACACATGCACGCGTTCGGCCGCGACTTTCTTCGGCACGCCGAACGGCTCGGAGCGCGCCTGCGCCTCGTTGCCGCCGCGCGCCTCCAGCGCGAGCGGCGCGAATTGGGTTTCGGGCCCGAGCCGCTTCGGCGACAACACGGCCTTCGAAAGATCGAGGCCTAGATACTCACTCGGCTTGTACTCGTCAGCGCGCGCGATGCCGCCCCATGCGAGCACGAGGGCAACGGCAACTGCAAAATGAACGCTCTTCAGGACCACGGACGCCTCCTGAAATTGATTGTTAAGAGGTAATTTACCTCTATTTATTTAGGAGGCGTCGCGCGCAATTCCAGCGGTCAACTGCCGCCGTGGTTAAGAAGTTGGCGGTGTCAGGCGACCCTTTGCGGTGCACCGGTCCCTTCAAGGAACCCCATCAGACGGTTGCGAATGATGGTTTCCGCCTCAGCCATGATCCTGTCGACGAGTTCCTTGCAGGTGGGGATGTCGTGGATGAGCCCTGCGACCATGCCGCAGCTCCAGGCGCCTGCATCCATCTTCCCGTCCAGCATGATCCTGGGATAGACGCCCGCGACCTGATCGTGGATGTCGTCGATCTTGAGCTTGTCGCCCTTCTCGCGTTCGATCTCGAGCAGGCGGTCGACATTGGCGTTCTTCAGCACGCGCTCGGTGTTGCGCAGGCTCCGCATGATCAGGCGGGTGTCGAGTTCGGTCGCCGCGACCAGCGCGTTCTTCACGTTCTGATGCACCGGCGCTTCCTTGGTGGCGATGAAGCGCGTGCCCATGTTCATGCCGGCCGCACCCAGCGACAGCGCCGCGACCAGGCTGCGTCCGTCGGCCATGCCGCCGGAAGCGACGAACGGGATCTTCAATTCCTCCGCCGCGCGCGGCAGCAGGATCATGTTGGGAATGTCGTCCTCGCCGGGATGGCCGCCGCACTCAAAACCGTCAACGCTGACGGCGTCGCAGCCGATGCGCTCAGCCTTCAGGGAGTGGCGCACCGAAGTGCATTTGTGGATGACCTTGATGCCGGCCGCCTTCAGCGCCGGCATGTAGGTTTCCGGGCTGCGGCCCGCGGTCTCCACGGATTTGACCCCGCCCTCGACGATCGCGGCGATATATTCAGGATGAGGCGGCGCGGCGAAGGCCGGCAGGAAGGTGAGGTTCACGCCGAACGGCTTGTCGGTCATGTCGCGGCAGCGCGCGATCTCTTTTGCCAGCAGCTCCGGCGTCTTCTGCGTGAGACCGGTGATGATGCCGAGCCCGCCCGCATTGGAGACGGCGGCCGCCAGCTGTGCAAAGCCGACGAAATGCATGCCGCCCTGGATGATGGGGTGCTCGATGCCGAACAGTTCGGTGATCGCGGTCTTCACTTAAGTTACCTCCCGGACTTTTGCTTGGTGTTCGGACCAGTCTAGCCGGACTTTTGCGCCGCGGTCACCCTTTCTGTCCCAACGGTCGTTGGCTCAATGTCCCTTTGCCGGCGCGTTCAGATTGATTGGCCGCAGCACGGCGGCAGTGGGGATCATCAGCACGGCAACAACCGCGAGGGTCCAGAACACGTCGATATAGGCGAGCAAATCGACCTGCTGCTGCAAGATGCGGCCGACCCAGGCGACGGCCTGCGAGGCCGCATCGCTCGCGCTCGAGCCCTGAGCCTGGAAGAAGCGGGTCATCGTCTCGATGGTCTGCTGGTAGCCGAGATCGGATGGCGCGGCGTGCTCGATCAGCCGGCTCTGGTGGAATTGCTGGCGCTGCGCCAGGACCGTCTGTGCCAACGCGACGCCCATGGAGCCGCCGATGTTGCGAGCGACGTTGATCAGCGCGGAGGCTTGGTTGGTCTTTTCAGGCGGCACGCCGTCGTAGGACGCTGTCGTGACCGGCAGGAACAGGAAGGGCAGACCGAGGGCGAGGAAGATGCGCGACATCGCGGCGTAGCCGTAGGTGATGTCGCCGGTGAGCCCCGTGAGATGCCACATCGAGAACGCGACGATGGCAGCGCCGAGCATGATGAGATATTTCGGCTGCACGATGCCGGTGAGGCGGCCGACCACGGGCATCAGCACCAGCGTCGCGATGCCTCCGGGTGACAATGCGAGACCGGCGAGCAGCGCAGTGTAGTTCAGTTCGGTCTGGAGCAGTTGCGGCAAAAGCTGCGTTGTGGAGATCAGCACCGCACCGGTAGCAAGCATGACCAGGAAGCAGGCGGCGAACTGGCGGCGGCCGAGCAGGCGGAGATCGACGATGGGATCCTCGCGTGTCAGCTCCCAGGGGATCAGCGCAAGCAGTGATACGGCCGAAAGCAAGGCGAAGAACACGATCATGTTCGAGCCGAACCAGTCGCTGCGCTGGCCTTCGTCGAGCACGTATTCGAGCGAGCCGAGCCCGGTCGCGACCAGCAGGAAGCCGACATAGTCGACCCGCAGCCCCTTGCTCAGCAGCTTCTTCCTCTCCTCCTCCGCGCCCGACGGCTCCTTGACCAGCGTGCCGACCAGGAACAGCGACAGCACCCCCATGGGGACGTTGATCAGGAACACCCAGTGCCAGGTGTAGGTGTCGGTGATCCAGCCGCCGAGCGTCGGTCCTATCACCGGCGCCACCACGACGGCGATGCCATAGATCGCAAAGGCCTGGCCCCGCTTGTGCGGCGGGAAGGAGTCGGCGAGGATCGCCTGCTCACTGGTCGCCATGCCGCCGCCGCCAAGGCCCTGAAGGATGCGGAACAGCACCAGCGCCTGCAAATTCCATGCGAAGCCACACAAAAGCGAAGAGACCGTGAAGGTCGCAACGCAAATCATGTAGAAGCGTTTGCGGCCGATCACGGTCGACAGCCAGCCCGAGATCGACAGCACAATGGCGTTGGCGACGAGATAGCTGGTGATGACGTAGGTGCTCTCGTCGATACCGACCGCGAGGCTGCCCGCGATGTGTCGCAGCGCGACATTGGCGATGGTGGTGTCGAGCACCTCCATGAAGGTCGCGATCGAGACGACGAAGGCGATCAGATAAGGATTATGACCACCCGCCGCGGAGCGCTCCGGCGACCAGCCGCCCGCGGATGCGCCGCTGTCGACGGCGTCCGTCATCGCACCCTGATCCAGGGCACGACCGACATGCCGGGACCGACAGGCAGATCCGCCGGCCAATTGTCGACCACGATCTTCACCGGCACGCGCTGCACCACCTTGACGTAATTGCCGGTGGCGTTCTCCGCCGGCAGCAGGCTGAACGCGGTGCCGGAGCCCGGCTGCACGGACTCGACATGGCCGGTCAGCTTACGGCCGGGATAGGCGTCGATGCGGATCTCGACCGGCTGGCCCGGTCGCATGTCATTGAGCTGCGTCTCCCTGTAGTTGGCGACGATCCAGACCTCGTCGGGCACGAACATCATCAGGCTTTGTCCCGCAGTGACAAAAGTACCCTTGGCACCACTAAGCTTGACGACGCGGCCAGACTGCGCAGCAATGACGCTGGTATATTGCAGGTTCAACTTGGCCTGATCGAGCTGCGCCTGCGACTGCGCGAGCTGCGCGCGGGCGCCCTCGAGCTGCGCTTGCAGCGTCTCGATGCCGACTTGCGCGGCGGTCACCGCGGTCTTCGCACGTTCAGTGTTGGCCTGCTGCGCCTGAAGATCGGAGCGGGTCTGTTGCTGGCGCTGCACGGTGCCGGCGCCCTTCTCGACGAGATCTTCCGCGCGCTTGAACTCCTCCTGCGAGAACTGGAGCTGCGCCTGCGCTTGTTCGAGCTGCGCCTGGGCCTGCTTGATCTGTTCCTGTTGTGAAACGATCTGGGCCTCGACGTTGGCGATGTTCGCCGTTGAGATCGCAACTTGAGCCGCGGCCTGCTGTATGGCGATGCGATAGTCGCGCTCGTCGATCTTGGCAAGGAGATCGCCGGCGTTGGCATGCTGGTTGTACGTGACCGGAATATCGGTCACGTAGCCGCCGACCTTCGCGGCCACCGAAAAGCTGCGCGCCGCGACGAAGGCGTCGTCGGTGGATTCATAGTGACGCACCTGGAGCCAGTAGAGCAGGCCAGCGATCAGGGCCGCGAGCAACACAATGGCGCCGACGGTGGCGAGCAGCCAATGCTCGCGCATCCGATCTCGCAGCGATGGCATCTTCGCCGGCTTCTGATCTTTGGCGTCGCGGGCCTGATCAGGAGATGTCTCCGGAGCTTCCTTCGCCCTCTGCGGCGGCTCCGCGGACGGCCCATGCTCCCGGGTTTGAGCATCCACGGTGAACACCTCTGTCGGTACTAAGCCGCCTCAGTCCGGCTCGCACCGGAGGCCTAACCGCAGTGCGAAGGCATGGTTCCGGCCTGCGCAAGCGACGGTGTCATACGTCAATGTGACTGCTCAAAGAACAAGCGCGGCATCGTGCACGCCGCGCTTGCTGCGAATTCATTATTAACAGCTTGCTCAGTGCGTATTGGTCTCATGCCATTTTTCGAGATCGGGTTTCACCTCGCCCGATCCCTGCTCCTTTTCCGGATTGCCTTTCCAGGGCTTGTCCGTTTGCTTGTGCGAACCCCAGTCGCTCTGCTGCCGGGGATCGTCGTTCGGCCGTTCCTTGCTCATCGAACTCCCTTTCCGTGAATCCCTAAGCGAAGGGGACGCCATAGTAGGAGTTGATACCGCGAACTGCGGCGTCATCACCCCAGTTCCAATCACTCCGTTCGCCGTATTTCGGCGCGCCTTCCAGCTCCTTAGTGGTAATGCCGGTGACGTAGCCGCCAAGCTCCGTGTCGTATTTCAGCGACTGCCACGGTAGCGGATAGTGGTCGTTGCCGAGGCCCAGGAAACCGCCGAAACCGAGCACGGCGTAGGACACCTTGCCGCTGACCTTGTCGATCATCACGCGTTCGATCGAGCCGATCTTGTTGCGATCGGCGCCATAGACCGATGTTCCCTCGACCTTGTCGCTGCCGATCAAGCGGCCCATCTCGTTTTGGTCCAGTTCGCCTTGATTCAACATCTCAATTCTCCACTCAGCCAGTATTGAGACAACCCGAATGAGTGAGCGATCGTTCCAGCTTGTTCCGCGTGAGTTGAGGAACATCGCCTGAAACAGGCGGTTCTCTCGACTTCAAGTCCCCGAATCAAAAGTTCCTGGAACGAAGAGCCGCCCACGATGTCCCAGACCGTCTCCGACTTCATCGTTCAGCGTCTGCATCAATGGGGAGTGCGCCACCTCTTTGGCTATCCCGGCGACGGAATCAACGGCGTGTTCGGTGCCCTTCAGCGTGCTGAGGGCAAGATCGGCTTTGTCCAAGCCCGGCACGAGGAGATGGCCGCCTTCATGGCGACCGCCTATGCGAAGTTCTCCGGTCAGCTCGGCGTCTGCATCGCAACTTCGGGCCCCGGCGCCTCGCATTTGATTACCGGGTTCTACGATGCCCTGCTCGATCACCAGCCGGTGCTTGGGATCGTCGGTCAGCAGGCACGCAATGCACTGGGCGGACACTATCAGCAGGAACTTGACCTCGTCTCGATGTTCAAGGATGTGGCTGGCGCCTACGTCATGCAGGCATCCTCGCCGGCGCAGATTCGGCATCTGATTGATCGATCGATCCGGATCGCGCTGGCCCGGCGGACGCCAACCGTGATCATCTTGCCCAACGATATCCAGGAGGAGCCGTACGAGGACCCGCCGCGCGCTCACGGCACCCTGCATTCTGGCATCGGCTATAGCGCTCCCAGCATCAAGCCTCGTGACGCTGATCTCGACCGTGCCGCCGAAGTGCTCAACGCCGGCAAGAAGGTCGCGATGCTCGTCGGCGCCGGCGCGCTGCATGCCACCGAGGAGGCGATCGCGGTCGCCGACCGGCTGTCGGCCGGCTGTGCCAAAGCGCTGCTCGGCAAGGCTGTGCTGCCCGACGACCTGCCCTGGGTCACCGGCTCGATCGGCCTGCTCGGCACCGAGCCCAGCTACAACATGATGATGGAATGCGACACGCTGCTGATGGTCGGCTCCGCCTTTCCCTATGCCGAATTCCTGCCGAAGGAAGGCGCGGCGCGCGGCGTGCAGATCGACATCGACGCCAGCATGTTGTCGATCCGCTTTCCCATGGAGGTCGGCCTCGTCGGCGATGCCGCCGAGACGCTGCGCGCACTGCTGCCGCGACTGAAACCCAAGAGCGACGGCGCCTGGCGCCAGGGTATCGAAGCCGACGTCGCGAAATGGTGGAAGACGCTGGATGACCGCGCACATCAGCCCGCAGCACCGGTCAATCCGCAGCTCGTCGCCTGGGAATTGTCGCCGCGCCTGCCGGACCTGGCCATCATCACCAGTGATTCCGGCTCCTGCGCCAACTGGTTCGCGCGCGACCTGAAGATGCGCCGCGGCATGACGGCCTCGCTCTCCGGCGGCCTCGCCTCCATGGGTGCCGCGGTGCCCTATGCGCTCGCCGCGAAATACGCCCATCCCGACCGCCCCGTGATTGCACTCGTCGGCGACGGCGCGATGCAGATGAACAACATGGCCGAGCTGATCACCGCCGCGAAGTATTGGCGCGACTGGAAGGATCCGCGCTTCATCGTCTGCGTCTTCAACAACGAAGACCTCAACCAGGTAACCTGGGAGCAGCGCATCATCAACGGCGATCCAAAATTCGAGGCATCGCAGCGCATCCCAAACGTGTCCTATTCGCGCTTTGCCGAGTTGATCGGCTTGCGCGGCATCTACGTCGACAGCCCGCAGTTGCTGGGCTCGGCCTGGGAGCAGGCGCTGGCGAGCGAGATGCCGGTGGTGCTGGAGGTGAAGACCGACCCCGAAGTGCCGCCGCTGCCGCCGCACGTCACCTTGCAGCAGGCGAAGAATTTCTCGCTCGCCCTGATGAAGGGCGATCCCAACGAGAGCGGAGTGATCAAGGGAGCGGCGCGGCAGATGTTGGAAAAGATCCTGCCTGGAAAGGAATGAGGTGAAGCATGAGCGATTTCCGCGATATCCAGCACGGCGTCAACGATCCCGTCGATGGCCTCGACGTGAAGCGGCAGATCAACGACAACCGGACGCCGCATGAACGGGCACAACGCCATGCAGACGTACGTGCCGAGGCCACCGCCACGCCGACCGAGCCGTTTCTGCCCGAACGGCTTCGGCGCAAGCCGACCGACCCCATCAATCCGCGCACCGGGCGGCATCCCACGGATTAACCGTTAGGAACCTCGGCCCCTGCGGCGTGTTGGTCGGCGCCACGTCGCGCGGCGAGAGGCTGCGCGCTCAATCGGAGGGACCGGACCATGAAACGTACCATCATCGCCCTTGCTTGCGTGCTTTTCGCAGGCCCCGCGCTCGCCCAGTCGCTCGGTGAGAAGACCGGCGTCAATTCGGCGCTCGGCATCGCGCCTGCGACCGCCGACTTCGTCAAGGAGGTTGCCATCAGCGACATGTTCGAGATCGAATCGAGCAAGCTCGCCGAGCAGAAGGGCAACGCGCAGGAGAAGAGTTTTGCGCAACAGATGGTGACCGACCACACCAAGACCAGCGGCGAACTCAAGGGCCTGGTCAGCGGCGGCAAGGTGCAGGCAACCCTGCCGACAGCGGTCGACAGCTCGCACCAGAGCAAGCTCGACAAGCTCAAGAGCGCGAATGGCAAGGACTTCAGCTCGGATTACAATTCGTACCAGGTCAGCGCCCATGAGGACGCGGTCTCGCTGTTCGAGCGTTACGCCAAAGGCGGGGACAATTCCGACCTGAAGGATTGGGCCGGCAAGACGCTGCCGGCGCTCAAGCACCACCTCGACATGGCCAAGGAGCTCGGCAAGGCACCGAGCGTCGGCCAGTCCAAGTAACGAGTTTCCGAGGACGCCGGCTTGCATATGCCACGAGGCAGAGCTCAGGAACCTTCTTTGCCTCCGGGCTTTGCAAGACCGTCATGGGGAGACATCACGCTTGCAGACCGATGGCCTTAGTCAACGTCAAACCTACCCGGATCGACGTCGCGATCGCGAACGAGATCGCTGATCACACCAATTCAGGCGTCGAGCACACCGCGCAGACATTAACCTGGGCGGCCGACGAGCACGTGCTGCTCGCGCTGGCCGCAGCGGGGTGGCTCTATGCTCATATTTGGCAGCCGCAACAGCGGCCCGTGGCAAATCACGTTCTGGCTGTGTCGCTAGCGACGGCCGTTCTGCCTCATGTCCTGAAATCCGTGTTCGATCAGATCAGGCCAGACCGGCTGACCATACGCGGACACCGACATGGAGTACCCGTCTCAGGACAGGCGCGCGACGCCTTCCCGTCCGGTCACGCGGTCCATATGGGCGCACTTGCGTCGGCTGCGGGCTTGCTGCCCGAAGCGCCGCGTCGATTGGTGCGCACGGTTGCGGTCGCGCTTTCGCTGACACGGATCGCGGTGCTCGCGCATTGGGCAAGCGACGTCGTCGCAGGATTTGCGCTTGGCGCGGCCGTAGAGAGACTTTTGCGGCCATGGACACTGACGCGATCGTTCCGCGAGCAGGTCAATCGGCGGGAACGGCCGTGACCGAATATGTCCTGCGATTCATTGCCGGTGGCGTCATCGTCTCCGCCTTTGCGATCTTCGGCGATATGCTCAAACCCAAAAGCTTTGCGGGGCTGCTCGGCGCAGCGCCGTCAGTCGCACTGGCGACGCTCGGCATCGCCGTCGTCCAGCACGGCCCGCAATATGCTGCGGCCGAAAGCTGGACGATGATCTATGGCGCGGTCGCGCTCGGCTGCTACAGCGTTGTCGTCTGCCATCTGCTGATCGGATACCGTGTGTCCGCGCTGCCCGCGACCGTCCTCGCTGTTGTCGTGTGGCTTGCGGTCGCCTTCGGCCTGCTCGCCGGCTTCGGAGGTGCGGCCTGATGCCGGTCAAGCTGTCACTCTCCGCGCTAAAGCAGACACGCTGGTACGAATACGGCATTCGTTTCCTGCTCGGTGGCCTGGCGACCGTGCTCACGGGGATACTGGGAGCGCACTTTGGTGTGTCCGTTGGCGGACTATTCCTTGCGCTTCCCGCCATCTTCTGCGCGAGCGCCACGCTGGTCGAAAGCCATGAGCGCCGCACCAAGGAGAAGGCCGGCCTCAGCGGCACGCGCCGCGGGCAAGAGGCCGCCGCGCTCGACGCGGCTGGCGCCGCCTGGGGAAGTGCCGGTCTCCTGGCATTCGCTGCCGTCTTCCATCTCACCGTGGCTGCGAGCGTTCCGGGCGCTTTCGCTGCCGCGTTGATCGTCTGGGCCGTCGTTTCGGTATTGGCCTGGTGGCTCAGGCGCAAGCTTCGCATCGTCTCCCGCAAACCGCACCGATCAGCCCATTCGCTGTCGGCAAAGAGCTCTCCCCTCGCGAAGCGTTAGCTCGCTTTCGCTTGCGTCGAAGGCTGCAATCTCGGCGGTTGAAGGCCCAGGCTGTTGGCCCAGCGCTCTACCTGCTCGATGACCATCTGGTGGCTCGGATTTTGTGGAACCCTCGTGGAATGAGTTTGTTGAGTGGATTACTCAACATACTCATTTTGGGTGATTGACCATGAACGACCTTCGCGCCGAGCGGCTCCAGGTCATGCTGTCACCAGAAGAACTGGCCGCGGTGGACGACTTCCGGTTCAAACATCGCATGCCGACACGAGCCGCGGCGGTACGCGAGCTCCTCAAGCTCGGACTGGCCGCCGCCGGGGTTGATGCAGGGGCTAATGTCAAATCGAGCAGGTTCGGGGTTTTCGGGCGCGGACCGGACGGCCACACGCACCCGCATCCGCAGCGCGAGTCCGAAGATTAGCCCGGCCTGATGCTCAAGCAAACGGCCCCGGCACGGGGTGCCAGGGCCGCCCTTGGAGATTGCTTCCGGATCACCGGGGGCATGACAACCAGAAGCATTCCCTCGACTCTTCGCGCGGGGATTCGTTCCTCGTGGAATTAGCCGCTCGGCGCGTCGCCGGAATCATCCGGCACCATGCCGGAGCCGGGTGTCTTGCTGTTGTCGTTCAACTTGGGATCGCGCGTGGCCTCGCGAGAGGGCGAGCCCTCTCGCTTCGACTTGTGCACCGTTTGCGCGCGCTGCTTGTCCCGCGGCTGCTGTTCACCGCGCTGATCTCTGATGATGCCTTGGTCGGAATGGGCCATGATGTGCTCTCGCCTCTCTCGTGTCGTCTCGAAGCGCTTACGCGCCTGAGCCTCGAAGGTTCCGAGAGCAAGAGAGGCTGCGGCTAACTATGGGCCGCGTGGACTGCGGCCGTTGCATTTTCATGATGCACCTGCCGCACCGTCGTCACCGTCGCAAATGCGACCGAGACGCCAAAGGCGAAAATGAGAGAAAGAAGAGCCAGACGTGGGCGTGTAGCCATCGCAAACCTCCTTCTGGAATTAAATTCCTGGAATCAAAAAATAACGAGATCGACTGCTCCCGAATAATGAATTGGTGGCTTGCGTTCCGTGAGCCGTCTCACACGCAGATTCACGAAAACGAGAGCGTCACGCCTCCTGCCTTTGACGGCTGCGGGCCGCAACGGGCGGCACCTCGCCGTCGAGCCAGTCCTGCTCGTTCGCGAGTGCCGTCCACGCCTCCGCCATGCGCAAGAAGCGGTTGTGAGCCGGCTGTCCTTGGGACCGTTCAGCGAGCTGAAGGCAGTTTTCGGCGTTGTCTCTGAAAGTGTCGGATCGTTTCATGAAGGTAAAATTGGGGACGGAACCTGGGCGCTGCAACAGCGCTTACGAGATCGTAACATTTGCGGAACTTTGGTCACCATCCGCTATTGGCTATACATGCGGATTCTTGTCGCGATAGTCCTCGCCTCCATCAGCACTGCAGCGCTTGCCGATAGCACCGCCGAGCACAGTCCGGCCGGCCGCGCGCCGACCGCAACCGAGGTCATCAGCGACCTCTACACGTTCAGCCGCTTCCAGCAGGGTCTGCTGGAGAGCACCGACCTGAAGGGCAATGCCGAGGTCAAGAACCTCGCCGCTCTGCGTGCCGAAGAAGCAGCCCAGCGCGACAAGGCCCTGAAGCCGATCCAGGAGGCGATCGGCACTGAACCGCGCGTCGCCAAGACGACCCCGGCGAGTGCGAGCCTGGTCGAGCCCGAAACCTCGGACGGGCCAACTTTCGTCAAAAGCTACTATGCCGCGCAGATTCCCGAATATGAATCGGTGATCGACCTGCTCGAACGCTATCTCAAGGCACCCGATGATGCCGCGCTTGCGGCGTTCGCGCGCGAGCAGCTCCCGATATTGCGCTCGCAGGTCAAGGACGCCGAGCGCACCATGGCGGACAAATAGCCCCTTTACTTGTCGTTCGGATGATGTTGCTGGCTCTCCGGCCGCACCGTACGGTCGCTCTCCGGCATTCTGTCCCGGCCGGCATCCCCATTGTCATCCTTGCCGCCCGAGCTCGAGGTGCCGCTACCGCTGGGGTTCGACCGGGTCGACGTGCCCGTGGTCGGCGTATCCGCCCGTGGCGTGGCGGAGCTTGCGGCGGGATCGCCGGTCACGGCGCCGCGACCGCTGGGCGCACCGCTCTGCGCCAAAGCCGATCCGGCAAACACCATCACAGTCACGACGACGGCAAATCCGGCTTTCATATGCGCTCTCCCTGCATTTGCGGGCTAACGGGAGGGCCGCCGCTCCGTTCCTGAAGCCAACTGTCAATGGCGCGTTGAAGGGGGACCTTCGGCCCGAAAATTTTGGAACCCGATGGAACCATTTCGGTCCATCGCGATTGTTTCCGTTGGGCTGAGCAAAGCAGGTTCCATTTCCTGGTGCCGCACGTTGGCGCTTGATTTCGAATTGAGCTGAAGCTCTATTTTGATCAATCGCGTCTTGCCTGGGATTCGGCCGGCGCCTGCGGGGGAATGAGTATGAGCGACGTCGAAACCGGAACTGCATCACGCTCCGGTCGTCGCGGCCCAAAGCCAAAGAACAACGGTATGTCGGAGCCGGATTCCCGGGCAGAATTGCTGCTTGCCCTCCAGGCCATGCGCAACGGCGATTTCTCGGTGCGCATGAGCGGCGACTATCTCGGCATTGACGGCAAGCTCGCCGACACATTCAACGAAATCATCGCCGCCAATCAGCGTATGGCGCAGCAGCTCGAGCTGGTCGGCCAGGTGGTCGGCCGCGAGGGCAAGACGCGGCAGCGCGTGAAGTTCGGCCTCGCCTCCGGCTCCTGGGCCGATATGGAAGGCTCGGTCAACACATTGATCGACGATTTGTTGTGGCCAACCCGCGAGGTGACGCGCGCGGTCGCAGCCGTGGCGCAAGGCGACCTGATCCAGACCGTCAAGCTCGACGTCGACGGCCGTCCGCTCCGCGGCGAATTCCTGCAGTCCGCGACCATCGTCAACACCATGATCAAGCAGCTCGGCGTGTTCACCTCCGAGGTGACGCGCGTCGCGCGTGAGGTCGGCACCGAGGGCAAGCTCGGCGGCCAGGCCCAGGTGCCGGAAATGACTGGCGTCTGGAAGGATTTGACCGAGAGCGTCAACTCGATGGCGAACAACCTGACCAACCAGGTTCGCAACATTGCCGAGGTGACGATCGCTGTGGCCAACGGCGACTTGTCGAAGAAGATCACGGTGGACGTCCGCGGCGAGATCCTTCAGCTCAAGGAAGCCATCAACACGATGGTGGACCAGCTCCGCTCCTTCGCTTCCGAAGTGACGCGCGTGGCGCGCGAGGTCGGCACCGACGGCAAGCTCGGCGGCCAGGCCATCGTGCCCGGCGTCGCCGGTACCTGGAAGGACCTGACCGATTCCGTGAACGCGATGTGCGGCAACCTCACCGCCCAGGTCCGCAACATCGCCAACGTCACCACCGCCGTTGCGCGCGGCGACTTGTCGCGCAAGATCACGGTGGACGTGCGCGGCGAGATCCTGGAGCTGAAGGACACCATCAACACCATGGTGGACCAGCTCAACTCCTTCGCCTCCGAAGTGACGCGCGTGGCGCGCGAGGTCGGCACCGAGGGCAAGCTCGGCGGCCAGGCCCAGGTGCCTGGTGTCGCCGGCACCTGGAAGGACCTCACCGACAACGTCAACTTCATGGCGTCGAACCTGACGGCCCAGGTCCGCAACATCGCCGACGTCGCGACCGCCATCGCGGGCGGCGACCTCTCGAAGAAGATCACGGTGAACGTGTCGGGCGAGATCCTTCAGCTGAAGGAAACGCTGAACACCTGCGTGGACCAGCTCAACGCCTTCGCCGGCGAAGTGACGCGTGTGGCGCGCGAGGTCGGCACCGAAGGCCGCCTCGGCGGCCAGGCCAACGTGCTCGGCGTCGCCGGCACCTGGAAGGATCTCACCGAGAGCGTCAACTCGATGGCGTCGAACCTGACCGCGCAGGTCCGCAACATCGCCGAGGTGACGACGGCGGTTGCCGGCGGCGACTTGTCGAAGAAGATCACCGTGGACGTGCGCGGCGAAATCCTCGAGCTGAAGGACACCATCAACACCATGGTGGACCAGCTCAACGCCTTTGCCGGTGAAGTGACGCGCGTCGCGCGCGAAGTCGGCACCGAAGGCAAACTCGGCGGCCAGGCCCAGGTGCGCGGCGTCGCCGGCACCTGGAAGGACCTCACCGACAGCGTCAACTCGATGGCGTCGAACCTGACCGGGCAGGTCCGCAACATCGCCGAAGTCGCGACCGCGGTGGCCAAGGGCGATTTGTCGAAGAAGATCACCGTCAACGTGTCCGGCGAAATCCTTCAGTTGAAGGAAACGCTCAACACCATGGTGGACCAGCTCAACGCCTTCGCCGGCGAAGTCACGCGCGTTGCGCGCGAAGTCGGCACCGAAGGCAAGCTCGGTGGACAAGCCGAAGTGCCCGGCGTCGCCGGCACCTGGAAGGACCTCACCGACAGCGTCAACTCGATGGCTGGCAACCTCACCGCCCAGGTCCGTAACATCGCCGAAGTGGCGACCGCGATCGCCGGCGGCGACTTGTCCCGCAAGATCACGGTGGACGTGCGCGGCGAGATCCTTCAGCTCAAGGACACCTTGAACACGATGGTCGACCAGCTCAACCGCTTCGCGGGCGAGGTGACGCGCGTGGCGCGCGAGGTCGGCACCGAAGGGCGCCTCGGCGGCCAGGCCAACGTGCCCGGCGTCGCCGGCACCTGGAAGGATCTCACCGACAGCGTCAACTCGATGGCGGGCAACCTCACCGCCCAGGTCCGCAACATCGCCGAGGTCACCACTGCCGTGGCGCGCGGCGACCTCTCGCGCAAGATCACCGTCGACGTGCGCGGCGAAATCCTGGAGCTGAAGAACACCATCAATACCATGGTGGACCAGCTCAACGCCTTTGCCGGCGAAGTCACGCGCGTCGCGCGCGAGGTCGGCACCGAAGGCAAGCTCGGCGGCCAGGCCGAGGTGCCCGGGGTTGCCGGCACCTGGAAGGACCTCACCGACAACGTCAACTTCATGGCCTCGAACCTGACGGCCCAGGTCCGCAACATCGCCGAGGTCGCAACCGCGATCGCGGGCGGCGACCTCTCGAAAAAGATCACGGTGGACGTGCGCGGCGAGATCTTGCTGCTCAAGGACACCTTGAACACCATGGTCGAGCAGCTCCGCTCCTTCGCGGCCGAAGTGACGCGCGTCGCGCGCGAGGTCGGCACCGAAGGCCGGCTCGGCGGCCAAGCCGTGGTCCCCGGCGTCGGCGGCACCTGGAAGGACCTCACCGACAACGTCAACCTTTTGGCCGCGAACCTCACCACGCAGGTCCGCAATATCGCCGAGGTCACCACTGCGGTGGCGCGCGGCGACTTGTCGCGCAAGATCACCGTGGACGTGAAGGGCGAAATCCTCGAGCTGAAAAACACCATCAACACCATGGTGGACCAGCTCAATGCCTTCGCCGGCGAAGTGACGCGCGTCGCGCGCGAGGTCGGCACCGAAGGCGAACTCGGCGGCCAGGCCCAGGTGCCCGGCGTCGCCGGCACCTGGAAGGACCTCACCGACACCGTCAACTTCATGGCGGCGAACCTGACCGAGCAGGTCCGCGGCATCGTCAAGGTGGTGACCGCGGTCGCCAACGGCGACCTCAAGCAGAACCTGACGGTGAAGTCGAAGGGTGAGGTCGCGGCGCTCGCCGACACGATCAACAACATGACCGAGACGCTCGCGACCTTCGCCGACCAGGTGACGTCAGTGGCGCGCGAGGTCGGCGTCGAGGGACGGCTGGGCGGTCAGGCCGACGTGCCCGGCGCCGCCGGCACCTGGAAGGATCTCACCGGTAACGTCAACCTCCTGGCGGCCAACCTCACCTCTCAGGTGCGCGCGATCGCGGAGGTCGCAACCGCGGTGACCAAGGGCGACCTGACACGGTCGATCCAGGTCGACGCCCGCGGAGAGGTCTCGGAGCTCAAAGACAACATCAACACGATGATCACGAACCTCCGTCTGACGACGGACGTGAACACCGAGCAGGACTGGTTGAAGACCAATCTTGCGAAATTCACCAACATGCTCCAGGGCCAGCGCGATCTCACCACCGTCGGCCGGCTGCTGCTCACCGAATTGTCGCCGCTGGTGAACGCGCATACCGGCGTGATCTATCAGGTCGAGAACGAGGATAGTCCGCAGCTTCTGCTGCTCGCTTCCTATGCCGGCGACGGCATCTATCCGTATCAGCGCGTGCTGCCGCTCGGCGACGGCCTGATCGGCCAATGCGCGATCGACAAGCGTCCGCGCGTGATCGCGGACATTCCGGCCGACGTGGTGCCGATCAATTCGGCACTGCTCCGGGTCGCCCCGAAGAACCTCGTGGTGCTGCCGGTGCTGTTCGAAGGCCAGGTCAAGGCGGTGATCGAGCTGGCCTCGCTCACCTCATTCACGACTTCGCAGATGACCTTCCTGGAGCAGCTCACGGACTCCATCGGCATCGTGCTCAACTCGATCGAAGCGACGATGCAGACCGAAGGCCTGCTCAAGCAATCGCAACAGCTCGCCGGCGAACTCCAGACCCAGCAGCGCGAATTGCAGCAGACCAACGACCAGCTCGAACAGAAGGCGCAGCAGCTCGCCGAGCGCAACGTCGAGGTCGAGCGCAAGAATCAGGAGATCGAGCAGGCCCGCCGCGCACTGGAGGAAAAGGCGACCGAGCTGGCACTCACCTCGAAGTACAAGTCCGAATTCCTCGCCAATATGAGTCACGAGCTGCGCACGCCGCTGAACTCGATCCTGATCCTCGGACAGCAGCTCACCGACAATCCGGACGGCAATCTCACCGGCAAACAAGTCGAATTCGCCCGTACCATCCATGGCGCCGGCACCGACCTGCTCAATCTCATCAGCGACATTCTAGATCTCTCCAAGATCGAGTCCGGCACCGTGACGGTCGACGCCGAGGAAATCCTGACCGCGAACCTGCTCGATACCGTCGGGCGGCCGTTCCGTCACGAGGCGGAAAACCGCAACCTTTCGTTCAAGATCGACGTCGATCCGAATCTTGCGCGCAGCCTCGTCACCGACTCCAAGCGCCTGCAGCAGGTTTTGAAGAACCTGCTCTCCAACGCCTTCAAGTTCACCGCCGAGGGCGAAGTGCGCCTGAAGGTCGCCGCCGCGGTCGGCGGCTGGGGAACGGATCATCCCTTGCTGAACTCGGCGCCGGCCGTGATCGCATTCGAAGTGTCCGACACCGGCATCGGCATTCCCCTGGAGAAGCAGAAGCTGATCTTCGAGGCGTTCCAGCAAGCGGATGCGGGCACCAGCCGCAAATATGGCGGCACCGGCCTCGGCCTTGCGATCAGCCGCGAGCTCGCAAGCCTGCTCGGCGGCGAAATCCACCTGCGCAGCTTGCCGGGCAAGGGGTCGTGCTTCACGCTATACCTGCCGCTGAAATATTCCGGCCCGACGCTCGCGCCGCGCCCTGCGCCCCAGCAACACAGCCAGCCGCCGGCGCTGCAGCCCGCCACGCCCGAACAGCAGCGCGTCATCGAGCAGCTCGCCGACGACCGGCTCAACCTCGAACCCGGCGACAGTATCCTGCTGATCGTCGAGGACGATCCGCATTATGCGCGTATTCTGATTGACCTTGCCCGGGACAAGGGTTTCAAGGTGCTGGTCGCCGCACGCGGCGCGGAGGCGCTGGAGCTTGCAAAGCAGTACCAGCCGCGCGCCGTCTCGCTCGACGTGTTCCTGCCTGATATGCTCGGCTGGACCGTGCTGAGCCAGCTCAAGCACAATCCGCTGACCCGCCACATCCCCGTGCAGGTCATCACGCTCGACGAGGACCGCCAGCATGCGCTCGCGCGCGGCGCCTTCTCCTTCGTCAACAAGCCGACGACGACCGAGGGCGTCTCGGCCGCGCTGACGCAGATCAAGGAATATGCGCGGCCGCGGCGCAAGCGGCTGCTGATCGTCGAGGACAACGAAGCCGAGCAGCTCTCGATCCGGGAGCTCCTGCATCACGACGATATCGAGATCGTGACGGCCGGCACCGGCGCCGACGCGCTCTCGATGCTGCGTGAGTCCCCCTGCGATTGCGTCGTGCTCGACCTGCGGCTGCCCGACATGAGCGGCTTCGAGGTGCTGGACCAGATCCGCAACGACGAGGCGCTGTCGAACGTCCCGGTCGTCGTCTTCACCGGCCGCGAGCTGTCCGCCGAGGAAGATGCGGAACTCCACACCATGGCGCGCAGCATCGTGGTCAAGGGCGTGGAATCACCGGAGCGCCTGCTCGACGAGACCGCGCTGTTCCTGCACCGCGTGATCACGGAATTGCCGGTCGAGAAACAGCGCATGCTGGAGAAGCTGAACAGTTCCGACGACGACCTGATCGGCAAGACCGCCCTCCTCGTCGACGACGACGCCCGCAACATTTTCGCGCTGTCGAGCGTGCTGGAACGGCGCGGCATGAAGGTGCTGACGGCGACCACCGGCAAGGAGGCGGTGACGCTGGTCGAATCCAATCCGGAGATCGCCATCGTGCTGATGGACATCATGATGCCGCAGATGGATGGCTATCAGACCATCGGCGTTATTCGTGAAGATCCGGCCTTCGCCCGTGTTCCGATCATCGCGTTGACGGCCAAGGCCATGAAGGGCGACCGCGAGAAATGCCTCGAAGCCGGCGCGTCCGACTACCTGGCCAAACCCGTCAACACCGATCAATTGCTGCTTGCAATCCGCATGTGGCTGCACCGCTGAGTTGGATGCCCGTATGGACCACCAAAAGGTCAACATCCTCCTCGTCGACGACCAGCCGGCCAAGCTGCTCGCCTATGAGGTGATCCTGAAGGATCTGGGCGAGAATCTCGTGATCGCCTCGTCGGGTCGCGAGGCTCTGGAGGTGCTGCTCAAGACCGAGATCGCGGTGATCCTGGTCGACGTCTGCATGCCCGAACTCGACGGCTTCGAACTTGCCGCGATGATCCGCGAGCATCCGCGCTTCCAGAAGACCGCGATGATCTTCATCTCGGCCATTCAAGTCAGCGACATCGACCGCCTGCGCGGCTACGAGATGGGCGCGGTCGACTACGTCCCGGTGCCGGTCGTGCCGGAGGTGCTGCGCGCCAAGGTCAAGGTGTTTGCCGAACTCTACCGCAAGACGCGCGAGCTCGAACGGCTGAACCAGGATCTCGAGGACCGCGTGCGTGCACGTACCGCCGAGCTTGAGAATTCCACCGCAAAGCTGCGCGAGAGCGAAGAGCGGCGCAGCATGGCGATCGCCGCCGGCAAGATGGGCTCCTGGGACTGGGACTGGATTACCGGCGACTGGATCTGGGACGAGGGGCAGTATCGCATCTTTGGCGTTGGCCCGGAGAGCTTCGAGGTGAACCCGGCCAACGTTCAGGCGCTGTTGCATCCCGATGAGGTCGATCAGTTGCGCAAGGCGATCGGCGAATTCAACAAGGGCACGCGCGCCTATGAAACGGAGTTCCGCATCGTGCGGCCTGACGGCGATGTGCGCTGGTGTGTCGGCACGGCCGCCGCCACGGCCGACGATAGCGGCCGGGTTCTGCGCGTCAGCGGCGTGACGGTGGACATCACTGAACGCAAGCGCGCCGAGGAGCGGCAGAACCTCCTGGCGCGGGAAGTCGATCATCGCGCCAAGAACGCGCTGGCACTGGCGCAATCGATCGTGCGCCTGACCCGTGCGGACGAGGTCAAGGCCTATGTCAACGCCGTCGAGGGGCGCATCAATGCACTGGCGCGCGTGCATACGATCCTGTCGCTGTCGAGTTGGCAGGGCGCCGAACTCTCGAAGCTGATCGACGAGGAGCTTGCGCCCTATTCCCTCGGCGGCCAGATCAAATTGGCAGGCTCCGAAGTTCAGTTGCTGCCGGCGACCGCCCAGACGCTGGCACTGGCGCTGCATGAGCTTTTCACCAACTCGGCAAAGTATGGCGCGCTCTCGACGCGGTCGGGACGGCTCGCGATCGGCTGGCAGGCCGAGGACGAGTTGCTCACGCTGACCTGGGAGGAGACCGGCGGCCCGCTTGTCAGGCCCCCGAAGTCCCGCGGCTTCGGCACGCGGAGCCTGCTTGCGAGCGTCGAGTCCCAGCTCGGTGGACAAGCGCATTTCGATTGGCGCGCCGAGGGCCTGCTGTGCCGCCTGGAGGTGCCGTTGATTCGCAAGACTGCCGCGACAACCACACCAGGCAAATTCGAAGACGCCAGCTCCGCCGAATTGCAGCGCGCATCCGGCTAGCCGGAGGACGCATTCGTCATGCGCTGCGCCGGACGCGGTTCGCGCGCGACGCGTCCTTCGAGCCAGGCTTCCGTTCGGGCGAGCTCGCGCAGCGCTTTTGCATAGCGGCGAGCAGCACTTCGCTCCGCGCCGCGGGGCAGCTTGCGCGCTTTGCCCAGGATGTCCGCGGCGGCGTTGCGATAGGCCAGCGAGCGGTAAAGAAAGACCACCTTACCCATATCGAATGTTCCCGTGGTGTGACGTGTTCATCCTCGCAAAGCCGGCATGAACGTCGGATGAAGCGGGCAATGACAATTCCTTCATCCGGATGGAACCGGCGAGCGTCGCAGGCGTTGGATGCGAGATCGGGATAGAGTTCCATGCGCACGAAAAAGTCGTCGGACCTGATCTCTCCCAGCGGCCTCGTCAAGCTGATGACGCATGCGATGATGGGCGCAGCCCTCGGCCTCGCTTTCAGCCTCGTGCTCGTTCTGACCAATCCAGCCGTCGCCAACCTGCTCAGCCATGGCGGAAGCCAGGCCGCTGTCGCTTTCGCCCTCACATTGGCGACGACATTCGCGATCGGCGCGACACTCACCGGCGTCGTCTTCATCCTCGCAGAGGACAAGGAATCTTGAAGTGTGCGTGATGCAGCGGAGCTCCTGTGTTCGGAACTCCTGTGACCGAGCGCGGTTGGCTGCCTGCGTCAATTCAACTCAGGGAGTTCCCCCATGAAGACAACCAAGCTCGCCCTCGCCGTGATGTTGGCAACCGGCCTCGCCGCCGCGCCGTTCGCCGTGCAGGCAAAGTCGCACAAGGCGAAACATGGATCCTCCATGTCGTCGTCGCAGACCACGGGCGCCAACACCAAATCCTCCAAGGGCGCCGATCCCTCCGGTCAGGGCGGCTCCGGCCCCGGCTCCGACCAGGGCGGCACCATGACGCACAACAAGGGTGGCATGAGCAACACCAAGTAGCTGCTCGGCGAAATTCAAGGAGGCCCCGCCATCGCGGGGCCTTTTTGCTTTGCGGGTTCGGCTGAACCCTTCTCAGGCCGCTTCGCCAACCTCCGGCATCGACAAGCCCGCATGTCGCCCTGCGCGCGTACGCTTCAACGACGGCCGCCGGTGAGGTCGGGATGACAGCCCGCACGATCTGATTTCACGAGATGATCGAGCTGTCCGCTCTTGCGCACGATCAGGAGCTGGGCCGCGGCGTCGTCGAGCCCCTCGCGTTGCAGCTGCCGGATGGCCGAGCCCAGTTCGAGAATCTCGGCGCGCAGTCTCAAGATCCGGTACGTCGCCGGGTCTTCTTCCACGGCACACTCCCAAAGCTTTCAATGGCGCGCGATAGAACGCACGGGATTGCCGGCTTTCTTCGCGGAACGAAGGCGCATCCTGTCGCGGACATCCGGCAGGACATCGCCGCCACCTGCAGCCTTCCATTCGCCGATCAGAAGATTGATTTTCCAGCGCAGATCCATTTGCGCCAGGGCCTTCTCCGTGCAGTCGCGATCGCGGTCGACGAGCTCGCGCACGGACGCCTCGACATCGGCCATTTCCAGCCTCAACGCACTGATTTTACGTCGAATTTCATTAATTCTGTTGTCCATGACTTGTTAGAACAAAATAAGAACATATAGTCAAGTCACGATTTCAGGTCCGGAGAAGCGACATGCAGGTTCAGGGTAAATACGATGCCAGGGCTTTCCTCACAGAGCAGATGACCCGGACACAGGGCCTCAGGCTGAAACGGCTCAGCGAAGAGGCCTATCAACCCGCGCAATATGCGCGGGACCTGTCCTCCAGTGAGGCAGCACGGCGCATCCAGGTGCTGGAAGCGGAGATCGAGCTGGCGAATTCGTTCTAGGGTCTGTTGGGATTCATCTGGAGTTTATCGCGGCCGCGGCCAGATAGATCATTGAAGTGAAGCTCTGGTCGGTCTTGTCGGCGCGCATTGCGATGCGCTTGAATTCCTTGAGCTTGCCGAAGAAGTTCTCGATGAGATGCCGCCATTTGTACATCTCCTTGTCGATGGCGAGAGGCTGTGCACGGCGCGGATGCTGGGAGATGACGACTTTGGCGCCACGCGCTTCGAGTTCGGCGATGATGGCGTTGCTATCGAAGGCCTTATCAGCGATCAGCGCGTTGAAGGCCAATCCCTCGATGAGCGGCGGCACGCCCACCGTATCGAA